>NZ_JBARGP010000073.1:0-27507 GCF_049798375.1 Bradyrhizobium sp.
TCGGCGAGACCGCGGATGCCATCCGCGACACGGTGTTCTCTTTTGCACAGGATCAGATCGCGCCGCGCGCCGCCGAGATCGACCGGACCAACCAGTTTCCGCGCGACCTGTGGCCGAAGCTCGGCGAGCTCGGCCTGCATGGCATCACCGTCGAGGAGGACTATGGCGGCTCCGGCCTCGGCTATCTCGAGCATTGCATCGCGCTGGAGGAGATCTCCCGCGCCTCGGCGTCCGTCGGCCTGTCCTATGGCGCGCACTCGAATCTCTGCGTCAACCAGATCAGGCGCAACGGCAGCGAATCGCAGAAGCGCAAATATCTGCCGAAGCTGATTTCCGGCGAGCATGTCGGCGCGCTGGCGATGTCGGAACCGCAGGCGGGCTCCGACGTGGTGTCGATGAAGACGCGTGCGGAGAAAAAGGGTGATCGCTTCGTCCTCAACGGCAACAAGATGTGGATCACCAACGGACCCGTGGCCGAAACACTGGTGGTCTATGCCAAGACCGATCCGGCGGTGGGGCCGCGCGGCATCACCGCCTTCATCATCGAGAAGGGCATGAAGGGATTTTCCACCGCGCAGAAGCTCGATAAGCTTGGCATGCGCGGCTCGGACACTTGCGAGCTGGTGTTCGAAGATTGCGAGGTGCCGGAGGAGAACGTGCTCGGCGAGGTCGGCCGCGGCGTCAACGTCTTGATGTCCGGTCTCGACTACGAGCGCACGGTGCTTGCCGCGGGACCGCTTGGCATCATGCAGGCCTGCATGGACGTGGTGCTGCCTTATGTCCACGAGCGCAAGCAGTTCGGCCAACCGATCGGCACGTTCCAACTCGTGCAGGGCAAGGTCGCGGACATGTACACGACGATGAACGCCTCGCGTGCCTATGTCTACGCGGTCGCCAAGGCTTGTGATCGCGGCGAGACGACGCGCGAGGACGCGGCCGGCGCCATTCTCTACGCCGCGGAGAAGGCGACACAATGCGCGCTGGATGCGATCCAGCTTCTGGGCGGCAACGGCTACATCAACGATTATCCGACCGGGCGATTGTTGCGCGATGCCAAGCTGTACGAGATCGGCGCCGGCACCAGCGAGATTCGCCGCATGCTGATCGGTCGCGAATTATTTGAAAAAATCACATAAGGCAAAAATCGTCAAAAATTTTCGACGGCGATTCGGAAAAGCATGCCGTATGATCGAACCGTGACGTGCGTCATGGCGACAGACGAGTGTGGCGGGTGAGAAGTTCCGATCGGTCGTTCGGCGCGCACATTATCGGAACATCCAATCCAAAGTCGCACCCGATGCATAGAATCTGCTGCTATTTTTTCGAGATTCGCAGAAATGGCTGCGGCGAGTTGATGCGCCTTCGGAAACGGGGCACCGGTGAGCGTTGCTCTTTGCCGGTGATTTGATCCGGGCAGGAGGTTTCAGTCGTGAATCAGATGAGTTTCGTGCCGCAGCCGCCGCCACCGCTGCCGCCGGCGTCCACCTCGTTCTCCGGCGGGCGCGGCAGGTTTTTCCGGCTGGTCAGCCGGGGCGCGGCGCTGGAGCTCGTGACGCTGGGCTTTTATCGCTTCTGGCTCGCCACCGATATCCGCAGGCATCTATGGACCAACACCATCGTCGACGGTGACGCTGCCGAATACACCGGTCGCGGCAAGGAGCTGCTGATCGGTTTCCTGTTTGCGCTGGCGATCCTGGTCCCGATTTATCTGGCCTATTTTCTGGTCAGCATCGAAGCCGAGCGGTTCAAGGGATTCGCCGGCGTGCCGCTAGTGATCGCGTTCTACGCATTCGGCCAGTTCGCGATCTACCGCGCGCGCCGCTATCGCCTGACCCGCACCGTCTGGCGCGGTGTCCGGTTCTGGATGGATGGCTCGGGATGGGCCTATGCCGGCCGCTCGATGCTGTGGACGATGCTGGTCGTGGTCACACTCGGCTTCGCTTGGCCGTGGCGCGAGGCCGCGCTCGAGCGTTACAAGATGCGGCACTCTTATTACGGTGACCTGCAAGGACGTTTCGAGGGCAGGGGCTGGGATTTCTTCAAGCAAGCCTGGTGGCTGTGGCTGTGCACACCGATCGCGATCGTGCTGTTTCCGCTGCTGCCTTTCCTCTATGCCCGGTTTCGGGCGATCGAGTGGCGCTGGTGGGTGTCTGGCATTCGGTTTGGCGGCGCAGACCTGCAATCGACGCTGCGGCCGGGCGCGCTCCAGGGTCTTTACTGGAAAGTGATCGGCTGGTTCGCGTTGCTGTCGCTCGCCTCGGGTAGCTACTTCGGCGTCGTAGGTGGCCTGGCCGTGAAATTCGGCGAGGATGCCGCCGATGATGGGCTGCCGACGCCCGAGGTGTTGCTCGACAATATTCCGTTGCTCGTCATGTTGGGGCTCGGCTACGTCGCCCTGATGCTGGCGCTGAACGTCGTGATGCGACTCTATCTGCTGCGTGACATCTGGGTGAAGGTGCTGGACTCGGTCGAGCTGCGTGGCCTCGAGGCGCTAGCCAATGTCGTCGCCAAGGGCGATCTGGCGAGCGCGCTCGGTGAGGGATTTGCCGATGGTCTCGATGTCGCCGGCTTTTGACGCGGCTGCATCCGGCACGCCTGATGATCGTGCCGCGAACCACGCTGCCGCGCGCCCGGCGGTCGGCGCTGCGGTCTATTTCGACGGCGTCTCCAACCGCCGGCAGGCAGTCAACATTGCGCTGGTCAACCAGCTCGTCATGCGCAGCGACGACAATTTCGTCTCCTGGGCCTATCCCGACCTGCGACGGGTCGACAGCCCGGCCGGCACGCTGCGGGTGAGCTGTCGGTCCGCGCCGCCGCTCGCCAGGCTCGAGATTCGCGATTCCGCGCTGGCTGCCGAGCTGGTCGCGCGCTGCGCCGAGATCGACGAGAATCAATTGAGCGGCGGAGCGATCGCACGCATCGTGGCCTGGTCGGTGGCTGCGGCTGCGTCGATCATCGCGGTCGTGCTGTTTGCGATTCCGCTTGCGGCCGACCGGCTCACGCCGCTGGTGCCACGGACCATGGAACGGCATCTCGGCGAGGCCGCCGAGGTGCAGCTCACGACAGTGTTCGGAGACAAGATCTGCAAGGGGACGGCGGGCCAGGCGGCCTTCGCGAAGCTCGTCGAAGCCCTGCGGGTGCCGGCCGGGCTCGACGCGGCGGTGGTTTCATCGGTGCTGGATACGCCGATCCCGAACGCCTACGCGCTGCCTGGCGGGCGGTTCTTCCTGCTGAGCGGCCTGTTGGAAAAGGCACACGACCCCGACGAGATCGCAGGCGTGCTGGCGCATGAGCTCGGCCACCTCAAGCACCGCGACAATGTGCGCGAGCTGATCCACAATGGCGGCAGCTCGTTCCTGATCGGACTGCTGTTCGGCGATGTCACCGGGGCAGGCGCCGCGCTGTTCGCCTCGCGGACGCTGGTCAGCGCGTCCTACTCACGCGAGGCCGAGCACGATGCGGACAGCTTTGCGATCGACGTGATGCACAAGCTCGGGCGGCCGACCCGTCCGATGGGCGAGCTGATGTTCCGCGTCACTGGCAAGGAGGGCAGCAAGCGGCCCTCAATTCTGGCGAGCCATCCCCTGAGCGAGGACCGGCTGCAGCGGATGCGCGCCGAGGACCGGCCGCCGACCGGCCCGGAGCTGCTCAGCGCGGAAGAGTGGAGCGCGTTGAAGGGGATTTGCAAGTAGTTAGTCGGGCTGATTCGCCGCGGCAAGCTCGATGCGCCTTCTCCCTTTGTGGGAGAAGGTGGCGCGAAGCGCCGGATGAGGGGTCTGTTTCCGCGGATGCAGACCCCTCACCCGGCTCGCCGCCGCTTCCGCGTCGGCGATCCACCCTCTCCCACAAGGGGAGAGGGTGCACCGTTCGTGGTGCCCGGTTCACTCCGATCAATCTTTCAATCCGGCAGATTGTTCGTGTTCTTCACGAAGGCGCGGACGTCGGGCAATACCTCGGGCAGCACCGCTTTCACCTCTGCGAACGTCATCCCGGCCTTGATGCGAGGATCGTAGAGCAAATTGAGGATGTACTGGTCGTAGACGTCGAAGAAGCCCATCGAGACATTGTCGTTGAACATGGTCCAGGGCACGCTCGATGTGTCGTTGATCGGCCCGAGCGACTGCAGCAGCTCCTCATAGGCGCAGTCGAGGAAGACGAAGTCGCCATTGTCGACTGTGAGGATGACGTCGGAATGCTCGATCTCGTAGGCGTCGTTCTTGCGGAAGCCGGACAGGCATTGCGGATCGAGCGAGTGCTTGATTTCGCGGGCGCGCTCGTTGCCATAGGCCTGGCTGATGGTGCGGTAGAGATCGCGGTCGCGCACCAGCTTGACGTGGACACTGGCGTCCTCGTCGCTCTCGGTCATGGCGATGTCGAGGTGCTGGATCCTGGCGCCGATGTCGGTGACGACCTTGGCGAGCTGGGCCTTGCGGTCGGCGCGGTGGCCATCGGCGAACACCCGCACCGGCATGTCGTATTTGCGGATGCGGTCGACTCGGCCGGCGAGATGATATTCGGCGCCGAAGGCGGTCTTGAAGAAGCCGTCGGTGATCTCGGCGTCGGTGAAGCTCTTCTTCTCCATGCGCTGGCGCGCGACGACCGCGGGAATTTCGCCGGCCGGCGCCGGCAGGGCGGTGGCCGGGACGAGCAGCGTCGTCCATGTTGCCGCCCAAAGAATCGCGCGGCTTCGGCCGCGCCTTGGCGCGGCCTGCAGGCTTTGAACCATCTGTATCAGTTCTTGACGATCACCGTGGCGCCGACCGAGACGCGGTCATAGAGGTCTGTGACGTCCTCATTGGTCATGCGGAAGCAACCTGACGAGACCGCCTGGCCGATGGTCTCGGGCTCGTTGGAACCGTGAATGCGGTACAGCGTCGAGCCGAGATAGAGCGCGCGGGCGCCAAGCGGGTTCTCGATGCCGCCGACCATATGGCGCGGCAGATCGGGCCGGCGCGCGATCATCTGCCGGGGGGGCGTCCAAGCCGGCCATTCCTTCTTGGCGGAAATGCGGTGCACGCCGCCCCAGCGGAAGCCGTCGCGGCCGACGCCGATGCCGTAGCGGAGTGCCTCGCCGTCTCCCAGTACCAGATATAGCCGCCGCTCGGCGGTGTTCACCACGATGGTGCCCGGCGCCAGGTTGGTCGGGTACATGATCGTCTCGCGCGGGATCGGGCTCGTGCCGCCCTGGATGAAACCCGGGCCGGTACCTGTGAAGTCCGGCGAACCGAAGAATTCGGCGCGCGCGGCGCTCGTCGCCAGGCCGATCGCCACGGCCGCTACACAGAACGCACGCATTATCATCGCCATTTCCCCCGCAATATTCCTGACCTTCAGACTGGCCATAAACGTTCCGTTGCGCAACCCACGGCAGCGTGACAGCCGGCGCTTTCGCTCAAGATCGTAACCGAAAATTTCCTGCACGCCCCGGTCGTATCTTGCCGGCATGATGCTCCAAGACCTGTTAGCCAAGTCCCGCCATTGTCGGCGAGACGATGGCTGCAATGCGGCTTCCCCCTTTGACTGCGCCCGCGAACAATGATTGATCTGAAGTTCCTTCGAGAAACCAAAGCCTGACGCGAACGGGAGCGAGATGATGAACGGTGCGGAAAGTCTGGTGCGGACCCTGGTCGCGGGCGGCGTTGACGTTTGCTTTACCAATCCGGGTACGTCCGAGATGCATTTCGTCGCCGCGCTCGACCGCGTGGAGGGCATGCGCTGCGTGCTCGGCCTGTTCGAGGGCGTGGTGACCGGTGCCGCCGACGGCTATTTCCGCATGAAGGGCACCCCGGCCTCGACCCTGCTGCATCTCGGTCCCGGCCTCGCCAACGGCCTTGCCAATTTGCATAACGCCAAGAAGGCGCGCTCCGGCATCGTCAACATCGTGGGCCAGCACGCGACCTATCATATCGGCCTCAACGCACCGCTGACGTCTGATATCGAAGGCCTCGCGCGGCCGATGTCGGACTGGGTTCGCACCTCGCCGAACGCCAAGGCGATTGCGACCGACGGCGCGGCGGCCATCGCTGCCGCGAAGAGTGCGCCGCCGCAAATCGCGACCCTGATCTTGCCTGCAGATACCGCCTGGAACGAGGCTGATGATATCGCGCAGGTGCCGACCGAGAGCCAGCGCCCGAACTATTCGTCGCAATCGGTGGAGCAGGCGGCCAAGATGCTGCACGACGACGCCGAGCATACGCTGCTGCTGCTCACCGGCAACGCGCTGACCGAACAGTGCCTGGCGCTGGCGCAGCGGATCGCCGGCAAGACCGGCTGCAAGGTGATGGGCCAGACCTATCACCCGCGCATGGCGCGCGGCCGCGGCCGCTTCTCGATCGACCGCATCCCTTACGTGATCGAGCAGGCGCTGCCGATCCTGAAGAATTTCAAGCAGATCGTGCTGGTCGAGTCCAACGACCCGGTGGCCTTCTTCGCCTATCCGAACAAGCCGAGCATGCTGAAGGCGGAAGGCGCCCATGTGCACCGCATGACCGCCTGGGGTGAGAATTCGGAAGGCGCGCTGGCCGCGCTCGCCGACGGCCTCGGCGCCAAGGCCTCCGATGTGAAGCCGCAGCAACTCGCCGAGCTGGTGAAGCCGACCGGCGCGCTCAACCACACCACGATCGCGCAGGCGATCGCCTATGCGATTCCGGAAAATGCCATCATGGTCGACGAATCAATCACCACCGGCCGCGGCTTCTTCCCGCTGACGGCCGGCGCCGCACCGCATGACTGGCTGCAGAACATGGGTGGCTCGATCGGCTTCTCGACGCCGGTCGCGACCGGCGCCGCGGTGGCCTGTCCGGATCGCAAGGTGATGTGCATGGTCGGCGACGGCAGCGCGATGTACACGATCCAGTCGCTGTGGACCCAGGCGCGCGAGAACCTCAACGTCGTCACCATCGTGTTCGCCAATAAGATTTATCAGATCCTCCGCGGTGAGTTCGATGGCGTCGGTGCCGGCCAACCCGGCCAGCGCGCGCAGGACATGCTCAAGATCGACCGCCCGACGCTCGACTTCGTCGCTATGGCCAAGGGCATGGGCGTCCCGGGGCGCGCCGTCACCACCGCCGACGAGTTCAACAAGGCGCTCGCGGAGGCCAATGCGGAAGCAGGCCCCCGCCTGATCGAAGTGCAGATGTAACGCTCAACTGCAGCGCTCACGTCTTGCGGCGGTCGCAAAACCGCCGCCACTCCATGACAACATCACGGCTGTTCCGCGATCGGCGATTCGCGCTGGTCGTGCGGGTGTCTTGACCTACTCATCCTGTTGTCGCGTTTTTGGGACGTATGCACTCCGAGCTTAGTCGATTGATCTCCGCATTGCAGGAGTTCTATGCGCGTGAGCGCTTCATCCTGGAGCGGGACCTTGGCGAGCGCACGCTGACGCACCGGCTTGCGGTGCAGATCGAACGGCATTTCCCCGGCTGGGACGTCGATTGCGACTACAACCGGTTCGGCGACCGCGCGATGCTGCTGCCGCGCGGATCGATCGTGTCGACCGATGATCCGCTTGGCAAGTCGGTCTATCCCGACATCGTCGTGCACCGGCGCAGCATTCCGCAGCATTTGCTCGCGGTCGAGGTGCGCAAGGCCGCCAATCACCAGCCGCTGCAGCACGATCTGCACAAGCTGATGGCGCTGACCGACCCGCATCTGTGGTTCGCGTTTGCCGGCGGCGTACTGCTGACGCTCGGCCGAACACGCATGGCCGGCGCGGAGGTCTATGTCGGCGGCCAACGCGAGGCCGAGCTGTCGGCGTGGTTTGCAGCCCGGCTATAGCGCGTGCAGCCGGTTATTCCGGCCTCTTCCGTCGAAGGCCTTTAACAGCGAAAAAGCCGCCCCGAAGGGGGCGGCCAAGTCTCAATTCAACGCTTTAATGCACCGCGAGCAGCGGCATGCGAGCGACGTGAGGCTTAAGACGCGAGGCTTAAGACTTGAAGCTTACTTGGCCTCTTCGCCCTCGGACGACGACTTCGACTTCTTCGCCTTCTTGTGCTTGCTCTTGCTCATCTTCATGCCGTCACCCTTGCTCATGGTATCGCCGCTCGTGGCTGAGGTGCCGGCGGCGCCTGCCTTGTCGGCGGACTGGGCAAAGGCGCCCGAAGACAGCAGGGCGACAGCAGCGGTGGCGATGATGAGTTTACGCATTGCAAGAACCTCCAGTGGGTTTGAACGAAGCGCACCATAACGGAACTTTCACCGCGACGTTCCGTCGCAGGTATCAGTTCTTTGTGAGGAACTCGTCATTCAAAAGCCGCTTTGACCGCCGTTCGGCCGGAAGTAAGCACTTGTGTGATCCGTCGAATGCGACTCAGAGCGCCACGCATGCGAAGGCATCAGCCTGCAAGAAGATTGTGATACAACTCATGATTGCGCGGTGGCGTGGGGCAGCGCATCTCCGCATGCGCCGCCACATCAGACGTCTTCTCCGAACTCGTGTTCGGGCTGTGATTTATTCTCCTGCTCGGATTTGAGGTCGTGCGCCAGGCCGGCCATCATTTCCGCCACTTCCTTCTCGATTTCCTCCAGCTCCTTGGCAAGTTGCTGCCGCTGCCTTTGCCGTTCCGCCTTGCTTTCCTGGTCTATTCTTCTCTGTTCCGCCTGCTCTTCGGGGCTGAGGTCGCCGCCCAAGCCAATGTCGTATCTGTAGATCACGTACTTCGTGATGTTGATCTGTGCGTAAAAGCGGGGCGAAACCGCTTGTTGCACGAACGCCAGCAGGTCGTCCAAGGTCGAAAACAGAAACAGGCCGAGGTTGGCGTCGATGAAATGAAAGATTTTCCGGCCCGGCCGCAGTTCGAGGCCAATTGCATGGCCGAAGGGCTTGTCTTTGAATTCGTACCATTTGAGCGGGATGTTTCCCGTCAGCGCGAGCCGGATGAAGCCGGATCCTTTCAGGCCTTTGACATGGTTGATGAGGTCCGGCAGCGAATGCTCGATCACGAACCGCATGCAATCGATTCCGCCAGTCGCGAGCTTCGTGAAAAACAGCAAGGCCAATCTGGCCTCGTTCGCCGATTCAACGTCACCCGTCTTCTCGAAGCCCTCGATCTGGGCAAGCCGCTTCGCCAATCCCGCCCGATGCAACGCCAATTCATTGCTGAGTTGCGCCTGCTGCGCGATGTATTCGTCTGGAATATTCGCATTGAACAGCAGTCCGTTGTTGTCGCGCTTGGTGAACTTTGCGATGAATTTCATCCGATCCGATCGGTATCCCCGAAAACTGGCGAGCCAGTCCGTCACAATTGCATTGCAGACGCCCTGTGAATTGTCCGCCAGCAGCTTCGGGGCCTCGGCCTGGTTGATCCACGCCGACACCGTGCCATTGAACCGCCGCGCGTAACCCGTCCAGTCCGCCAGTTTCGCCATGACGTTGCTCCTTCCGCGGTTGAGCCCGTGCCTAATTAGGACGACCGTGCCGCGTCGCCTCTGCGTACTGATCTCACATGGCAAGCGCCGCGCGCGTTATCGCGCACGCTTCTTCCAGTTTGCCGTAAACGGTCTTGATGGCGTCCTCGATGGCGGATTCGGCGAAGCCGATCCCCTTCATTAGCTCCTTCACTGCGTCCTGGCCCACGTCCGAGAATACATTCGCGAAAACCTGTGCCACATGCTCGACGGCGTCCTTGAACGCCTCGAAGTTCTTCTTGACCCAGTCCGCAAAGGCGGAGGCGAGGTTGAGCACCTTCTTCAAGAGGTCCTGCAGATGATCCTTGATCCATTGCAGCAGCAGCGCGCCGAAATCCGCGATCTTGGAGGGCGCCTGCGTCAGGTCGACGTCGATCGAGAATCCCTCGTCAAGATCGAGGCCCATGAAGCTGAACTCGAGTGAGCCGCCGAGGCTGAACTTAGGCGGCAGCAGACCGGCGCCGATCGTGCCGCTGATGCCGATTTCGAAGTTCGGCAGCGAAATCGACGGGATCGGGAGCACGCCGAACAGATCGAATCCGCCGAGCGTCACGTTCTTCAGCCCGAAATCGTAGGCAAGTCCGGCGCTGAACGCCAGCTTCTCGCGGCTAACAAGGACGTCGATCTTTTGTTGTGCCACGCTCCGCTTCCCGAGGTCCCGGCCGCCACATCGTAACTGAACTTGATGCCGTCATTATTGGCCTCGCCCAGAATGTCGATCTTGATGACGTCGAGCAGGACGACATGGGCGGCGACGAAAAGGTAGTACTTATGCTGGCTGTCGAGGAACGACGAAACCTGCAGCGCAGGCCCTTGGTGCGACGATGGTGTGCCGGGCGAGACCGCTAGGTCCTGCTTCGAATCCATCGCGATGGCGGTCGGCCGGCTCAGCGTCAGGACGTTGCCGAGTTCGATCGAGTCGGGAAATTCAGCGCTACCGGCGAATCGCTGGTTGGCTTGCTGCACTTCGACATAGAGCCGGATCGGCTTTCCGAACAGGGCGATGTCGTCGACGAATCCGAAGCCCTTTTTGTAGACCGTGGTGTCAATCGTCACCTGATCGACCAGCACCGCCCAGAACCGGAGATCCTGGATTTCCAGGAACAGGTCGAGCAGCTTGATCTCCGCGATCCACGGCACCACCGTGGTTTCCGGCGGCAGGTCGTAGATGTCGATGGTGGTGATGCCCTCGAGCACCTCGCCGAGCTTCAGCATCTGGTCCGGCGTGTCGCTGTGCAGCGCGAAGGCCAGCGCCGAAGGGGCTTCGAAATCGGTGATGGCGCCGGCCACTGCGAACAGGAACGATTTGCCCCGCTTTGTCGTGAAGTCGAACGCGCCGGCAAGCGTGATGGTGACGCCGTCGGCCAGAGCGACCGCAATGGCGAACTGCCTTACGATCAGCCGCTGGTAGCCGAACGGGTGCACCCAGTCGACCACCGCGAGGGCTAGACGAGCCGTCCCGTCGGTGGTGACCGCGCCCGTCACTGCCAGCGATAGCTTGTTGCCGTCGACGTCGACAGTTCCGCGCGCGGTGGCGCTGACTGATGCGTTGCTAGTGCCGGTGCTTTCCCAAGCCAGATCGAATCCATTGAAGGTGAACGCGCCTTTGCTGTAGTTGCTTCCGAGGTGTGCGATCAGCATGGTGCTTTCGTCAGTGCCGAGCGCGGCGAACACGCTGAAAACGGTCTCGATGCCGAAGATCTGGTTGAGAACGGCGACCGAGCCGAGATTGAGCCGCATCGAGGCGAAGAAGTTGACGCCGGCGATGACCTTGAACTTGTCCTGTTGCAGCGCCGGCACGTCGTTGATCGGAATCATCTGCCGTTGCTGCGCGGGGGACGGCGCGACCGAGGTCAGGATCAGCCCGGCGCTGTCGATCTCGATCGCGCTGAGCGGCTTCCATAGCGAACCCGGCGTCCAGCCGGCGCCCGGTGCCCAGTTGGGCGTCCAGATCCCGGCCGCAAACCCGGTCGCCGTCTCGGTCTTGAGCACCAGCGCCATCAGGTTGAAATTCGTCGTGCTGCCGATCGCCACCGTGGTGCGCAGGATGAAGTCGTAGGTGGCGGCGGCGCCGCCGGTCGTGTCGCGGGTGAACTGAACAAAGGAATCGAGCAGGTCGATCTCGGGGAAGCCGGGCGGGAACGGCAGATCGGTCACGCTGGCGATCTCGCGCGCCAGGTCGGTCAGGCCGATCTTCGGCAGGTTGGCGCGGATGATCAGCGGCCCCGGAACGTCGTAGGCGATCGACAGCGTTGCCACCGTATCGAGGGCGATGGTGCCGGCAAACGAACCCTGGATCGGTCCGCCGGACGGGTACATGAGCATCAAACTGAGATCGCTGATGATCAGGTCCTTCGGCCCGAGCGAGATCACCCATGGATTGGGCTACTGCGCTATCAGTGTCGTGAAGGAATAATATGTGCCCGGCGCAACGATCACGTTCATTGCATCGATGGTCAGATCGCTCGGCGGCGGCACCGCCGGAATGTAGGTTTGCATCAATCTCTTGAGCGGGATGGTCTGCGCCCCGCCGAGTTCGGCATAGGCGGTGAAGCCGTCGCCTTTGCGCGCCCGCAACAGGATCGGCACGCCCTCGATCAAGATCGTGCCGCCGACCGTGACGTCGATGCGGGGACTGCTGAACGGACTTACGACATCGAAGCGCGCGTAGATCGCACGGACATCGAAATGGTCGGTGCCCGGCCACAGACGCCAGGTCTGGTCCGGCATGCCGATGGTGGCCGAGGTGCCCAGCACCGCGAGGCGTCCGCCCGCTGTCGAGATCTCGATCTTGGCGTTCTCGAGTTCGAGCTTGCCGAGCACGTCGCCGGCCTTCTTGAGCGGATCCGGCATGTCGTCGATCAGCGATCCGGTGCCGGCGAGTTTGGCCACCGTGACGCCCTTGAATGTGCCCAGCAAGGTCGCACTGTCGGCGCCAGCTTGGGTTTCCATTGCCAGGTCGACCTCGATGGCCGCGCTCGGAATGCTGATCTTTCCGAGGAAAGCCGCCACCGGAAGGTAAGTCCGGTTTTGATTCAGCCAGTCATAGGTGAGCGGGTTGTAGATGCGGAATTCGGTGGCCTGAAAGGTCAGCTTGCCCCCGAGCGTCAGCGGCTTTGCCTTTAGCGGCGCCTTCAGCATGATTCCAGGCACCGGCGTGACGACTTCCGCGCTCCAGGGAAAGTGATCCGGATCCAGCGGCCGGCGCGGCGGCAGCTTGATAGCGGGATCGGGCATGAAGATCGGCCCCGACAGCACCAGCGTGTCGGACGTGCCGAACAGGACCTGCTGGAATACGCCCATCAGATCCGAAGGACGGATGCGGCTGGCGAAGTTGAGGCCCGGCATGAGTGAAATGCCGTATCCCGGCTCGGTGCCGCCACGGGATGTGGCGAAGAAGCTGGCGTCGACGAACGACAAATCGTCGAGCGGCGACATCACCGGGCCGTCGGGCTGGATGCGGGCGTAGTTGAACAGCCCGGGCAGGTGCGGAAAACTCTGCGAAAACTTCCAGCTTCCGGTCGGCATCGACCTGCCGACCATGGTGTATTGAATCAGCACGTGGACGGTGGTCCCGTCGAGCGTGAAGGTCGCCAGCACCGGAAGTCCGAGCGGGCAGGGGCGTCGAGAGAAACGCGGTACGGCCGGAGATCACGACCTCGTTGTTGGTGCCGTCGCCGGGGCCGGGCTTGGCCTCCCTGATCACCACGGAGCGGCCGAGATAAACCGAGCGCAGCAGCGCGTCCACCTCTGCCCCAAGCGTGCCGAGATTGATGGAGACCGAGTCGCCCTGAATCGAAAGGGTCTTGCGCAAATCCTGATAGTTCATCGCCGTCACCCTGCCCTTCGGGTCGAACGCACGTGTCATGGATTGCGTACAGGTTTTCTCCTTGAGGGCCGATCCGCACCGGCACCCGCATCAAGATGGCAATCTGTACTCATTGACTTTAAATGTCTTGTACTTGCCCTGGTAATTACCCAGCACGGCCTTCGTAACTAAAATAAAAAGTCCTCTGAATTCCTTGAAGTAGAACCAGCCTGTATTCGGATCCAGAAAATGATAAACGAAATTCTCCGGACCACTTCCCTGGATCGGCTGCAGATTGAATGCGACGGCGTGGCCGCTATTTCCGGCCATCATGTGCAGCGTGAATGCGTATGACACTTGTTTGAGTACTTTGAGGTTGGACGAAGCCATCGGCCGTTTCGAATGTGACGACATTTTTGCATTGATCGCCTCTCCTTACGGTCGGCTCGATTTTGAAATAATTTTCAAACATCGCATCAGATTCGACTTTTTTATTCGGATTATCTTTTTGGTATTTCTGCGCGGCCGAAAGTAATTTGTCCAATGTCTCCACGTTCAATGTGTATTTGTCCTGCAATTCCTTTTGCCGATCGATGTATGCCTTCGGCAAGGAGTATTCGAGAAACTCTCCCTTCGAATCGACCGCCACAAACTTATTGTAAAACGCGGCGCGGGTTCGGACGGAGTCTAGGCCTTCTATCCATTCCAGCGTAACTGCATTGCAGACCCCATCGGACCCGGTCCCTTTCAGCGCTTGCGTCTGATTGATCCAGGCGACCATTACGCCGTTGCACTGGCTTGTATAACCCTGCCATGTTTTCAGATCGGCCATCGTCGGTTCGCTCTTTCGGTGTGAACTTGGCTCTTCCCTGCCGTCTTGAAGCCGCCCGAACTGCGGACGGCAGCTCATATCGATGTGCTCGCCCGCCCGCGATTGCCGCTATCCGTCCGGCTTTTCCGCCGTCACCAGGCGTCCTTCTGGCGGTCGAGCCGCGTTTCGTGATGGCGGTGCCGTCCGGTTCTGTCTCTGGAATCATTTTGGCGGGCAATCCGAATGGTGCGCTGAAACAGCGTTTGATATCACCGGGCGTGAGGTTCGGAGTATGAACTGGCTGACAGTCCCGGTGGCTTTCGCGGCTTCATCCTTTGAAGTTTACGCGATCATTTCCACCGACCCCGGTCCGCTTGACTGTGCCAGGCATGCGTCCGCCCGCGTCGGCGAGCAGAAAAGCGTTTGCGTCGCGATGAGGTTTGTTTGTCGGGAAGCCGTCGATCGAGGCACTGGAAGGATGGAGAGGGCGTTCGGACCTTGGCAGATCAAGCCAGTGACCGGACTTCACGATGCAGTCCCTCTCAAAGAGCTATCGAGCGCCTTCGACATCCGCTATGCGAGATTGATCACTGCACCGTCGACGCGGGTGGACGCATTCGGCGCTTCGCGTTCGCGCGCACGCCGCACGCTTCCTATCGTTTGAAGGTGTCAGGCTGCATGTGTCGGCGCAGCGTCATCGCCATCGAGATTGACGCGGCGTGATTTGAGCTGGTGGCGGGTCGGCGTTATCTCGATCATAAGCGTCGGAATCCAGTCGCAGATATGACAACGATACCTACATCGCCACGGGCCCTGAGCTCTTCGCGAACCTTGGCAGCGATGGCCCAGATGTTTCTTGTTGAGAAGACGCGCGGGCGCATTCAGCCGATGTCGGCAATAACTTGTTTGAGCAGGGTCCTTACCTGGCTGGCAACCTTGCCGAGGCCGGGGTTATCGATTGCATTCATCGATGCCACGGGATCGACGGCGGAGACCTCAACCTTGTTGGCGTCGCGCTGCTGCACGATCACGTTGCAGGGAAGCATCGTTCCGATCCTGTCTTCCAGCATCAGCGCTTCATACGCCATCTTTGGATTGCAGGCTCCGAGAATAAGATAGGGGCGGAAATCGGCGCCGATCTTCTTCTGCAGGGTATCCTTGACGTCAATCTGGGTGAGGACGCCGAAGCCGTGCCGCTTCAGCGCCTCGGTTGTCGCGGCGACCGCGCTATCGAATGGGAGGTTGACTGTTTTGGAAAAATGATAGGTCATCGGACGCTCCCTTTTGAGGTGGACATCGACAGATCAATCTGGACGGATCAAATCCGGCCGATCTAAGAGAACGCGTTGCCGCTTCGCACTCCGAGCTTCTTGAAGACGGTGGCTGCCGGGCAGAAGCCGGTGAACGATGCCTGGATCATGTTCAGGCCGGCGAATGCCGTCAGCAGATACCAGTAGGGATTGACCAGATAGCCGAGTGAGAGGCCGAGTAGGACGACAAATCCTGCAAAGGTAAGAACTGCTTTATCGATATTCATGAGGTGGTACTCCGTCGGGGGTTGAAGGTTATGAGGACCCGGCAAGCCCGGCCCTCGTCCAGGCGACGATATTCTGCGTGTCCATCGCGCCCGATTTTCGTGAAATCTCGCGGCCGCCTTTCATCAACAGCAGCGTGGGGATGCCGCTGATTCCGAGGCGTGAAGCGACGGAAGGCGCGGTATCGGCGTTGAGTTTCAGCAAGCGAACCTGCGGCTCGAGTTCTTTGGCGGCCCGCTCGAACATCGGCGCCATGGTCCGACAGGGTCCGCACCACGGCGCCCAGACATCGACAAGTACGGGGATATCGCTGTGGGCGACATGTCGGCCGAAGCCGGCCTCGTCGACCTCGATGGGATGGCCTTCGAAAATCGGCTGGTGACAGGATCCGCAGCGGGCAGCCGTCCCCACCCGCTCGGCGGGCAGTCGATTGATCTTCCCGCAATGTCCACAGACGATCTGTCGGCTGGTACTCATGTTCCCGTCCTGACCTCCTTGACCCTGACCTCTTTGACCTTTGCGATGTTGAGCCTGTCGAGCACAAAACGCTCGTAGAACGGCTCGCGCTCACCGCGCCGGATTTTGCGCAGGAAGTATTTTTCGAACGCGACCTTCGCGTGGTGAACCCATTCACCCTTGGATGACCAGTTGACGTTGCGGGGCGGGATCTGCGGCTGCGCCAGGAAGGCGACGCCGGAATCGCCGAAATCTGCCAGGCAGATCGCGTTCCAGGTCGGCTGCGCCGTTGGCTCCTGGTCACGGAGCAGGGCGCCGATGTTCATGGCGGTAGCCGTGACCATGGATTCAATCATAAAGCCGGTCTTGGGCACGCCGACCGGCACCGGCGTCGTCCCAACGGGTGCGATCGCGATGCAGACGCCGACCGCGAACACATTTTGGTAGGCTGGGTTGCGCTGGTGCTTGTCAACGATGACGAAGCCGCGCGGGTTGGTGAGCTTCTCGATACCGCGAACGGCTTCGACGCCGCGGAATGCGGGTAGCATCATGGAATATGCGAAGGGCAGGTCATGGGCCTTGTGGACCGTGCCATTCTCGGCAAATTCCTCCACCGACATCTTGCCGTGCTCGATGCGATCGATGCGCGCGTTGGTGATCCATTTGATGTGCTTTTCGCGCATCTCGCTTTCCAGGAGCCCTTTGGTATCGCCGACGCCATCGAGACCGAGATGACCGATGTAGGGCTCGGAAGTCACGAAAGTCATGGGGACGCGGTCGCGCAGCTTGCGGCGGCGCAGCTCGGTTTCGAGAATGAACAGGAACTCGTAGGCCGGGCCAAAGCAGGATGCGCCTTGTACGGCTCCGATCACGACCGGTCCTGGATTGGCAGCGAGCTTTTCGAAGGCCTCGTGGGCATGGGAGGCGTGATCGACGTGGCAGATCGATTCCGTGTGGCCGTCTGGTCCAAGCCCCGGGATCTCGTCAAATGCGAGTTCCGGCCCGGTAGCGACGACGAGGTAGTCGTAATTGATAGACGTTCCGTCTACGAGCTCGACGCGATTTTCCGCCGGATGCACGCGTTGTGCGCCTTGCGTCAAGAGCCGGATTCCCTTGCGCTTCATGATTTCAACCAGATTGATCTCGATATCGCTCTGTTTGCGCCAGCCGACCGCGACCCAGGGGTTGGACGGGACGAAATGATAGACAGGTCCCTGCGAGACCACCGTGAGGCGGTCGTCCCTTCTCAACTGCGGCAATAATTCATAGGCCATCAGCGTCCCGCTGAGACCGGCACCGATCACTACTACTTCCGCCATGGTCGCCTCCGTCTGCTCTCTCGTTACTGGGTTGCGGCTGCGCCAATTGAGCTTTGGCCTGTCGAGTCCGACGCTTGACTATATATTCGAATCATCGTATATACGCAAGTATGAAAATGAACATAGAAGCCATGGAGGCTGCCGCCGATCGCGCCAGCGACCTGCTGAAAGCCCTGTCCAATCGCCATCGGCTGCTGATCATCTGCCAACTGGTCGGTGGCGAGCGCTCGGTCGGGGATCTCGCTGAATTCCTGGATCTTCGCGATTCCACGGTGTCTCAGCATCTTGCGCTCCTTCGCAAGGATGGCCTGGTCTCGGCCCGCCGCGATGCTCAGACGATCTATTATTCGATCGCAAGCGATCCCGCGCGCGAAGTCCTGGCCGCGCTCTATCGCGTCTACTGCACGCCGACCAACAGCAAGGCCCCGCGAAGGAAGACTACGCAAGCCTGAGTTGCGGGGTGTTGAGGCAGGTCAAATGTCTGCGCGGATGAACCGTCCATGATGGATCGTTCGTCGCGTTAGTTCCAACGAGATTGCGAGTAGATCGATGCGTGCAATGGCGGCGATAGCGGTTCTGACGGCGTTGATCGCCAGCGTGCCTGCGCTTGGCGCCGAAACCCTCACGGTTGCCTTGCGGCCGGTCTCGGACGAGAAGGCGGTGTTTGCGACAGTCGAGAGCATCAGCGTCGTGCCGGCACGCGGACGCATTGGCGGCACGGTCGTCCAGCTTAATGTAAGGGAAGGCGATCCCGTCACGCGCGGCCAGGCGATCGCGATTATCGGCGACGAAAAGCTCGCGCTCCAGATGAAGGCGCTGGATGCGCAGATAGCCGCCCTGCAGGCCCAATCGGACCAGGCGCAGATCGACTTCGAGCGGACCGAGGGATTGGTGGAGCGCGGCACGCTGCCTCGCGTCAAGCTCGATGAGACGCGAACGGCACTCAATGTCGCCCAAAACAGCCTGCGAGCGAGGACCGCCGAGCGAGCCGTCGTCAACCAGCAACTCAGCGAAGGCCAGGTGCTGGCTCCCGACGACGGTCGTGTCCTGAAGAAGCTGGTGACGGTTGGCTCCGTGGTGCTCCCAGGCGACCCCGTCGTGACGGTCGCGCAGCAACACTTCAAATTGCGTCTGCGCGTGCCGGAGCGTCATGCCCAATTCCTCAAGGCGGGCGACAAGGTGCGCGTCGACGGCGCGGAGTTCGGCGAGGGAGCCGAGAAGTGGGGAGTCATCGATCTGGTTTTTCCGCAGATCGAAGAGGGTCGCGTCATCGCCGACGCCATCGTCGAGGGTCTCGGCGAATATTTCGTCGGTGATCGGCTAAGGGTCTGGATCTCCGGCGGCGAACGGCCGGCTTACGTGATCCCGTCGAATTATGTGAAGACCCGGTTCGGCATCGACTACGTCCTGCTTCGTGAGGGGGACCGTGCCGTCGATGTGCCCGTGCAGCGCGGTCGCGATCGGCCGTCCCCGGATCTTCCCGACGGCCTTGAGATCCTCTCCGGCATTCGCGCAGGCGACCAACTGGTGCTGCCGTGAATCTCGGCCTTTCCGGGCGGCTGACGAAAGCGACTATTGCGTCGCCGCTGACGCCATTGTTCCTGCTCGCCGCGCTGGTTGTCGGTCTTATCGCGCTGGCCGTGATCCCGCGTGAGGAAGAGCCGCAGATCAGCGTTCCCATGGTCGATATCCGCGTCAACGCCGACGGGTTGCGCGGGCCCGATGCAGTCGAACTGGTGACAAAGCCGTTGGAGGCCATCGTCAAGGGCATCGACGGGGTGGAGCACGTCTACAGCCAGACCGAAGACGACCGCGTGATGGTCACCGCGCGCTTCCTGGTCGGGACAAAATTCGAGGATGCGATCCTGCGCGTTCACGAGAAAATCCGCGCCAATCTCGATAGAATCCCGCTCGGCATCCCCGAGCCCTTGATTATCGGCCGCGGCATCAACGACGTCGCCGTGACAGTGTTGACGCTGTCGCCGAAGCCGCAGGCTGCCGAGCGCTGGTCCGACAAGGATATTTATGAACTCGCCGACAAGCTGCGCGCCGAGTTGATGAAAGTCGACAATATCGGGCTGACCTATATTTCCGGGGGCAGCCCCCAGCAGATCAGGGTGGAACCGGATCCGGAAAAACTCTCGCTGTTTGGCGTCACGCTCCAGCAGCTGGTCGCCAAGGTAAGGGATGCCAATCGCTCTTTCCTGGCCGGCGAGGTACGCGCTTCGGGGATCATTCGCAACGTCTCGGCCGGCCAGACACTTGCCGGGATCCCCGATATCGGATTGCTCTTGATCTCGACCCGGGACGGACGGCCGGTCTATGTCAAGGACGTCGCCTCCGTCGTGATCGGGCCGGGCACCATCGAGCATCGGGTCTGGAACGATGCCCGCGACCACAATGGTAACTGGCAGCGCGTTCCCGCGGTCAGCCTCGCGCTCGCAAAACGGGCGGGCGCCAATGCGGTGACCGTCTCGCGCGACCTCGCGCAACGGCTCGACGGGTTAAAGGGCCGCCTCATTCCCGACGACGTCCAGGTTACGGTGACGCGCGACTATGGAGCGACCGCCAACGAGAAGGCGAACGAACTCCTGTTCCATCTTGGTCTCGCGACGGTCTCGATCGTGGTGCTGATTGCGTTCGCGATCGGCTGGCGCGAAGCGGTGGTCACCTTGGTCGTCATTCCGACCACGATCCTGCTGACGCTGTTTGCTGCGAATTTGATGGGTTACACCATCAACCGGGTCAGCTTGTTTGCGCTGATCTTCTCGATCGGCATCCTGGTCGATGACGCCATCGTGGTGGTCGAGAATATCGCGCGCCACTGGGCAATGCAGGACGGCCGGCCGCGGCTGCAAGCAACCATCGAGGCGGTCGCCGAGGTTGGCAACCCCACCGTTGTTGCGACGCTCACCGTGGTTGCGGCGCTGCTGCCGATGCTGTTCGTGTCGGGCCTGATGGGGCCCTACATGGCGCCGATCCCGGCCAACGCTTCGGCCGCCATGCTGTTCTCGTTCTTCGTGGCTGTCGTAGTGGCGCCCTGGCTGATGCTGCGGCTGGCACCAAAGGGAGAAACCGCGGTCTCGGCTCACGCTGAGCACAAAGAAGGTCGCCTCGGGCGCATCTACCGGCGCCTTGCAACACCGATCGTGCGCAGTAAACGCTCGGCCTGGACATTCTTGATCGGTGTCGGTGTTGCGACGCTGCTGTCGATGGCACTGTTTGCCACCAAGTCGGTGACCGTCAAATTGCTGCCGTTCGACAACAAATCCGAGATTGCGGTGGTGGTTGACCTATCGGAGGGTGCAAGCCTCGAAGACACCGAGCGGGTGCTGTTTGACGCCGCCCATGTCGCGCACGATTTGCCCGAGATCACCTCGGTGCAGGCTTACGCCGGGACGCCGGCGCCGTTCAATTTCAACGGCCTGGTCCGGCATTATTATTTGCGCGAGCGGCCTGAACTCGGCGAGCTGCAGGTCAATCTCACCGCGCGAGGGGATCGCAAGCGGGCGAGCCATGCCATCGCGCTCGAGCTGCGGCAGCGTCTTAAAACGCTCGGCATTCCCGCCGGCACCAGCATCAAGGTCGTCGAGGTCCCGCCGGGCCCGCCTGTGCTCGCGACCCTGCTGGCCGAAATCTACGGTCCTGACGCTGCAACGCGCCGTGCGGTCACGGGTGAGCTGAAAAAGATCTTTGCGGAAGTGCCGTTCATCGCCGATATCGACGACTCAATCGGCGAGAAGCGGCCGCGGCTGCGGCTCTCGATCGACCAGGACCGGCTCGAGTTCTTTGGTGTCGAGCAGCGCGACTTCTACGACACCATTCAAATGCTGTTCGGAGGCGTCTCCGTCGGCTATTCCCACCGCGGCGAAGACCGTAACCCGATTGAGATCGCGGTCCATCTGCCAAAGCGGAATCTGGCCTGGGACGAGGCACTGGCGTCGACCCCTGTGCCTGCGAACACGCTCCCCGGAAGCAAAACGGTCGTCGAATTGGGCCAGGTCGTCAAGGCGACGGTCGAGCAGGGGTCGCCGGTGATCTTCCGGCGCGACGGCCGGTTTGCCGATATGGTGATGGCGGAACTCGCCGGCCGCTTCGAAGCGCCGCTCTACGGCATGCTTGAAGTCGCCAAGCGCGTCGATTCCCATGATTGGGGCGCGCTGCCCAAACCTGTCATCAGTCTGCATGGCCAGCCGGCGGACGAGTCCCGCCCGACGCTGCTTTGGGACGGCGAATGGGAGATCACCTATGTGACCTTCCGCGACATGGGCGTCGCATTCGGCGCGGCGATCCTCGGGATCTACGTGCTGGTGGTCGCGCAGTTCCGCAGCTTCCGCCTGCCGCTTGTGATTCTCACGCCGATCCCTCTCACGCTGATCGGGATTCTAATCGGCCACTGGTTACTAGGCGCGCCCTTCACCGCGACCTCGATGATCGGCTTCATCGCGCTTGCCGGCATCATTGTTCGCAATTCAATCCTGCTGGTCGATTTCATAAGGCACAGCAGCGCACAAGCCAAACCACTGCGCGACGTGGTGCTGGAAGCTGGCGCCGTGCGCTTCAAGCCGATCCTGCTCACCGCGCTGGCGGCCATGATCGGTGCTGCGACCATTCTGCTCGATCC
This sequence comes from Bradyrhizobium sp., assembly GCF_049798375.1. GTDB lineage: Bacteria > Pseudomonadota > Alphaproteobacteria > Rhizobiales > Xanthobacteraceae > Bradyrhizobium. The sequence continues at coordinate 21,962 of NZ_JBARGP010000073.1, forward strand.
GATCTTTCAGGGATTGGCCATTTCGCTGTTGTTCGGCCTCGCGTCGTCGACGCTTCTGACAGTCCTCGTCATTCCCGCCATCTACATCGCGCTTCGGGACAAGGCCCTCGCAAAGCCGCTAGGCGAAAGCGCTGGTCAAGAATGAGGCCAAGCTCGCCACGTCTCTCGTTGCACTGACCGCTGGAGCAGGATTCGTCGCGATCGGCGGCACAACCGCGCTTGTGATGAATGCCCAAGAGCATCAGCGGGCGCCTGTGCCCCGGCTGTACTCTGAGATTTTCCGGGGTTCAGATGGCGGGAAGAATCAATAAGTTATTAAGTTTATTGGCGATGGTGGGCGCACAAGGGATCGAACCTTGGACCTCTCCCGTGTGAAGGGAACGCTCTCCCGCTGAGCTATGCACCCGGATTTCGGCGGCGGTCACGCAAGAGGTAGCCGGCCCGAAGGTTTCCATCGGAGAGCGCGGTTTACGAAGCGGGAGCCCCCGGTGTCAAGGTTTTGCGCAGGCCCTTAAGCCAAAAAGGCAATGCGGCGGTCGATCCTGGGACCGGACGAGCGCCGGTACGTCCGACACGGGATGATTAGCCGGCGGGGCAGGGCGATCTGCCCGTGCAATGGCGTGGTCAGGCCCCGATCTGACGGGCGCGCGAGGCGTGCGCCTGCAGCGCGCGGATGCGCTCGGCAAGCGTGCCGCCTTGATGGTTGGCCTGCCCGTTGGCTTGACCGTTCCCTGGCGCCGGGGTGACGCCATTGCCATTGGCCGGACGCGACACGGCCGGCTCCGCCGCGAGCATGGCCTCGATGGTCGAGTTCGGGCCTTCGATCTGCATCGCAAGCTTGGCGACTTCGGCGGCGATGTCGTTGATTCGCTCGCGCAGCAGCGCATTCTCCATCCGCTCCTGGGCCCAGGCGCTCTCGGCCTGCTGCTGGATCAAATTGAGGTCGCGCTGCAGCTTGGCGCGCTCGTCGCGGGCCAGCCGCAGCTGTTCTTCGAGCGCGGTCTTTTCGGTGCGCAGCTTCTCCAGCGCCGACGACTTGCCGCCGCTGAGGCCTTCGACTTCCTCGCGCAGCTCCTTCACGGTCCGCTCGGCGGTGTCACTGGCCTGCCGCAGCTGGTTGTTCTCGAACTCACGCTCGGCGAGCAGCTTGCCCTGGGTCGCGAGCCGGCCCTCGAGGTCGGTGACCCGGCCGGACAGCATCTCGGCTTCCTTGACCTGAACGATGAGTTGGCGGTCGAGATCGGTGACACGCTGGCTCAGATTCTCGACCCGGCCGCGCGCATCGGTCAGCTCGCGTGTCGCGGTTTCCGAGGCACTGCGCTCCTGGGTGAGGCGGGTGTGCGTCGTGTTGACATCCCGCTCGGCCTCGCCGACCCGGGACTTCAGCTCCTCGATCTGGGTGCGCACCGTCACCAACTCGACCTGACGGCTATCAGCCAGCATCGAGCGGTCGTTCAGCTCGGTGGACAGCTTGGCCAGCTCGTTCTGCTTGTCCTTCAGCGCCTGCTCGGCCGCGCGCAGCGCCTCCGTCTTGGCGGCGAATTCCTCCTCGGTGGCGCGGAGCTGATCCTTCAGCGCCTTCTCGCGCGCCTCCAGCGCGAAGATCGCGGCGTTCTTCTCGCCGAGCTCGATCTTCATGCGATTGATGGCATCGGTCTTCTTGCCAAGCTCGGCCAGCTGGCTCGTGGTCTTACTCTTGAGGGTGTCGACGCTCATCTCAAGCCGCCGCGCCGACATCGCGAATTCAGCGCGCAACTGGTCCTTGTCAGCCTGGATCTCGGCCATCGACAGCGGCGTCGCGGCCTCCAGCCGGCGCGTAGTCAGCCGCACCGCGCGATTGTGCACGAGTGGCAGGATCATTAGCGCACACAGCATTGCGACCAGGAAACCGATCGCAAAATACATGAGCGGCTCGACCATACGCGCGACTCCCGGGCCAGTAAGATTAACGGAATCACAATGCCATGGCCGCGGGCCGGAAAGAAAGCCTCAAGCCGCGTTAACCTTGATCCGGCTGTCGGCTGTGTCGCGCGAGTATCAGCACGCCCCGCGAGGCGCTCAGAACGGGTTCCAGGTCGCGTTCGGCGTATATTTCAAATAGCCGACATTGGCGCCGAGCCTCAGACCGATACCGGAGCGAATCGGCACCAGCACGATGTTGTTAGCGGTGAGCGCGGTCATGCCGAAGCCGCCGACGATATAGGCGGAGCCGTCGATGCCGACGAAACGCTGATAGATCGCGTTGGTCGATGGCAGATTATAGACCAGCGTCATGGTGCGGGCACCGTCGCCGCCCCAGTCGAAGCCGACTGACGGTCCCTGCCAGTAGACGCGAAGGTCTCCGGCGTTCTTGGTGTAGAGAGTTCCTTCACCATAGCGCAGGCCGGCGACGATGGCGCCCGAGCCTTCCTCACCAAGGATATAGCCGTTCGGCAGGCCCCATTGGCTGACCGCGCGTTCGATCACCGAGGCGAGACCGCGCGAGACGTTGCCGAAGAAGCGATGGCCGGCGTTCATCAACTCGTCGGAGCCGAACGTGTCGGGGCTCTGCGCGCGTTGCGGCGGCGGCGTCTGTTGAGCGGCCACCGACGCGGTCAGGCCGAAAAAGGCCGCGAGCGTCATTGCGGCGAGGCGTGATGCGAAAGTCATGGAAAGGTCCCCTGCTATCGAAGTTCGACCGCCGCCTTAACCTGACGCCAACCACGCGCGGCGAAGGTCGGAGAGGGGCGTGCCCCCATCGACTCGCATTTTATCGGCATCAACTATGACGGCACAACGGCAACAACGAATCCAACAGCGCTATCGGCCGCTGTTTCGTCGCAGAATTGCCTTCCTTGCGCTGCTTGCCGTGCTTGTAGCACAAGGTTTCACAGCGCACGCGGCAATTACCGAGCGGATCGTGACCGATCGTTTCTCGGGGCTCGCCATCGGCGGGTTCGATCCGGTCGCCTATTTTGTCGACAGCCAACCGGTGCAGGGGCTCGAGGACTTCGAGGCCTGGCAGGACGGCGTGGTCTGGCGCTTCCACAATGATGGCAACCGCGCCTCCTTTTTGGCGCATCCGGAAATCTACGGGCCGCAATTCGGCGGCTACGATCCGACCGATGTCGCGCGCGGCGTGGCTGTCGCGGGGAATCCGGGTCTCTGGTTTATCTCGGACCAGCGGCTGTTCCTGTTCAGCCGGGAGGCGAGCCGCGACGCCTTCGTCGCCAATCCCGGCCGTTATGTGCAGCGTGCGAATGCACGCTGGCAGGTGTTGAAGCAGGGGCTGTCGCGTTAGCAGCGACAGCTCCGCAGGCGGCGTCAGGCCACAGGCGCGACCACCGACGGGTCGCCCCAGGCAATGAAGGAGGGCACGATGAAGCTGTCGCGCCGCTCGCCGAAGCGCAGTGGAGCACCCTTCTCGTCGGTGACCCTGCCGCCGGCTGCCGTCACCACCGCCTGGCCTGCGGCGATGTCCCATTCCGAGGTGGGCGCCAGCCGCGGATAGATATCGGCGGCACCTTCGGCGAGCCTGCCGAACTTCACCGCCGAGCCCAGCCCCATCCGGACCACGCCCGGCCGGCTGGCGATAAAGGCCTCGCTTCGCGGATCGCCGTGCGAACGGCTCACCGCCGCAACCCAGGGATCGCCAGCCCTGGGCATCGGACGTGTCCGGATCGGCTCGGGCGCGCCGAGGCCGGTCTCGCCGATGGTCAGGCGTTCCGCGCCGCGCCCGACCACGCCGCGCCACAAAAGGTCGATCGCCGGCGCGCAGACGATGCCGAGCAGCGGCGTGCCGTCGGTCACCAGCGCGAGATTGACCGTGTATTCGCCCCGGCCTGCGACAAATTCCTTGGTCCCGTCGAGCGGATCGATCAGGAAGAAGCTGCCGCGATAGGGCGCGGCGCTGGGCTCCGCCCGTTCCTCGGACAGGATCGCGATTTCGGGTGCGATGCGGGCCAAGCCGTCATGGATGACGCGATCGGCGGCGAGGTCAGCTTCGGTCACCGGAGAACCGTCGGACTTGTCCGTCACTGCCATGGCACGGCGGTTGATGGCGAGGATGGCGCGGCCGGCCTGCACGACGAGCTCGGTCAGGGACTGCATCAGGGCGACGGCGGCGTCTGCATCGATCCGGTGTGCCGAGGGGACAGCCTGCGTCATCGGCAGAGCCCGCGCGCTACAGCCCGGATGGTCCCCTCGTGGATCTCATGGACAACCGTCATGGGTTTCCCTTCTTTGCCCGCATATGTGACAATCTGGCGCCGCTTTAGCCGCAATCGGCGGCTTTGTCTCCGATGACCTCGGAGCCGAGGCGATATGCGCCGGTGTTTCCGGCCTGGTCTCGAGCTCGGTGGCGGTCGCAGCTTTCGCAGTGTATCAAGCCCTTAGAACGCAGGCATGATTCGCCCAAGCTCCGCGGATTTCAGGGAATACCGAATGTCCGACACATCGTCTCCAGGTAGTTCGCCTTCAAGTACTTCGCCTTCAGGTGCGTCGTCTTCAGGTACGTCGTCTTCAGGTCTTGCATCCGCGTCGCCGGCGCCGGGATCTTCACCCGACAAGCTCGAGCTGGCCGCGCTGCTCTGTTCCAAGGTTTGTCACGATCTCATCAGTCCGGTTGGCGCCATCGTCAATGGGCTCGAAGTGCTCGACGACAATCCGAAGCCCGAGGATCGTGACTTCGCGCTGGACCTGATCCGCAAGAGCGCCAAGACCGCGTCCGCCCGGCTGCAGTTCTGCCGCCTGGCCTTCGGTGCGGCGGGATCATCCGGCGCCCAGATCGACCTCGGCGATGCGCAGACCATGGCGCGCGGTCAGATCGAGGACGCCAAGACCTCCATTGCCTGGAATCTGCCACGGCTGCTGCTGCCGAAGAACCGCGTCAAGCTTCTGCTCAATATGATGGTGATCGCGCAGCAGACGATCCCGCGTGGCGGACGGCTCACAGTCGATCCGGTCGGCGAGGGCGAGACGATGAGCTTCAAGGTCAGCGCGACCGGGCTCAATGCGCGGCTGCCGCAAAACATCGTCGGCATGCTGGCTTCGACCCATGAGGGTCCGATCGATGCCCACGCGGTGCAGCCTTATTATACAAGCCTGCTCGCCGACGCATGCGGCCTGAAAGTATCGCTGGCGGCCGAAGGCGATGCAATGGTCGTCACCGCGTCCTGATATTGAAGCACGCCGGCTTGACAACAACGATGCGCAGCGGCTGCAAATAGCGGCGTTTTGAGCGGCCGGCCGCGGCGCTGCGGTGCTTTATGGTTAACCGGATATTGCCAAAACGGCTCCGGCTTGCAAGCGCGCATCTTATCTCTTTGTTGAGACCGTTCTTTTCCGGTTACTCAACCAATATTAAACGCTTTGCGTCGAAACTGGCCAAGCTTTGAGGGCGCGTCATGTCGCGCGCCGCTGCGTGCGAAGGCCCATTTTCATGGATGATCTGTTGCGTGAGTTTCTGACGGAGACCAGTGAAAGCCTGGACACCGTCGACAATCAGCTGGTGCGGTTCGAGCAGGAGCCGAACAACGCCAAGATTTTGGATAACATCTTCCGCCTTG
>NZ_JBARGP010000074.1:0-7664 GCF_049798375.1 Bradyrhizobium sp.
CGAAGATCACTTTCCGAATAGGACATGGGCCATCTCCTGATGGTGTGCAATCTACGGGCGCCTTGCCCGCGCTCGGTCATCGCGAACTGGAGATGAGTGTATCGAATTTTGAGCAATGTTCAATAAATATTTGAGCGGCGCTCAATTATACATGAATACTAAAATACCATTCCCAGGAATGTCATCGCCCGGCGCAGACCGGGCGATTCAGTACGCCGCGGCATCTCGGTCAATCACGATCGTCTTCGGAATACTGGATCGTCCGCCTGCGCGGACGATGACAGCGGAGGTGATGGCGCGTGATTTAGGCGCCGCATGGCTGAGGCGTAGGGTGGGCAAAGCGAAGCGTGCCCACCATCGTCGTCACGCGTTGATGATGGTGGGCACGGCGCAAACGCGCCTTTGCCCACCCCTACGCCTCATGCCGCCAGCGCCTTCATCTCGGTGTACAGATCAGACTTTCCTTCAAAACCGATGCCCGGAAGATCCGGCATGGTGATGTGGCCGTTCTCGACGCGGACACCGTCGGGGAAGCCGCCATAAGGCTGGAACAGGTCCGGATAGCTCTCGTTGCCGCCGAGGCCGAGGCCGGCGGCGATGTTCAGCGACATCTGGTGGCCGCCATGCGGGATGCAGCGGCTCGGCGACCAGCCGTGGGTCTTCAACACCTGAAGCGTGCGCTGATATTCGCACAGGCCGTAGGACAGCGCGCAATCGAACTGCAGCCAGTCGCGGTCCGGCCGCATGCCGCCATAGCGGATCAAATTGCGCGCGTCCTGATGGCTGAACAAATTCTCGCCGGTCGCCATCGGGCCGGGGTAGAACTCGGCCAGCGCGGCCTGCAGCGCGTAGTCGAGCGGATCGCCCGCCTCCTCGTACCAGAACAGCGGATAGTCGCGCAGCATCTTGGCATAAGCGATCGCGGTCTCGAGATCGAAGCGGCCGTTGGCATCGACCGCAAGCTGCGCATCCCTGCCGATCTCCTTCAGCACCGCCTCGATGCGGCTGCGGTCTTCTGCGATATCAGCGCCTCCGATCTTCATCTTGACGACGTTGTACCCGCGGTCGAGATAGCCGCGCATCTCGCCGCGCAGCGCCGACAGATCCTTGCCGGGATAATAGTAGCCGCCGGCGGCGTAGACGAAGACGCGCGGATTGGCAGTGACGCCGTGCCGCTCCGCCAGCAGCCGGAACAGCGGCTTGCCGGCGATCTTGGCCACCGCATCCCACACCGCCATGTCGATAGTGCCGACCGCGACCGAGCGCTCGCCATGGCCGCCGGGCTTCTCGTTCGACATCATGGCCGCCCAGACCTTGTCCGGGTCGAGATTGTCGCCGCTCGCATCGAGCAGCGTTTTCGGATCGGCTTCCAGCAGGCGCGGCGCGAAGCGTTCGCGGATCAGCCCGCCTTGTCCGTAGCGGCCGTTGGAATTGAAGCCGTAGCCGACCACACGCTTGCCGTCGCGCACCACGTCGGTGATGACGGCGACCAGGCTGGTCGTCATCTTGGTGAAGTCGATATAGGCGTTGCGGATCGGCGACGAGATCGGCTTCGTCACTTCGCGGACGTCGATGATGCGGACGGACATGGCGGTGGCTTTCGGAAACGGTGTGAGAGACACCGTCATTGCGAGCGAACCGAAGCAATCCAGACTGGTGTCCGGAACTCTGGATTGCTTCGTCGCTTGCGCTCCTCGCAATGACGACGGAGAGAGTGCGAGAGTCAGGACGAAGGCTTGTCCTTGAAATACGGCTCGACCGGGCCGTGCACCTTGAGGGTCAGCGGATTGCCGTGGCGGTCCTTGGCGGTGCCGGCGGGCACGCGGATCCAGCCTTCGCTGATGCAATATTCCTCGACATTGGTTTTCTCGGCGCCCTTGAAGCGGATGCCGATGTCGCGGGACAGGATCTCCGCATTGTAATAGGGGCTCTTCGGATCGACCGACAGCCGGTCCGGAAACTCATTCGTATTGGTCTCGTTCTCGCTCACAGCAGCGCCTCGATCTCTTTCTTCAATGCCTCAGGTGTGGTGGTCGGTGCATGACGCGACACCACCCGGCCCGACCGGTCGACCAGGAATTTGGTGAAATTCCATTTGATCGCTGACACCAACAGGCCTGACTTCTCGCCCTTCAAGAACTTGTAGAGCGGATGCGCGTCAGTCCCGTTGACCTCGATCTTGGCAAACATCGGGAAAGTGACGTCATACTTGCCGATGCAGAACGCGCCGATCTCGGACGCCGTTCCCGGTTCCTGGCCGCCGAACTGGTTACAGGGAAATCCCAGCACGGCAAAGCCCTTGGGCGTGTATTCGCGGTAAAGCGCTTCCAGCCCGCGATATTGCGGCGTGAATCCGCAGGCGCTCGCGGTGTTGACGATCAACAGCACCTGGCCTTCGAAGCGCCGGAGCGGCACTTCCTCGCCCGCCAGCGAGGTCGCGGTGAAATCGTAGAGACCAGCCATTCAGCTCACCGGATCGATCGGCGACGGTGGCGTGCCGCCTGCCTCGATCGCCTCGCCGGCGGCAAGACAGAGGTCCTCGCGGAAACGCTGCGCGACCAGTTGCACGCCAACGGGACTGCGGCCGACCATGCCGGTCGACACGGTGAGGCCGGGAAGCCCGAAGAACGGTATCGCGATCTGTGTCAGCTGCGCGTGCCAGACGCGGTTGAACGACTCTTCGTCCTTGCGGTCGAGCTGATCGGCGAACGGCAACTCGCCGGAGACCGGCATCAGCAGCAGCGGATGTTTTTCCAGAAACAGCAGCCAGTCGCGGGTCAGAGTGGCGCGCCGGGTCAGCGTCTGCGACAGGTCGAACGGATGCACCTTCAAGCGGTTGCCGCGCAGGCAGGCCAGCGCGCCGGGATCGCCCTCCTTTTCGGCCAGCGCGAGCTGCGCCTCATAGCCGTCGCCGAGCCACAGCCGGGTCTGCAGCAGCGCCGCCTCCTGCATCGGCGGCGCGTCCTTGATCTCCTCGACGGTCCAGCCGGCCCGCTCCAGCCGCGCCGCCGCATCGCGCAATGCGGCCACGACTTCCGGCACCGGATCGAGGCCATCAGGGTTGACGCAGAGCGCGACCCGCTTCGGTAGCGGTGGTCCTTCGAGCGGCACCGGCACCCACCAGGGATCACGCATGTCGCGCGCCGACATCGCTTGCAGCGCCAGCCGGATGTCGCCGATGGTGCGCGCCAGCGGTCCCGAGACCGCCGTCATCTGCGGCCCGATTGAACGTTCCGGCAAATGGGTGTTGAAGGCGGGAATCCGCCCGACGGTCGGACGCAGGCCATGGATGCCGCAGGCATAGGCCGGATAACGCACCGAGCCGGCGATATCGGTGCCGTGGCCGATATGGCCTATGCCCGCCGCGGTCGCCGAGCCCGCGCCACCGGAGGAGCCGCCGGGCGTAATGCCGGGATCGCGGGGATTCTTGGTGTGGCCATGGATCAGATTGTTGGTGAACCAGCGGTAGGACACGGCGGGCGTATTGGTGCGACCAAGGATGACGGCGCCGGCCTTGACGAGATTTTCGACCACCGGATTGTTGGCTTGCGCGATCGCGTCCTTCTGCAGCTGCAGCCCGTTGGTGGTGGCGAACCCGGCCTGGTCGACATTGACCTTCACGGTCACGGGGACGCCGGCGAGCGGGCCGACACGGTCGCCCTTGGCGACCGCGGCATCGATGCGATCGGCCTGCCGCAGCACGTCATCCGGGCGATGATCGATCACCGCGTTGATGCTGGGATTGACCGCATCGAGCCGGGCCAGCGCCGATGTGGCGGCCTCCCGCGCGGACACTTGTTTCGATGCGATGCGGGCGGCGAGGTCGGCGGCCGACAGGCGCCAGAGATCGGTCATGGGGAACTCCGTAGACAATGACGTCTTTTAGCCTGCGCCCGGGCGCGGAGAAAGCGACACCTCCCGGCCTTTGCGGCGGGTGGCTATGCATGCGACAGACGGGGACGGTCGCGAAATGATGAGCCCTCATCAATGCTATTGCTGGATTGATCCATACGGAATCAATCTTGGCCAACGCTGACAATCGACCTTAAGAATTAGCACCAATAAGCAAACCTTGGGGGAAACACATGCCGGCACCAGGCACACTCATCGCGACATCGCTCGTCTTCGCCGCTCTCGTCACGCTCGCACCGCGCGTGGCCGGCGCCGAGACCTTCGCCTATGTCGGCAATGCCGCCAGCAACGACATCAGCGTGTTCAAGTTCGATAGCGCCACCGGCGCGATGGTGCCGGTGCAGACCGCCGCTTTTGCCGGCATCGAGAAGCCGGGCTCGTCAACGCCGCTCGCCGTCAGTCCCGATCGTCATGTGCTGATCGCCGGTGTCCGCTCGCAGCCCTATGTCGCGGTCAGCTTCGCGATCGATGCCAAGACTGGCGAATTGAAGCACATCGGCAATGGCCCGCTGGCCGACAGCATGGCCAATATCGCCTTCGACCACACCGGCAAATTCCTGTTCAGCGCCTCCTATGGCGGCAACAAGGTCGCCGTGAATCCGGTCCAGGCCAATGGCGTCGTCGGTGCGCCCGCGCAGGTGATCCCGACCGGGCTCAACGCGCACGCCTTCCTGCCCTCGCCGGACAACCGCTTCGTGTTCGCGACCAATCTCGGCTCCGATCAGGTGCTGGCCTTCAAGTTCGACGCAGCCACCGGCGTGCTGACGCCAAACGAGGCTGCGACGGCGAAGACGCCGGAGAAGTCGGGCCCGCGCCACTTCATGTTCCACCCGAACGGCAAGTTCATCTATCTCCTGCACGAGCTGAACGCCGATCTCGCCGTCTACGCCTACGACGCCGACAAGGGCACCTTGCGCGAGACACAGCGCACCACCGCGCTACCAAAGGACTTCAAAGGCAAGCCGTGGGCGGCCGATCTGCACATCACGCCGAACGGCCAATTCCTCTATGCGTCGGAGCGCGGCTCGAACACGCTGGCAGCCTACAAGGTCGATGCGGCGACCGGCCAGCTCAGCACCATCGAGAGCGTGCCGACCGAGACCCAGCCGCGCGGCTTCAACATCGATCCAAGTGGTCACTATCTTGCAGCGGTCGGCGAGCTATCCAACGGCATGACGGTCTATGCGATCGATCAGGCCACCGGACGGCTGACTAAGCTGAAATCCTATCCTGTCGGCAAGCAGCCGAACTGGGTGGAGTTCGTGACTCTGCCGTGATCGTAAGGCGCGCCGCGTGCGTCAATGCACAGCGGCGTGCATTCAATCGGACTTAATGCCGCGTCATCGACTGCGCCGGTAGGTCGAAGATCGCCTCAGAAAACGGGAACTCCAGTACCACGTCGCCCTCCTCATCCGTCACCTCGATCACGGCGGCCAACAGCGCCGCATTGGCGCCTTCGGTGCGGAGCAACTCGCGGATCATATCGCGTGCGACTTCCCAGGCGCGGTCCGGACTGCGCAACATTTCGCCATCGGTGTCGGCGACCAGCTCGTCGCCGATCCTGGTGTTAAAGAAATATCGGGGCATGGGCACATTCCAATGGGGTCGCACGCTGCATTTTGAAAGATTGAGCCATCTCACAAGTGCTTTATCTGAACCAGATCCGCGCAATGTAGTCGCGGAACCAGACGGCGTTGCGAAGGCTTCGGTCACGAATTCGTTCATTTGACGGCTGCATGGCGCACCGCGGGATCAGTCTTCGCACTGCAAAAATCAACCCGGATCGTTCAAAACAAAAAGATTCCACTGGCGAACTTTTCGTGACGCGGTAGTTTAATGCGGAGGACGAAAATGTCCCGAACACCTGATGAGGAGACGACAATGGCCTGGAAAGCACCGAAGATTGTTGAAGTGCCGGTTGGCATGGAAATCAACATGTATGCCTGCGCAGCCCGTAAATAAATTGCGGGTGTGACGTCATTGCGTAGCACATGATGTTGCGTAGCACATGATGTTCTGAAGCCAAGACGCCTTTGAGGGTGGGCGGCCGAGCGGCGTGTGTGCCAGCCCCGTGCGCAAGCTCGCTGTCCACCCTCGACGTTGCGCCCCTTGACGTTCCGGCCCCGAGGCGGCGCCTGCGCATCCTCGCCTCATCTCCATACGTCTCGGCCTCCAGGAGACGATTTTCAAGAGACCGGTCATGCTTCGTGTCGTCGTCCTAGGCGCTGCCGCGGGCGGCGGCGTGCCGCAATGGAACTGCGGTTGTGCGGTCTGCCTGGCGGCGCGCACCGATCATCCTGAGATCAGAAGCACCCAGGCCTCGGTCGCGGTCAGCAATGACGGCGAGCACTGGTTCCTGGTCAATGCCTCGCCGGACCTGCGGCAGCAGGTGACCGCGACACCGCAGCTTCACCCCAAAAGCATGCTGCTGCGTCACAGTCCGATCGCGGGCGTCATCCTCACCAACGGCGAGATCGACGCGGTCACCGGGCTGTTGTCGATGCGCGAAGGTTCGCCATTTGCGATCTACGCGCATCCCAAGGTGCTGGCGATCCTGACATCGAACAGCATCTTCGACGTGCTGCGGCCCGAGAATGTGCGGCGCGTCCCGATCGAAGTCGATGCCGCATTCGAGCCGCAATTGCCCGGCGGCGCCTCGTCCGGCCTCGAGATTTTGCCATTCGCAGTTGCAGGCACCAGCGCCTGGTACCTGCGCGGCAAGGACCATCCTGGCGGGACCACCTCGACCGGCGATACGCTGGGTCTGAGGATTGCGGACAAGGCCAGCGGCAAATATCTCTATGTCATCACCGCCTGCGCCGGCGTCGACCATACCTTGAAGCGACGGCTCGCCGGCGCGCCCTTGGTGCTGTTCGACGGCACGGTGTGGCGCGACGACGAGATGATCAGGGCTGGACTCGGCAACAAGACCGGACAGAGTATGGGACATATCGCGATGTCCGGGGACGATGGCGCGATCAGCTCATTGGCGGATCTCGGGATCGGCAGGAAGATCTTCCTGCACATCAACAATTCGAATCCGGCGTGGCTGCACGCCTCGCCCGAGCGGCAGGCGTTGGAGCGCGCGGAGTGGCAGATCCCGAGCGAGGGGATGGAGATCGTGCTGTGAGTGACGTGAATCTAAGCGGCAAGAATCTAAGCGGGATGACGGCGCTATCGATCGGGCCTGACGTCAGGCTGAATGACGCTGCCGAGTTGGAAGCCGCGCTGCGCCACATCGGCGCGACGCGCTATCATAATCTGCACCCGTTCCATAAACTCCTGCACGGCGGCAAGCTCAACAAGGGCCAGGTGCAGGCCTGGGCGCTGAACCGTTACTATTATCAGTCGACGATCCCGCTCAAGGACGCGGTGGTGATCTCGCGCTTCCGCGACCGCGCCACCCGGATGGAATGGCGCCACCGCATCGAGGACCATGACGGCGATGTGGGCAGCGAGGGCGGCATCGAGCGCTGGCTCAAGCTGACGGAAGGCCTGGGGCTCGACAGCGCTTACGTGGAATCGACCGAAGGTATCCTTCCCGCGACGCGCTTTGCGGTCGAGGCCTACGTGCATTTCTGCCGCGACCGCTCGCCGCTGGAGGCGATCGCCTCCTCGCTCACCGAGCTGTTCGCGCCGAACCTGCATGAGGAGCGCATCTCGGGCATGCTGCAGCACTACGACTTCGTCAATCCCGACATCATGAGCTACTTCAAGCGCCGGCTGGCGCAGGCGCCGCGCGACGCTAATTT
>NZ_JBARGP010000075.1:0-3238 GCF_049798375.1 Bradyrhizobium sp.
GCTCATCTGCATCCTCAACGTCATGATCGCACGTCGCCAGGAGTGGGACCCCAATCGTTACGTTGTGAGCTGATCGAGCGCGCCTCAATCCGCGCTCGGTCTCCGACCGAGCGCATGCAAATCCCAAGGACTGGCGAGCCGGCGGGCTCAAGGCCGAAGCCGCCGGAGGCGGTGGCGCGCCTTAGCGCCAGCCTTGAACCCGGCGGATCGCCGGTTCAAATCAGCACAGTTGCTCCCCAGGGACCGGCTGTTTTGCCCCTGTCGTCCGCGACGCCCGTCAAGAGCATCACGAGCTTGGCCTCAGCACCGGGAGGCCAGGACCACGCGACTTCGCCGTCCACGTCAGTCGCGCTCGTCGCGCGCAACCGATCATGGCCATCGCAGCCCGCCTCCACGTTCGTGACGACGCGCGTACGCCCCTTTCGATGAGGTGGGATGCGCGAAGCACAACACAATTTCTGCAAAAACGAAAGTCAAATTTTTGCGCAGGATGAGGAGACCGCAACCATCGAATTGAATACGCTCACGAAATGAGTTTTTCCGCGCAGGTCATCTTGCCGCCCATCGCGCGCTTCGATCGCAACACGAGACCACGAAACCGCAAGTGATTTGCCTGACGGGTCGGGCACGCTGAACACTCGCGCGGTGCGAGCACGCGTGTCGGAGCGCCTCGCCAGCCGCATCTTTTCGAGAGCCCAGCTATGTCCTCGTCACCGGCGAACTCGCCACGCTCGGCTTCTGCGAGACCTTCTCGCACGCCCGGACGGTGATCATCCGGAATGACGAACGCTCCGCCAGGCACCTCGGCCATCTGTTCGAGCAGAGCGCGACGTCGGCCGCGGGGTCGAAGCATCTCACCGGGCCACGACGGCTACGCCAGCGAGTTGGCGCTCGCCGACCGGATGACCATCGGCAGGCCCGCGAAAGCGCGCCGCGGCGTGCGGGAGCGGTCGACGAGAATGAGCGCGTTGTCGCCGAGTGTCACCCGCTCCCGGACCAAGCCGGCCATCACCGCACGCATCTTCAGGATGTCGCCGGCGACAAAAGAGCAGTCCTCGTCGCGATTGATCTGCTCACGGACGACGGCCTCGGCCTCGAGCATGCTGATGCGCAATGTCCTGATCAGGCGACGGATTTCACCAACTCGGTTGTGCATGACCTTCTCCGCTCAATGGATGAAGTTATAAGAACGAAACAAGAACGAGCAGTCAAGCGAAGAAGCTGCGGATCAGTCGCATATCAGAACGGGAGCAGCTTGAAGCGCTGATCGCTCAATTGTGACGGGCCTGCCCTCCACGCATATCAGGTCGCAACCTCACGGGGTGCCCAGATCGAGACATCTCACCTATTATTGCAACGCAGCATTTGCAGTGCGGAGCGTCGGTGCTGCCTCTCCCGCTTCTCCTCAGAAGGACCTCGGATGCCCTGTTCATGCCCCGCCGGCCATTCCGCCGCATGTGCCGACCTCGCAATGGCCGTTTTCCGGCCTGGTCGGCACGCCTGACCCATGAACAGCATCACTGATCCCGCGGCCTTCGCGGCCGCAACCGGTCCCAAGCCCCACCACCCCAGCCTCGTCCTGCTGGCGCTCTCGATCGGCGGCTTCGCGATCGGCACTACCGAGTTCGCCGCGATGAGCCTGGTGCCCTATTTCGCGCCCGATCTCGGCATCGGCGCGACCACCGCCGGCCACGTCATCAGCGCCTATGCGCTCGGCGTGGTGGTAGGCGCGCCCATCATCGCGGTGCTGGCGGCGCGGGTGGCCCGCCGCACCTTGCTGGTGATGCTGATGCTGCTGTTCGCGCTCGGCAACGGGCTCTCGGCGCTGGCGCCGACCTATGGCTTCCTGGTCGGCTTCCGTTTCGTCGCCGGCCTGCCGCACGGCGCCTATTTCGGCGTCGCCGCGCTGGTCGCCGCCTCGTTGGTTTCGCGCGAACGGCGCAGCCAAGCCGTCTCGCGCGTGCTTGCCGGACTGACCGTCGCCACCATGGTGGGGGTGCCCCTCGCCAATCTGATCGGCCAATATATCGGCTGGCGCTGGAGTTTCGGCTTCGCCGCGCTGCTCGCCTTACTGACAGCGACGCTGGTGCGGCTGTTCGCGCCCTATGGCGCGCCGCTGCAAGGCGCGAGCCCGCTGCGCGAACTCGGCGCGCTCAAGCGCGGCCAAGTGTGGCTGACCTTGGCAACCGGCGCGATCGGCTTCGGTGGCATGTTCGCGGTCTACACTTATCTGGCCTCGACCATGCTGGAGGTGACACACGCCTCGGCCTCGGCCATTCCCGTGATGCTGGCGATCTTTGGCGCGGGCTTGACGATCGGCAATCTGGTCTGCGCCTGGGCTGCGGATCGCGGCGTCATGGCAGCCGCCGGCGCGACCCTGGTGTGGAGCGCCGTCGCACTCGCGCTGTATCCGTTCGCCACCGGCAGTCTCTGGACACTGATGCCGGTCGTATTCCTGATCGGCTGCGGCGGCGGGCTCGGCACCGTGTTGCAGACGCGCCTGATGGACGTAGCCGAGGACGCCCAGACTTTGGCCGCCGCGCTCAATCACTCCGCATTCAACACCGCCAATGCGCTCGGCCCGTGGTTTGCCGGCATGGTCTTGGCGGCCGGGTTCGGCTTTCCCTCGACCGGCTGGGTCGGCGTCGCGCTGGCGATCTGCGGCCTCGTGATCTGGGGCGTGTCGCTGGCGACGGATCGGCCAAAGCCGGTGGAGCAGCGGTCTGAGGAAAGATTGTCGCGCGCGGCGTGACGAGCCCAAAGGGCTCGTCGGTTGCAGCCATCCGCTGTCTCATCAGAGTTGCGGATAGCTGCGCACGCGGCAGGCTCGCCAAGTCATCACGCCCTTCCCGGTATCGAAGATGGATTACGTGATGTATGACGGAATCTGAGCACGGTGATTTCGTCATCGCTGGCATGGTAATCGATCAGGTAGGGATGAGGAGTTAGAAAAAGCGGCGCACTCCGGAAATTCTCGTTTTGAGGCCGGCGTGAGGTTGAACTTCTAGCAAGGCAATGATCGCCGCAATGCGGACTTCGATCTTTGCGGCTCCCGCAGGAGATCGTGCTGCGACATAGCTCAATGCCCGATCGAGTTGCCGGAGCGCTGTCCTAGAGTAACGCAGTCTCACAGGCGGTATTTGGAAAGAACGGCTTCGACCTCGGCGTCGGACGCAATCTCACCGCGCGCCATTTCGGTTAGCGCTTCGTTCAGGTCCGCTTCCTCTTCCGGCGTCAG
>NZ_JBARGP010000076.1:0-2067 GCF_049798375.1 Bradyrhizobium sp.
TCTATCCGGACCAGTTCCGGATGGCGATCTACGACTTCGGCGCATCCTCGAAGACGATCGGGCTTCGTGCGCTGTTCTCGCTGTCGTCGAGCCTGTCGAGCGCCAAGACGGCCGCCGGCAACATCGACCTGATGGGCGTCTATGGCAACAATGACGCCTACACCGCCGACAAGGACACCCAGTTCAGCACCGTGTTTCCAGCCATCAACGACCAGATTCCAAAATCGGGCGACGGCACCCCGGGGTCACCGCTCAAATACCTGTTTTTCGTCTCGGACGGCGTGGCCGACGAGAGCAATACAGGGTGCCTCAAGACGATGAAGAACGCGACGTTCGGCAACATCTCGCCGCGCTGCCAGTCGCCGATCAATCCAACGCTCTGCCAGAGCCTGAAAGACAAAGGCATCAAGATCGCCGTGCTCTACACCACCTATCTTCAGCTGCCGACCAACAGTTGGTACATGGGCTGGATCGACCCCTTCAACAAAGGGCCGTTCGGCCCGTCGCCGAACAGCGAGATTGCGCAGAACATGAAGGCCTGCGCCTCGGACGGGTTCTATTTCGAGGTCAGCCCGACCCAGGGCATCGCGGATGCGATGAATGCCCTGTTCCGCAAGGCGGTCGCCGACGCCCGTATCTCGAACTGACCGCGAAGCGGTCATCCCGGGGCGCTCGCGGAGCGAGCGAGCCCGGGATCTCGAACTGAGGTGGCCAGTCTACGATCGGTAGTCGCCGTTGATCGCGACATATTCCTTGGTGAGGTCGCAGGTCAGCACGCGGTCCTTGCCCTTGCCGAGGCCGAGCGCGACCTTGATCTGAATCTCCGGCTGCTTCATCGCCGCTGATACTTCCTTCTCGTCATAGGACGGATCGCGCGCGCCGCGGGTGGCGACCCGGATGCCGTTGAAGGAGATCGAGAGCTTGTCGCGGTCGGCCGGCTCGCCGGCCTTGCCGACCGCCATCACCACGCGACCCCAATTGGCGTCTTCGCCGGCAACCGCGGTCTTCACCAGCGGCGAATTGGCGATCGACATTGCGATCCTGCGCGCCGACTGCTTGGTCTTGGCGCCCTCGACGACGATCTCGATCAGCTTGCGCGCGCCTTCGCCGTCACGGGCGACCTGCTCGGCAAGATCGGCCAGCACCTCGTTGAAGGCCTTGACGAAGGCCTTGAGCCTGGGATCGCTGGCGCGGCTGATCTTCGGCGCGCCATTGTCGGCGGCAGCGCCGGTGGCGAAGGCCAGCAGCGTGTCCGAGGTCGAGGTATCGCCGTCGATCGTCACGGCGTTGAAGGTGTCCTCGACGCCGGCCTTCAGCAGCGCCTGCAGCGCCGGCGCCGAGATCGGCGCATCGGTGAAGACGAAGGACAGCATCGTCGCCATGTCCGGCGCGATCATGCCGGCGCCCTTGGCCATGCCGCAGATATTCACCCTGGCTTTGCCGAGCTTGACGGTAGCGGTCGCGACCTTCGCAAAGGTATCGGTGGTCATGATGGCCTGCGCGGACGCCATCCAGTTCGCGGGCTCCGCATCTTCGGCAAGCTGGTCGAGCACGCCGTTGAACTTGGTCGCATCGAGTGGCTCGCCGATCACGCCGGTCGACGCGAGGAAGACCTCTTCCTGTTTGCAGCCGGCGGCCTTGGCGGCGATCTGTGCCGTCAGTGCGGTGGACTGCTTGCCGGTCTTGCCGGTGAACGCGTTTGCATTGCCGGAATTGACCACCAGCACGCGCGCCTTGCCACCCTTGAGCTTGGCGCGGCACCATTCGACCGGTGCCGACGGGCATTTCGATTGGGTGAACACGCCGGCGACCGTAGTGCCGGGATCGAGCATCGCCAGCAGCACATCGGTGCGGTTCTTGTAGCGGATGCCGGCGGCCGCGGTGGCCAGCCTGACGCCCGCGATCGCGGGCATCTCGGGGACTTCGGTCGGGGCGAGCGGGGACACGGCTGAGGACATCGGGGCTTCCGGCAATCGGAGATGAGGAAGCGCTCTGTATCACCTCATTCGTTGTCGCGGGAGAGGGCGCATCCACATCCTCCCGTCATCCCGGTCAGGCGCGCAATTG
>NZ_JBARGP010000077.1:0-13928 GCF_049798375.1 Bradyrhizobium sp.
CTCAATCACCGCGCCCGGCGCCGCCACTGCGATGGTCACGCCGACCTTCGCGACGCCGTCCGTCAACGCCCCGCCGCCGCAACAGCAGCAGGCCGCCCGCCGGATGGATCCCGACGAGCTCGCTGGCATCATGAAGCGCGCCAAGAACCTGCTCGCCTCCGGCGACATTCCGCCGGCTCGCCTGCTGCTCGAGCGCGCCGCCGACGCACAAGAGCCGGCCGCGGCGTTGATGCTGGCACAGACCTATGATGCGCAGGTGCTCGGCACTCGGGACGTGCGCAACATCAACGCCGATCCGGGCGCAGCCCGCAACTGGTACCGCCGCGCGGCGCAGCTCGGCTCGGGCGAGGCGCAGCGCCGCCTCAACCAGCTCCAGAACTAAAGTAGTCCGAGCGCGGCGGCAGACCGCCGTCGTGCTCTCGATTGTCGACTGGCACGATTTTTCCGCGAAGCGCGTGCGGCGCTTCGCCTGATTGTGCCGCAGTTTTCATGCAGGGGAACACATGCGACGTTTAGTTGGCGCGGCGCTTGCCGCCATGATGATGATCGGCTGCGGCACCGCGGCTCACGCCCAGGGCGCCGAATACGATCCGGGCAAGGTCAGTGACAGCCTGCGATCGATCTTCCAATTCGGCTCGGCCGATACGAAGAAGGCACTGAACGCCAACACCGTGACCTGCATCACCGGCACGATCGGCGGCACCTATGTGCAGTTCGGCGCCGACCTGTCATCCGTGCTCGACGACGGCAACAAGCTGCGCATCCTGCCGATCGTCGGCCGCGGCTCGGTGCAGAGCATCGCCGACATCCTGTTCCTGCAGGGCGTCGACATCGGCATCGTCCGCGCCGACTCGCTCGACTATCTCGAGCGCAAGGGCTACGCGAAGGACCTGCGCAAGCAGCTCACTTACGTCACCAAGCTGTACAACGAGGAAATGCAGGTGATCGCGCCGCTGGCGGTCCGCAATCTGCATGATCTCACCGGCAAGCGCGTCAGCGTCGATCTTCCCGACGGCTCGACCTTCGTCACCGCACTCGCGGTGTTCGAGCGGCTCGGACTCGATGCCACCAAGTTCGCCTATATCGAGCAGCGCATCGCAATGGAGAAACTGAAGAAGGGCGAGCTCGATGCCGTGATCGTGGTCGGCGGCAAGCCCTACAAATCAGTCACCAACTTCGTCAATGATGGTGGCCGCTACCATCTGGTCACGGTCGACTATGAGCGGCCGCTGCAGGGCGATTATCTGCCGGCGACGATGACGTCCAAGGACTATCCGAACCTGATCGCAGAGGGCGACAAGGTCGACACCATCGCGGTCCCGGCGGTGCTCGCGGCCTATAATTGGGCCCCCAACACCGAGCGCTACCGCAAGCTCGCGCTGTTCGTGGATGCGTTCTTCACCAAGTTCCCGTCGCTGCAGCGTCCGCCCTTCCATCCGAAGTGGAAGGAAGTGTCTCTGTCGGCACCGCTGCCGGGCTGGCAGCGCCTGCCGGCCGCCAAGCAGTGGCTGGAGACGCATGCGATGGAGGGATCGGCAGCGGCCGGCGGATCGTCGCGCGACCAGTTCAACGACTTCATGAACAAGAACGCGGCGGCCAAGACCGGGCAATCGGACTCCGATCGCGAGGCGCTGTTCAGGCAGTTCCAGGCCTGGGAAGCGGAGAAGAGCGGCGCCGCCCGCCCGCGCCAGCGCTAAGCTCGATCCGGCGATCGTCAGAAAACAAAGCCCCGCGGTGATGCCGCGGGGCTTTTTGTTTGGGGCGACGATCGTCCAATGACGATGTGTTCTCTGATGGACGTGGATGTCTGAGCATCAGCGCGGCATTAGCGCTCCACCCTCTCCGCTTGCCTGAGAGGATGCAATGTTGTGTGGCGCGCGGTTCGCCCAACTAACAACTACGCGGCTTTCTCATCACCTTCCCCGTCCAGCCCCCGCTGCAGCGTGGCACGCGCGGCGGCGTGGTGGTCGGGCGTGATGTGCGAGGCGACCATGCGGAGTGCGGTGGCGAGCACGGCGGCGTCATCGGTGAAGCCGAGCACCGGCAGCATGTCGGGGATGAAATCGAACGGCAGAATGAAATAGGCGATCGCCCCCAACAAAGAGAGCTGCACGTGCCGCGGCGTCTCCTTGTCGAAGGCGCAGTAATAGGCCGCCAGAAGTTCCTCGGCGAACGGCAGATGCGCCACCACCCGTCTGAACTTGGTCCAGAACCGCCGGCGCACGCTCTCGCGGTCCTGGGCCAGCCGATCGGCCGGCGCAAATCCGGTGCTGGTGTCGGTCGTGTCCACTGCAGCCTCCTGCGTCCCGCGATCCGCGGCACGTTCAAATCCCGCGGCAAACGTGGGGACCCCTGGCGCTCACCGCAAGACGTTCGCGCGACCGCTGCACCAGACGCTGCGTCGCTTAGACGCCGAGCGGCTTTGCGATCGCATCCATAGCGCGCGCCAGATCGATGTCGCGCGAGGTCACGCCGCCGGCGTCATGGGTCGACAGCGTCACCTCGACCGTCTTGTAGACGTTGCGCCATTCCGGGTGATGATCCCGCTTCTCCGCGACCAGCGCGACGCGGGACATGAAGCCGAAGGCCTCGTTGAAGTCCTTGAAAGCAAAGGTGCGGCTGATCGCCTCGCGTCCTCTGACCTCCGACCAACCGGGCAGTTCCTGCAGTGCTTTGGCCCGGGCATCCGTCGACAATCGTTCCACCATGGCCGAATTCCCTTGGATGAGTTGAGGAACCTGAGACACACGAGCGGCGTTTCGCCGCGCGGGTGCCTTGATACTTTGCCTTCCTTACGCCGCCGGCAACAGAAAGTTTCCGTGGAAAATCAGGTCGCGAATCGGCGTCTCGCCGAATCGGTCATGATCCCGACCGGCGGAAGCCGCGCACCGGTAACCATGACGGAGATGTAACCCCGCCGACCGACGAAAACTGCTACATTTTCAACCGACCCGCGTGCGTGCCGAATGAACTTGCCCCTCAAGCAATTGATGGCCGTTCGATGACCGGAGGACAGGACCAGGTGGAGCGTCAGACCGCGGTGATGCCGCGCCCGGTCAAGCCGGCCGTATTCATTCTGATCGCTGCCGCGCTCGCCCTGTTCGGCGCGGTGGCCGGCGGCTATTACTTCGCCATGCGTCCGGTCGTCCTGCATATCGCCGTCGGCCCGGCCAACAGCGATGACCTCAAGGTGGTGCAGGCGCTGACGCAGGCTTTCACGCAGAACCACAGCTATGTCCGGTTGCGCCCAGTGCCGACCGAAGGGGCGGCCGAGAGTGCGCAGGCGCTCGCCGACGGCAAGGTGGACCTTGCGATCGTGCGCGGCGACCTCAACGTACCGAAGAATGCACAGGCCGTGGCGACCCTGCGCAAGAATGTCGTGGTGCTGTGGGTGCCGGCCGGCGCGGCCCAAGGAAGCTCAAAAGGAAGCTCGAAAGGGAGCAAAGGCAAGAAGAAGGCCGACAACATCACCAAGATCTCGCAGCTGGCAGGCCATAAGGTCGGCGTGATCGGCCGCACGCCCGCCAACGTCAATCTGCTCAAGGTGATCCTGCAGCAATATGGCGTCGATCCGGAGAAGGTCGAGACCATCCAGTTCCCGGTCACCGAGGCTACCGACGCAATCAAGAACCACAAGGCCGACGTCTATCTGGCCGCGGGCCCGCTCAACAGCAAGATCACCAGCGATGCGGTGGCAGCCTCGACCAAGAACGGCGAGGCGCCGACGTTCCTGGCGATCGATTCCGCGGACGCGATCGCGCAGAACCACTCCGAATACGAATCGACCGACATTCCGGCCGGCGCCTTCGGCGGCGCGCCCGATCGTCCGGAGGACGAGGTCAAGACCATCAGCTTCAATCACCACATCGTCGCCCGCAAGGGCCTGTCGGACACGACCGTTGCCGCCTTCACGCATCAGCTGTTTGCGGCGCGCCAGCAACTGCTGGCGGACTTCCCGCTGGCCGCCAAGATCGAGACGCCCGACACCGACAAGGACGCCGCGATCCCCGTGCATCCGGGCGCGGCCGCCTTCGTCGACGGCGAGGAGAAGAGCTTCCTCGACCGCTACAGCGACTACATCTGGTGGGGGCTGATGGCGCTGTCGGCGACGGGCTCGGTCGGCGCCTGGTTCGCCGGCTATCTGAAGAAGAACGAACGCAACAACAACACCTCGTTGCGCGAACGGCTGCTCGACATGATCACGATCGCCCGCAAGAGCGATGCGACGGAAGAACTCGACAAGCTGCAGGCCGAAGCCGACGACATCCTGCGCTCGACGCTGGCCTGTTTCGAGGAGGGCGCCATCGAGCACGGCACGCTGACCGCCTTCAACATCGCGCTCGAACAGTTTCATAATGCGGTCGCCGACCGCAAGCTGATCCTGATGAGCCTGCCGCAGAACCTGCAGCGCGCCGGCGCCCAGCTCCGCGCCACCGGCAGCTGAGCATCACCGACGCTGCGATCGCGGCGCTGTAATTGCCACGTCATCAAAGTCTTCTAAGTCAAGCGCGCATTTCCGCGCCGGCTATCAGGAGACACGCATGACGATCCGCATTCCCCGCCAGAATTTCGGCCTGTCCCGCCGCCGCTTCCTGTCGACCGCCGCGGCTGCCGGCGTCAGCACCATCGCCATGCCGTATCTCAGCCGCGCCGCCGACCGGCCAGCCGTGACCCATGGTGTGCAGTCGGGCGACGTCTCGACCGATGGCGGCGTGGTGTGGGCGCGCGCCGACCGGCCCTCGCAGATGCTGGTCGAGGTCGCCACCACTGATACCTTCAAGGATGCCCGTGCGCTGCCGCCGATCGCGGCGCTGCCCGAGAGCGACTTTACCGCCAAGATGCTCGTCGACGGCCTGCCGGGCGGCCAAGACATTTTCTATCGCGTCAAAGTCCGCGATCTCGCGCATATCAGCGTCGAGAGCGAGCCGGTGGTGGGCCGCTTCCGCACCGCGCCGTCGGACCAGCGCGACGTCAGCTTCGTCTGGGGCGGCGATGTCGCCGGCCAGGGCTGGGGCATCAATCCCGACGATGGCGGCATGGTCACCTTCGCGACCATGAAGAAGCACCGCCCCGACTTCCTGCTGCATTCCGGCGATACCATCTATGCCGACGGCATCATCCCCTCCGAGGTGAAGCTGCCCGACGGCAAGCTCTGGAAGAACGTCACGATCCCCGAGAAGGCCAAGGTCGCCGAGACGCTCGACGAGTACCGCGCCGCGCATAAGTACAACTTCCTCGACGACAACGTCCGCGCCTTCAATGCCGAGGTGCCGATCTTCGTGCAGTGGGACGATCACGAGGTAACCAACAACTGGTCGGCCTCGAAAGACCTGCCGGCCACCTACAAGGAGCGCAACATCCAGCTGCTCGCGGCCCGCGCTGCCCGCGCCTTCCACGAGATGTATCCGATGCGCGAAAGCATCGTGGAGCCGGGCCGGGTCTACCGCACCATCCATTACGGTCCGCATCTCGACGTCTTCGTGCTCGACGAACGCAGCTATCGCGGTCCCAATGGTTCGAACGACCAGACCACTTACGGTCCCGACGCCTATTTCATCGGACCGGAGCAGATGCGCTGGCTGAAGCGCGCGCTGCTCTCTTCGCGCGCGACCTGGAAGGTGATCGCCTCCGATATGCCGCTCAGCCTGATCGTGTATGACGATGCGGCCAACAAGAAGGGCTCGGAAGCGTTCGCGCAAGGCAACGGCGCGCCGCGCGGCCGCGAGCTCGAGATCGCCGAGATCCTGCGCTTCATCAAGACGGCGCCGATCCAGAACACGGTGTGGCTGACCGCCGACGTGCACTACGCCGCCGCGCACTATTACGATCCGAACAAGGCCCAGTTCCAGGACTTCGAGCCGTTCTGGGAATTCGTGTCAGGCCCGCTGCATGCCGGCACCTTCGGACCGAACGAACTCGACAACACCTTCGGCCCCGAGGTGCGCTTCGTGAAGGCGCCGGGCGAGGACAAGCAGAACCTGCCGCCGTCAGCCGGCTTGCAGTTCTTCGGCCACGTCAAGATCGAAGGCGCGACCGGGCAGATGACGGTCACCTTGCGCGACCGCGCCGACGTCGCGCTGTGGTCCACCACGCTCGATCCGAAGATCGGGTGATGGAGTTCTCTTTCAGGAAAGGCTGGCTGAAGGCTGCTGAGGAAGGGATTTTCGGTCGTCAAAGCTCGCTCGCAGCGCACAGCGGTGTACCCTCTCCCCGGGACAGGGTGGCAGCCGAAGGCTGCCGGGTGAAGGGTTCTCTCCGCTCGAAAGGCTGTCACCGACGCGAGGCCTTCACCGCAGTCACGTCGCGGCGAGAAGGATCCACTTTACGCTTTGCTTCTCAGCGCCGTCGCCAGCGCCTCGGTCGTACATGGCTTCGTCAGCCGTGGCCGACCGGCGAATTCCGGCGGCACCCGATCGGCGCCGTAGCCGGTGGCGAAGGCGAAGGGAATGCCGAGCGCGGCCAGCCGTTCGGCCACTGCAAAGCTCTTCCCACGTGCCAGCCCGACATCGAGCAGCGCGAAATCGGGCCGCCTGTCCTCGATCATCTGTAACGCGGCGGCGACATTGGCGGCCACGCGCACCAGGGGCACGCCGAGCGTGAGCAGCGTGTCCTCGAACCCAAGCGCGATGATGGGATCGTCCTCGACGATCAAAACGTCCCGATAAAGCGCAAGTGAGCTGTCATCCGGCTCGGATGTCATGGCGGGGGTTCCAAAAACAGGATGGCCCCGCAGCCGGCGCCTTCAGGCAAGCACACCGGCGGGTCCTTGGAACCGAGAGCAGCACACCGGAGTTCCCTTGTCGGTGCACTTGTACACACAAGGACGCCGGTTTGATCGATGGGACAGCAACGAGGGGAACGGACATGCTGGCGCGTGGCGTGACGGCGATTGCCAAGGAGCGGCCTTACAACAACCTGTTGCGACGGCTGAGCGCCGCCGATTTTGCGCTGATCGCACCGCATCTGAGCCAGGAGGAGGTGGCCGCCGGCGACTTGCTCTATAGCCCAGGCGACGACGTGCAGACGGTCCACTTCCCATGCGGGCCGGCGCTGGCCTCCTATCTCGTGCCCAGCGAGGATGGCCGCGACGTCGAAACCATCCTGGTCGGCCGCGAGGGCGCGGTCGGCGGCATCGTCAGCCAGGGCTTCCTGCCGGCCTATACCAGGATCGTGGTCAAGTTCGCCGGACCGTTCGTGCGCATGTCGGTTGGCAAGCTGGAGGCGGCCAAGCTGCAATCGAAGACGTTGCGCAACGTGTTTGCCCGCTATGCGGATTGCATGCTGGCGCAGATGTTCCAGTCGACCGCCTGCAACGCCATCCATTCGATCGAGCAGCGCACCGCGAAATGGATCATCTCGGCAATGGAGCGCACCGACGATGCCGACACCGTGCCGCTGACGCATGAGCAGCTGGCGACCCTGCTCGGTGTCGGCCGCTCCTACACCAGCCGCGTGATCCAGAGCTTCAAGGCGGAGGGTATCCTGCAGACACGCCGCGGCGCGATCCAGGTTTGCGACCGCGAGGGCCTGAAACGGCGCTCCTGCCGCTGCAACGAGGCCGTGAAAGGCCATTTCGAGGAGGTGCTGAGCGGCGTCTATCCGACCGACCAGGCCGAGACCGGCTGACGACGACGCAGACCGGCTAACCATGATCCCGTCCGGGGAATTTCGGGCCCGGATCGTCAGGATTGTCATTGTTTTTTGGCCTTTTCTCCCTATATTGCGGCGCAACGCGTCAGGTTTGCCCGGTCCCTATGGCCGGGCTTCCTTTTTGGACCCCGAGGTCCCTGTCGCAGGACGAGTTTCGCGAGCGCGCGCCTGTAGCTAATAGCCTGACCCCTTTAAGGGAAAACCGCGCTCCGCACCCGAGCACGAGCCGAAGAAAGCCGACCATGAACCTTCGCAACATCGCCATCATCGCCCACGTCGACCACGGCAAGACCACTTTGGTCGACAAGCTGCTGCAGCAATCCGGCACCTATCGCGACAACCAGCGCCAAGTTGAGCGCGCGATGGATTCCAACGATTTGGAGCGCGAGCGCGGCATCACCATTCTGGCCAAATGCACCTCGGTGCAGTGGAAAGATACCCAGATCAACATCGTCGACACCCCAGGCCACGCCGACTTCGGCGGCGAGGTTGAGCGCATTCTGTCGATGGTCGATGGCGTGATCGTGCTGGTGGACGCCGCCGAAGGCCCGATGCCGCAGACCAAGTTCGTGGTCGGCAAGGCGCTCAAGCTTGGCCTGAAGCCGATCGTCGCCATCAACAAGGTCGATCGCCCCGACGCGCGCGTCACTGAAGTCGTCAACGAGGTGTTCGACCTGTTCGCCGCCCTCGACGCCACCGACGAGCAGCTCGATTTTCCGATCCTCTACGGGTCGGGCAAGAACGGCTGGATGGGCACCTCGCCGGACGCCTCCCATGACGACGGCATGCAGCCGCTGTTCGACCTCGTCATCAAGCACGTGGCGCCACCGGTGGTCGAGGAAGGCCCGTTCCGGCTGCTCGGCACCATTCTCGAGGCCAACCCCTATCTCGGCCGCATCATCACCGGGCGTATCTCGTCCGGCACCGTGAAGCCGAACCAGGCCGTGAAGGTGCTGTCGCGCGACGGCAAGCTGGTGGAAACCGGCCGCATCAGCAAGATCCTGGCGTTCCGCGGCCTCGAGCGTCAGCCGGTCGACATCGCCGAGGCGGGCGACATCGTGGCCATCGCCGGACTGCCCAAGGGCACGGTAGCCGACACCTTCTGCGATCCCTCGGTGGAGACCCCGATCCAGGCGCAGCCGATCGATCCGCCGACGGTGTCGATGTCGTTCATCGTCAACAACTCACCGCTCGCCGGTACCGAAGGTGACAAGGTCACCAGCCGCCTGATCCGCGACCGCCTGCTGCGCGAGGCCGAAGGCAACGTCGCGCTGCGCGTGGTCGAAGCCCAGGACAAGGACGCCATGGAAGTGTCCGGCCGCGGCGAATTGCAGCTGGCGATCCTGATCGAGACCATGCGCCGCGAGGGCTTCGAGCTTTCCGTGTCGCGTCCGCGCGTCGTGTTCCAGAAGGACCCGGAGACCGGTCAGACCCTGGAGCCGATCGAGGAAGTCGTGATCGACGTCGATGAGGAGCATTCCGGCGTCGTGGTGCAGAAGATGAGCGAGCGCAAGGCCGAACTGATCGAGATGCGCCCGTCCGGCGGCAATCGCCTGCGTCTGGTGTTCTACTCGCCGACCCGTGGCCTGATCGGCTACCAGGGCGAGCTGATGACCGACACCAAGGGCACGGCGATCATGAACCGCCTGTTCCACAACTACCTGCCCTACAAGGGCGAGATCCAGGGCCGCCGCAATGGCGTCCTGATCTCGAACGATCAGGGCGAGGCGGTGGCCTACGCCATGTTCAAGCTGGAAGATCGCGGCCCGATGATGATCGAGCCCGGCTGGAAGGTCTATCGCGGCATGATCGTCGGCGAGCACACCCGCGACAACGATCTTGAGATCAACATTCTCAAGGGCAAGCAGCTCACCAACATCCGCACCACCTCGAAGGATGAAGCGGTCAGGCTGACCCCGCCGATCCGGATGACGCTGGAAAAGGCGCTGGCCTATATCGAGGACGACGAACTGGTGGAGATCACCCCGAAGTCGATCCGCCTGCGCAAGAAGCACCTCGATCCGAACGAGCGGAAGCGCGCCGAGAAATCGAAGGAAGCGGTGGCGTAAGCCGCACTCACTGCACGTATTATCGTCATGGCCGGGCTTGTCCCGGCCATTCACGTTTCTGACGACGGAGCTTGACGAGCGAAGCAATTACAGCCCAGAAAACAACATGGATTGCTTCGTCGCTACGCGCCTCGCAATGACGGCGAGCCTGACGCAGCGGCACCCGCCTCACCCACCATCCGCAAAAACTCCCGCGCCGCCTGCGTCTGGTGATGCTCACGGTGACGCAGGCTGTAGAACTGCCGCGGCGGGAACGCGATTGCGGCTATCGCAAGCGTGCTCGCCTTGAGCGCTCGGGCGACGACCAGCCTTGAGATCACGGTGACGCCGGCGCCGGCCTCGACCGCTGATCGGACCGCTTCGTTCGACGGCAGGTCGAAGGCGATGTCGAGATCGGCTAGCCGCAGGCCGAGTCCCTCGAGCGCCTGCTCGAACATTGCGCGCGTTCCCGAGCCCTGCTCGCGGAGCACCCAGCGCGCACGCTTCAAGGCTCCGGCCGTGACCGGCTTGCCGTCGCACAGCGCGTGGCCGATCGGGCCGACCAGGACCAGCTCATCATCGGCGACGGCCTGCAGCGCCAGCAGGGGATCGTCGACACGTCCTTCGACAAAGCCGAGATCGGCGCCGCCCTCGCGCACCAGGCCGGCGACCTGCTCGGTGTTGCCGATCGCAAGCGACAACGTGATCGCAGGATGGGCGACATTGAAGCGGTGGATGAACGCCGGCAGCCAGTCATTGGCGATGGTCTGGCTTGCCGCGAGCGCCAGTTGGCCGCGCTGCAGCCCTGCGAGATCGTCGAGCACGGTCTCCGCCGCCGCGACGCGCGCGAGGATGCTTCTCGCTTCGACCAGGAACGCCTTGCCGGTAGCGGTCAGCACGATGCGCCGGCCGACGCGATCGAACAGCTTGGTCTGGTAACGCGCTTCGAGTGCGGCCACAGCGGCTGATGTTGCCGACTGCGTCAAATTGAGGTCGCGCGCCGCTTGCGTAACGTGCTCGCGGGTCGCGACCGCAACGAAGATCCTGAGCTGCTCGAGCGTCATCCCAACGAACTATATCATCATCAGCTTCACCAGCATCAGGCTGAAGCTCGCGACGAACAGGAACGACAGTAGTCCCAACATCAGCGGCCGCAGCCCTTTTGCCTTGAGCTTGGCGAAATCCGTTTCCAGCCCCATCGCCCCCAGCGCCACCGAGAGCAGGAAAGTCGTGACGCTGACGATGTCGACGCGGATGTCCGTGGGGATCGTGATCACACTGTTGATGCCGACCAGCGCGATGAAGCCGAGGATGAACCACGGCACCGGCGCCTGCGCGGCCGTGTGACTGTGACCGTCATGGCGGGCGCGACGGGCGGCGAGCAAACCGAGCGTGATCACCACAGGCGCCAGCATGGTCACGCGGGCGAGCTTGGCGATGGTGCCGAAATCGCCGGCCGCCTTGCCGCCCTGGAAGGCGGCGGCGATGACTTGCGCAATCTCGTGGATCGAAGCGCCGCTCCACAGCCCATAGGCGTGGGCGTCGAGGGCGAGCTGCCCCGCGATCCACGGATAGCTGAACATCGCGATCGAGCCGAACACGGTGACGCAGGCCACCGCATAAGCGACATCCTCGTCCCGAGCGCGGGTGACGGTGTTGGTCGCGATCACGGCCGATGCGCCGCAGATCGAGGTACCGGCCGCGATCAGCTCGGTCAGCTTGCGATCGACGCCGAGCAGCCGGCCGATCCAGGTCGTGACCAGGAAGGTCGACGTCAGGGTCAGCGCGATCACGGCGAGCCCGCGCGCGCCGACCTCGGCGATTTGCGTCGCCGTCAATTGCAGGCCAAGCAGGATGATGGCCAGCCGCAGCACGCGGCGCACCGAAAACGTGACGCCGGCCCTGGCGCGCTGCGGCGTGCCGATGACATTGTGAAACACCATGCCGCTGAGGATCGCGAGGATCATCGGACTGAACAGCGTGAGTCCGGGCAGCTGGCGCAGGCTGAAACCCGCGCCGGCGATCGCCGCCGACAGCAACAGGCCGGGCAGCAGCGCCGTGATGGCAGGCTTGGCCACAGCGGGAACGGCAAGCGCCGGGTTTGAAGGGTCATCGGCGACAAAATCGTAAGAGGGAGCGGCCATGAAATAACTTCCCGAGTTTCAGCTTCAGAAGAGTGTTTCATGCTCCCATTAATCGATCTAACGCATTGTACCGCACATATTCATCGACATAAACGAATGATTATTCCGGCGATAGGCGGTCATGGCAGACTTCGCCGTCATCCCGCGCAGGCCGGGATGACGGTTCGAGGCAGCAGTTACTCCAGCACCCGCGCTCGCAGCTCGGCGTCCGGCACGAAGCAGACGTCGTAGCGGCCGAAGATGCGGTAGCGGTTGCGCGCGACCAGGCTATAGACCGCATCGCGCAGCGGCTTCGGCACGACGAACAGCACGCGTGTCCAGCCCCAGCCGGCAAGCTGCGACAGCACGGTCAACGCGGCATCGGACTTCAGATGCGCCTTGCCGCCATGTACCACCGCGTTGGTGTCGGGATCGGCGGGATCGATGCCAAAGGCGCGCGCCAGCCGCGTTCCGTAAGCCGACTGGATCGGCGTGAAACGAAAGCGCCTCTCGATGTCCCGCGCAATCACGAAGCGGACCCAGCGCGAGCAGAACACGCAGACGCCGTCATAGAGGATCACATCGTCGTCGAGCCAATTCATCAGCGATTGTCCAGCGTGAGCAGCGCGACCAGCATCAACACGATCGCGGGACCAGTTTTGACCAGCGCGCCCAGCGGCTCGCGCCAGAGGTCAGGCGTGAAGACCGCGCAGCCCCCCATATAGCCCAGCGCGACCAGGATGCCGGCGACAAGGCCGAACGCAGCCGTATGACGAAATCCGATCAGCCCGCCGATTGAGATGTCCATCAGGCTGGTGATGGCAGCGAAGGGCACGGCAAACCAGTCCGGCCAGCCGCGCGAGGTCAGGATCGCAGTGGTCGCGGGAAACGAGATCGCCAGCGCGATGAAGCCCGAGGCGATCCAGAACAGCGCGAGGCTCGCGATAATGAGCGCCTTCACGAGATAGAGCCGCGCGAACCATTTGTCCTGGATGCTGGCGCCGCTGCGGCCCACCACCTCATCGATACGCAGCGGTTTAATGCCGGTTGCGGCTATCCAGCTCCGGGGATCGCCGCGGATGCCACGGCGCAGCTCGGCGATCGCCGTCGAGCGTATCGGTGACAGCCAGCCGAGCCGGCCGACGAAATCGCCCGCGACCACACCGAGATCGAGCAGGAATTTCGGCAAGATGATGCGCTTTTGGCGCGCGGTGCCGAAGGCAAGACGAAAGCGATCGATCACGCCGCCGAGCGTCACCGGCTCGGCTTGCATCAGGTCCCAGGTCACGGCTTTCGTGGACTCCTCCAGCGGGCGCGCGGCGAGCCAGGCGATGGTCGCGGCGATGTCCGCGACCCCGACCGGCTGGAACGGCGTGGCGCGCTCCTTCGCCGGCAGGTCGAATGGAAGTGCGGCCAGCGCGCGCAGCATCGCGCTGCCGCCGTAGGCCGCTGGCGCGATCACGAAGTCCGGACGCAGGATCGCATGGGGAATGCCGGATGCAGCGATGAGACGTTCAGCCTCGCGTTTGGTGGTACTGAACGCCGTGCGATCGTCCGCCGCGTTGCCGGGAATCGAGATATGGACCAGTCGCACGGCGCGCCCGGACTCTCTGATCCCGGAGAGCAGCCGGACGACGAAATCCCTGTGCACCGCGCCGGTGTCGCTGCCAGGGCCATCCTGCAGCACGCCGAGGCAATTCACGATCACGCCGATCTCGCGCGAGCGGATCAGCTCCGCCAGCGCGGCGACATCCATCGCCATGATCGGCAGTTCGAGATCGTCCGGAGAAACACCCTGCCTGTCGGCGAGGCTGCGCGCGACACCGATGATGGTAAACCCGCGCCGGCGCAGATCATTGGTGACGAAGCCTCCGATCAGCCCGGAGGCACCGAGCACGAGGATGCGGGGAGTTGGTTGTTCATTCATGCGATGGGCTTTCGCATGAGGTGACGAGCGTACCGGCTGCTACAAATGCGGAAACGTAGGGTGGGCGAAGGCGCGGATGCGCCGTGCCCACCACCGGCACATTCGCAAGCAGGCGGTGGGCACGCTTCGCTTTGCCCACCACACGAACTGCAGCGGCAAATGCAGTCGCCCCCTCTCCCC
>NZ_JBARGP010000078.1:0-26157 GCF_049798375.1 Bradyrhizobium sp.
GCACGGCCCCTGCGCGCCCTCGATGGCGTTCCGCGTAGTCGACGCCAAAGCGGCTTATGAGCGCGCCATCGCGCTCGGCGCCGAGCCGGCCGACTTCCCGGCGGCGGAGAAGACGCTCGACGTTCCCGCCATCAAAGGCATCGGCGGCAGCCTGTTGTATTTCGTCGACCGCTATGGCGCCAAGGGCTCGGCCTACGACCTCGAATTCGACTGGCTCGGCACCCGCAACGCGCGCCCCGCGGGCGCCGGGCTCCATTACATCGACCACCTGACTCACAATGTGCATCGTGGCCGCATGAATGTGTGGTCCGGCTTCTATGAGAAGCTGTTCAACTTCCGCCAGATCCGCTTCTTCGATATCGAGGGCCGCGCGTCCGGCCTGTTCTCCCGCGCGCTGACCAGCCCCGATGGCAAGATCCGGATTCCGATCAACGAGGACGCCGGCGATGCCGGCCAGATCGAAGAATACCTGAAGGATTATCGCGGCGAGGGCATCCAGCACATCGCTTGCGGCGTGCGCGACATCTACACGACCATCGAGGATCTGCGCAGCGCCGGGCTGCCGTTCATGCCGGAGCCCCCGGATACCTATTTTGAGCGCATCGACGCGCGGTTGCCGAAACATGGCGAGGACGTCGCGCGTCTCAAGCGCAACGGCATCCTGATCGACGGCGAGGGCGTGGTTGATGGCGGCCAGACCAAGGTGCTGCTGCAGATCTTCTCGGCCAACGCGATCGGGCCGATCTTCTTCGAGTTCATCCAGCGCAAGGGCGACGACGGATTCGGCGAGGGCAATTTCAAGGCGCTGTTCGAATCGATCGAGGAAGACCAGATCCGCCGCGGCGTGCTGAAAGTCGAGGCGGCGGAGTAGGCCCCATCGTCATTGCGAGCGAAGCGAAGCAATCCAGAGTCTTGGTGGTAGCTGGATTGCTTCGTCGCTTGCGCTCCTCGCAATGACGTCTTGCGCGCAAGGGCGGGACGACAGCGGAGCTTGTTGAACGAGCCTACCTTGCCGACTTCCACGCCTCCACCAGCGCGCCGATCTCCACGACCTCCGGCTCGCGGATGTTGGACGGCGTGCGCGAGAAGCGTGGGGCGGGGGCGGGCTGGGTGACGCCGTGGCGCTCGACGAATACGCCGCGCGCGGCCATGTGCGGATGCTGCGGCGCCTCAGACATGGTCAGAACAGGCGCGAAGCAGATATCGGTGCCTTCCATGATTTGGCACCAGTCCTCGCGCGTCTTGCTCTTGAAGGTCTCCACCAGCTTTTGTTTCAGGTCCGGCCACGCCTTCGGATCCATCTGCGCGTTATAGCAATCCTCCGAGAGGCCGGCGCGCTGGCGCAGCAGCGCATAGAATTGCGGTTCGATCGAGCCGATCGAAATGAAATGGCCGCAACTACATTCGTAGACGCCATAGAAATGCGCGCCGCCGTCAAGGAAGTTCCGGTCGCGGCCTTCGCGCCAGCGGCCCATCGCTGTGAGGTCGAAGAACATCGACATCAGCGACGCGGCGCCGTCACACATCGCCGCATCGACCACCTGGCCCTGGCCCGACTTCGAAGCTTCCAGCAGCGCCGCCAGCACGCCGACCACGAGATAGAGAGCGCCGCCGCCGAAATCGCCGACCAAATTGAGCGGCGGCACCGGCTTCTCCTTGGTCCCGATCGCAGCCAGCGCGCCGGTAATGGAAATGTAGTTGATGTCATGGCCGGCGGCCTGCGCCAGCGGCCCGTCCTGGCCCCAGCCGGTCATGCGTCCATAGACCAGTTTTGGATTGCGCGCGCGCACAACATCGGGGCCGAGACCCAGCCGTTCCATCACGCCCGGCCGAAATCCTTCGATCAGCGCGTCGGCATTCGCAAGCAGATCGAGCACCTCTGCGATCGCCGCCTTGTCCTTCAGATCGAGCTCGATCACCTTGCGGCCACGGCCCGCCACCGACTTCATGTTCTTCTTCGCACCGATGCGGTCGAGCGTGATGACCTCGGCACCCATGTCGGCCAGCAACATGCAGGCGAACGGGCCGGGACCGATGCCGGCAAATTCGACGATGCGATAGCCGGCGAGCGGCCCGGTGGCGCGGGCCTGTGTTTGTGAGGAGGTCTTGTCGAGCACGTCGGGTGTCCCTCTTATTCACGTGTTGACGTCGATCAAGTCGTTACCGAGACCTCGGTGCACCCTCTCCCCTCGTCGCGGCGGCGGAGCCGTCGTCGGCCGCGGGAGAGGGTGGATCGCCGGCGCGGATGCGACGGCGAGCCGGTGAGGGGTCTGCCTCCGCGGATAGAGACCCCTCACCCAGCCCGCATTTCGCTTCGCTCATGCGCGCCACCCTCTTCCACAAGGGGAGAGGGTGCACCTTCGTCTTCGATGCGGATCGACAATCTTGTCGCGCTTATCTGCGTTTCCTTGAGGCGCGATTGTCCCGCCTCGGACTCGCCATGGCAAGTGGCACGTCGGCGCAGGGCCGTCTGCCGGAAAAGAACAGCTCGAAAAAAATGCGGCGCGCATCGCTGCGCGCCGCACCATTTTAACTGCGCTGCGGCATTAGCCGGCGGCTTCGACTGCCCGCTGCGCCATCACCTTGATGAGGTTGGCGCGGTAATCGGCGGTGCCGTGGATGTCGCCGAGCAGGCCGTCGGCGGACACCGTCACGTTGTCCAGCGCCGCCGCCGACCAGTTCCCCTTCAGCGCCGCTTCGATCGCACCCACCCGCATCACGCCGCTCTGCGAGGCGCCGGTCGCGGCGGCACGCACTTCGCCGTTCTTCGCCTTGGCGACGAATACGCCAGTCAGTGCGAAGCGCGAGGCCGGATGGCGCAGCTTGGCATAGCCCGCCTTCTCCGGAATTGGGAACGAGACCTCGGTGATGATCTCGCCGTCCTCCAGCGCCGTCGTGAACAGGCCCTTGAAGAAATCAGCCGCCGCAATCGATCGCTTGTTGGTCTTCACGGTGGCGCCGAGTGCGATCAGCGCCGCCGGGAAATCCGCGGCCGGATCGTTGTTGGCGATCGAGCCGCCGATGGTGCCGCGGCTGCGCACGGCGGGATCGCCGAGCACCGAAGTGAGATGGGCGATCGCGGGGATCGCCTTCTTCACGTCGGGGCTGGTCATGATGTCGTAGTAGGTGGTCGCGGCCTTGATCACGAGCGTGTCGCCCGTCACCTGGATGCCGATCAGCTCCTTGATCTTGCCGATGTCGATGACGTCGGACGGCGAAGCCAGCCGCTGCTTCATCACGGGGATCAAGGTATGGCCGCCGGCCAGGAACTTCGGCTCGCTGCCCTTGCCGAACAGTGCGACGGCTTCGTCGACCGAGGACGGACGGTGATAAATGGTCTCGTACATGGTTGTTCCTCCTCGCTCAGGCGTTGCCGTGGATCGCGTGCCAGACACGGTCCGGGGTCGCCGGCATCGCGAGATTGTTGTGGCCGATGGCGTCCGTGATCGCATTGATCACGGCCGCGGAGGCACCGATCGCGCCGGCCTCGCCGCAGCCCTTAACGCCGAGCGGGTTGCCCGGACACAAGGTCGTGGTGTGGCTCAGCTTGAATGACGGCACGTCGTCGGCGCGCGGCATCGCATAGTCCATGAAGGACGCGGTGATCGGCTGGCCGTTGCCGTCATAGACGGCGTGCTCCAGCAGTGCCTGGCCGATGCCCTGCACCAGGCCGCCATGGACCTGGCCCTCAACGATCATCGGATTGATGAGGCGGCCGAAATCGTCGGCCGCGACGAAGTTGATGAAGGAGGTCTTGCCGGTCTTCGCATCGACCTCGAGTTCGCAGATGTAAGAGCCGGCCGGGAAGGTGAAGTTGGTCGGATCGTAGAAGGCGCTCTCCTTCAATCCGGGCTCCATCCCGTCGGGTAGATTGTGCGCGGTGTAGGCCGCGAGCGCGACCATGGGGAAGGCGATCGACTTATCGGTGCCGGTCACCTTGAACTCGCCGTTCTCGATGACGATGTCGCCTTCGGATGCCTCGAGCTGATGCGCGGCAATCTTCTTGGCCTTCGCCTCGACCTTTTCCATCGCTTTGAAGATCGCTGACAGCCCGACGGCCGCCGAGCGCGAGCCATAGGTGCCCATGCCGAACTGCACCTTGTCGGTATCGCCGTGCACGATCTGCACCTGGCTGATCGGCACACCGAGCCGTTCGGCGATCAACTGGCAGAAGGTGGTCTCGTGGCCCTGGCCGTGGCTGTGCGAGCCCGTCAGCACCTCGATGGTGCCCACCGGATTGACGCGCACTTCGGCGGATTCCCACAGGCCGACGCCGGCGCCCAGGCTGCCGACCGCTTTCGACGGGGCGATGCCGCAGGCCTCGATGTAGCAGGAGAAGCCGATGCCGCGCAGCTTGCCATCTGCCTTGGCCTTGGCCTTGCGGTCCGCAAAGCCGGTATAGTCGATCGCCTTCAGCGCCGCATCGAGCGACGCGTTGAAGTCGCCGATGTCGTAAGCCATGATCACGGGCGTCTGATGCGGAAACTGGGTGATGAAGTTCTTGCGCCGCAGCTCAGCCGGGTCGACCTTGAGCTGCCGTGCCGCGGTCTCCATCATCCGCTCGATCAGATAGCTTGCCTCGGGGCGGCCCGCGCCACGATAGGCATCGACCGGCGTCGTGTTGGTGTAGACGCCCATCACCTCGGCATAGATCGCCGGGATGTCGTACTGACCCGAAAGCAGCGTCGCGTAGAGATAGGTCGGCACCGACGACGAGAACAGCGACATGTAGGCGCCGAAATTGGCATGGGTCTTGACCCTAAGCCCAAGGATCCTGTTGTTGGCGTCGAACGCCATTTCGGCATGCGAGATGTGATCGCGGCCATGCGCATCGGTGAGAAAGGCTTCCGTACGGTCGCCGGTCCATTTCACCGGGCGGCCGACCTTCTTGGAGGCCCACAGCGCCACCATCTCTTCCGGATAGATGAAGATCTTGGAGCCGAAGCCGCCGCCGACATCCGGTGCGATGACGCGCAGCTTGTGCTCGGGCGCGATGTTGTAGAACGCCGACAGCACCAAGCGGGCGACATGCGGGTTCTGCGAGGTCGTGTAGAGCGTATAGTGCTCTTCCGCTGTGTCATAGTCGGCGATGGCCGCGCGTGGCTCCATCGCGTTCGGCGCCAGGCGGTTGTTGGTGAGATCGAGCTTGACGACGTTGGCCGCCTTCGAGAACGCGGCGCTCACCGCAGCCTCATCACCGATCGACCAGTCATAGACCACGTTGCCGGGTGCCTCCGGATGCAGCTGCACCGCGCCGGCTTTCAGCGCCGACGGAATGTCTGCCACGGCAGGCAGCTCCTCATAGTCGACCACGACAGCTTCCGCCGCGTCACGCGCCCGGTTCTTGCTGTCGGCGATGACGACGGCGACGGCCTGACCGACGAAGCGCACGGTCTCCGGCGCCATCGCGGGCCACGCGCCCATCTTCATCGGCGAGCCGTCCTTGGAGGTGATGGCCCAGCCGCAGATCAGATTGCCGACCTTGTCGTCGACGAGCTGCTGGCCGATCAGCACGGCGATCACGCCGGGCATCGCCTCTGCCGCTGCAATGTCGATGTTCTTGACCTTGGCATGGGCGTGCGGGCTACGGACGAAATGGGCGTAGGTCATGCCCATCAGCTTGATGTCGTCGACGTAGCGGCCCTTGCCGGTAATGAAACGTTTGTCTTCCTTGCGCACCACGCTGGCGCCAACGCCTTCAATGCCCATGCGATCCTCTCCCAATCGGAGTTTATTGTGCCGCCTGCTCCATCGAGACCGGCGGTCGTTTTGTCGTGTGGCGTCGAACGCAGCCGTTATTCGGCGGCCTGCGAAACCTTCATGCGCCCTGCGGCGTCGAGCACCGCCTTGACGATATTGTGATAGCCGGTGCAGCGGCAGATGTTGCCTTCGAGCTCCTCGCGTACGGTGGGCTCGTCGAGGTCGCCAGCATGACGATGCACGATGTCGATCGCCGACATGATCATGCCGGGGGTGCAGTAGCCGCACTGCAGGCCATGATTGTCGCGGAAGGCGGCCTGCATCGGATGCAGCTCGTCGCCCTTCGCGATGCCTTCGATGGTGGTGACGTTGGTGCCCGCGGCCTGGCCGGCCAGCACGGTGCATGACTTCACAGCCCGGCCGTCGATGTGGACCACGCAAGCGCCGCATTGGCTGGTGTCGCAGCCGACATGGGTCCCGGTCAGGTTGAGATTTTCGCGCAGCAGGTGGACCAGCAAGGTGCGGTCCTCGACCTCGACTGAGACCGCCTTGCCGTTCACCGTCAATTTGACTGTCGACACGTCTGTCCTCCCAATGAAATTTTTTCTCTGTTCCAATTAGAAACAGTGCGCTCCCGACTTGCAACCGGGATTTTCGTCGCGCTTGCCGGGGGTGAATGTCTTGCGTCGGAGCGCCGTGATTCGGCGCAAGCTGGTCCCGAGCGCGGTTCGCGGTGGCGTACCAGCCGGCTGGTTGCCCAAATTTACCGCGCTTTATCAATTGTGACGTAGATTTACGCACAAGACCGGTCGCAAGCTGCGCCTTTCCCATGGCGTTCGACCACACCAACAAAATCAGGGGCTGGAAATGTCTGCGCATGCGGTGCCGCGATCGCGGCTGAGGGGGAGTCTGACGCTACGCTTCCGTGCCAAGATCATTCTGGGCTTTGCCCTGGTCCTGGTCATCTCGGCTGCCAGCATGGGTTTTGCCCAATTCGGCTTCGAGCAGGTCGCCGCAGCCGTGGCAACCTATCGAGCCAGCGTCGCGGAGGCGAATGCGGTGCATGAGATCGACCGCGAACTGGTGTCCTATCAGGGGCTTGCGCGGTATTACGCGCTGACGGGCAAGGCTGAGGACGAGAAAGCCGCCGTATCGGCGCAGGAAGGCCTGCACGCCGCCATTGCGAGGTCAATGCAGGCCGCCGCCGCTTCTGGACGCCACGCACAGCTGGCGCAGCTGCAAGGCGAGTATGAAGCCTTCAATCAGCTGTTCGGCGACATTATCCGTCTGACCCATGACAATCAGCACATTGCCGCCGATCAGGTCATCATCACCGGAAGCAAGATCCGTTACAAATTCGACGATCTTGCCGATTCAGCCACGCTCGTTGGGCTGGATTCGATCCGGACCACTGCCAAGGAGCTGAGTGCTCAATACCTGACCGTCTCGAATCTGGTCGGCACCTTCATCGCCAAGTCCGAGCCGCAGACCGCGGATGCCGCAATTGCACGCACCAAGTTTCTTGAAAACTCGCTGGTCTCGATCTACGCCAATGATGACAAGATCACGCAAGGCGCGGCCGAACTTAGGGAACTCGTCAAGCAGTACCGTGAAGCCTTCATCAAGCTGGCCGATAACGCGAAGTCGCTGACCAAGCGCGTGAAGGACATGGACGAGGCCGGGGCGGCTATCCTGAAACTCTCGAACGGGCTCAGCTCCAACGTTTCCGCCGACCAGCAGCGCATCGAAACCGCGGCCAACGCGACGATTTCGCACATCGAGCGCTCGATCGCGGTTCTGGCGATCGGCGCCATTGCGCTCGGTGCCGCGCTGGCGCTGTTGCTCGGCAATGGCATCTCGCGGCCGATGATCGCGATGTGCGCTGCGATGCGCGAGCTGGCTTCCGGTCATTTCGACGTCAAGCTGCCGGGCCTCGGCCGCAGGGACGAAATCGGCGAGATGGCCGCGGCGGTCGAGGAATTCAAGGTCCAGGCGGTGGCCAAGGCCGAGCGCGACGCGGCCAGCCAGGAGGCGCAGAACACGGCCGCGGCCTCGGCGCGCCGGACCGAGCTGATTCGCTTCGCCGACGATTTCGAGGCCACGGTCGGCTCGATCGTCTCCAACGTCTCGGACTCAGCGCATCAACTCGAGCAGGCAGCCGCGACCCTGACCCGCACCGCCGAGACCACCCAGGATCTTGCCGGCCGGGTCGCCGGCAGCTCCGAGCAGGCTACGGGCCGCATCGAGCAGGTGGCGACGGCGACCGGGGAGCTGTCCAATTCGGTCGGCGAGATCGGTCGTCACGTCCGCGAGTCGAGCAAGATTGCCGAATCGGCGGTCGCGCAGGCCGAAGAGACTGACGGGCGGATCGGCAAGCTCTCGAAGGCTGCGCAGGACATCGGCGACGTGGTCAAGCTGATCACGGCGATTGCCGAGCAGACCAATTTGCTCGCGCTCAATGCCACCATCGAGGCCGCGCGCGCCGGCGATGCCGGCCGCGGCTTTGCGGTGGTCGCCTCCGAGGTGAAGTCGCTCGCCGGACAGACCGCCAAGGCGACCGACGAGATCTCCAATCACATCTCCGGCATGCAGGACGCGACCAGAGAATCGGTCGCCTCGATCAAGCAGATCGGCGGCACCATCGGTCAGATCTCGTCGATCGCGGCCACCATTGCGAGCGCGGTCGAGCAGCAGGGCGCAGCGACGCAGGACATTGCGCGCAATGTGCAGGGTGTTGCCACCGGCACCCGCGCGGCTGCAACCGACATCACGGAAGTCAACCGGGGCGCGAACGAAACCGGTGCCGCGTCGGAAGAGGTGCTGCGCTCGGCGCAGTCGCTGTCCTCGGAAAGCGCCCGCCTGCGCGCCGAGCTCGGCCGTTTCATGGCAAATATCAGGGCGGCGTAGATCAGTTCATACTGCGTTTGACGCGATTCAAGTTCAGCCATCGGCCACATCCTCAACTGTCATCCCCAGCGCACGCGGGATCCATAATCAGCGTTACTGATGACGGACAGAGGCTGGAGCTCCAGCTCGCCTGGCGAACCGCGTCCGCTGTTTATGGATCCCGAGTTGCGCCCACTGCGTTCGCTTGCCCGGCACGACGGCAAGGTGGGAGGCGCGGCTCGCACACCACTGTCCATCCCTGTGATGCAGAAACCTCCAGCCACCATTACGTGTTCTGTGCAACGCTGAAGTTCCATCCGCGCTCGGTTTCGGGGAACCTGATCCCAAAGCCGGACGTTGAGGCGCGTGGCAGCACGCGGCCGCCGCATTGTTGCGTTCATTTCGGGGAACCCCGGGGCTTGGTCAATGTGCGTGCGCGCACGCGACGCCCCGTCAAACGGTCATTTCCATGGAACTCGGGCAGGCGTCCGCAATCAACTTTGGCGATGCCGTCGCAGCGCCACAATCCGGCCGTCGGGCGCAGGAGCCGGCTGCCGACGCGACCGCTGATCCCGGTGTCATCGAAACCAGCATCCCGTTCCGGCTCGACGATCTCCGTTGGAGCGGCTTCCATACCCGCGTGGTGCTGGCGCTCGGCATCACCTGGGTGCTTGACGGGCTCGAGGTGACGCTGGCCGGCGCGCTCTCCGGCGCATTGAAAGCCAGCCCGACGCTGCGCTTTTCCAATCTCGATGTCGGCCTCGCCAATAGCGCCTATCTGTTTGGTGCGGTGCTCGGAGCGCTCGGCTTCGGCTGGCTGACCGACCGCATCGGCCGGCGCAAGCTGTTCTTCATCACGCTCGCGCTCTATCTCACGGCTACTGCCGCGACCGCGCTGTCGTGGAATGTGGCCAGCTACGCGCTGTTTCGTTTCCTCACCGGCGCCGGCATCGGCGGCGAATACACCGCGATCAATTCGACCATCCAGGAGCTGGTGCCGGCCCGCTATCGCGGCTGGACCGATCTTCTGATCAACGGCAGCTTCTGGCTTGGCGCTGCGATCGGTGCCGGCAGCGCGATCGTGCTGCTCGATCCCGCCGTCGCCGGGCCCGATCTCGGCTGGCGGATTGCCTACGGCACTGGCGCCTGCCTCGGCCTGATCGTGCTGGTCATGCGGATGTGGATTCCGGAAAGCCCGCGCTGGCTGATGGTCCACGGCCATCCCGATGAGGCGCATGCCATCGTGGCCGAGATCGAGCGTAGCGCGACGGGACATGATCGGGCGCAGCGCGCCGGCACCCTGCCTAAGATCCGCTTAAGGATGCGCGACCACACGCCGCTGTCCGAGGTCGTGCACACGCTGTTCGTGACCTATCGCGAGCGCGCGCTGGTCGGGCTCACGCTGATGATCGCGCAGGCGTTTTTCTACAACGCCATCTTCTTCACCTTCGCGCTGGTGCTGACCGATTTCTATCACATCCCGTCCGATCATGTCGGCTGGTACATCCTGCCGTTTGCGGCCGGCAATTTCCTCGGGCCGCTGCTGCTCGGCCGGCTGTTCGACACGCTCGGCCGCCGCACCATGATCACCTTCACTTATGGCGTCTCCGGCGTATTGCTGGCGCTCACCGGTTATCTG
The DNA here is from genome assembly GCF_049798375.1 of Bradyrhizobium sp. GTDB lineage: Bacteria > Pseudomonadota > Alphaproteobacteria > Rhizobiales > Xanthobacteraceae > Bradyrhizobium. The sequence continues at coordinate 10,226 of NZ_JBARGP010000078.1, forward strand.
TTCTCGATCGGCGTGCTGGATGCGCGGACCCAGACCATCGCCTGGATGGTGATCTTCTTCTTTGCCTCGCCGGCAGCGAGCGCGGCCTACCTCACCGTTTCCGAAAACTTCCCGCTCGAAGTCCGCGCGCTCGCGATCGCGGTGTTCTATGCGGTCGGCACCGGCATCGGCGGCGTTGCAGGACCGGCGCTGTTCGGTGCGCTGCTCGATTCGGGCTCGCGCGTCAGCGTCTTCGCCGGCTATCTGTTCGGCGCGCTGCTGATGGTGATCGCAGCAGTAGTCGCATCGCGTTATGCTGTGGCGGCCGAGCGCAAATCGCTGGAATCGGTGGCGCGTCCGCTCGCCACAATGGAGTAGACTGACATGAACCCCATGACTGATGCGGTGGAGCGTCCATTGCGCAACGATATCGACAAAACGCCGGAAACCGTGCCGGTGCCGGCAAGCCTGGTGCCGCATCTGAGCGAGACGGCGATCCTGCTCGACATCGACGGCACGCTGCTCGAGTTCGCAGCGACGCCGCGCGAGGTGTGGGTGCCGCCCGGCCTGCGGGAGACGCTGAACACGCTGGTCGAACAGACTTCGGGCGCATCGGCGTTGGTCAGCGGTCGTTCGCTCAACGACATCGATCTGATCTTCGCACCGGAGCTCTATCCTGCGGTCGGCGGCCACGGCGCGGAGATGCGGCTCAAGCTCGAGGGCGAGCATGCCGTCGTGCAGGCGCCGATGATGGACAAGGAATTGAAGCGCCGCTTGGCCGCGATCGCCGCGCTCAGTCCCGGCATTCTGCTCGAGGACAAGGGTTATTCGCTGGCGCTGCATTATCGGTTGGCGCCGCAGGCCGAACGCGCGATCTACGAAGCGGTGTCGCTGATTCGTGCTGAACTACCGGACGCGCCGATCGAGGTGCTGCCCGGCAAATGCGTCTGCGAGATCAAGCATGCCGGCTTCACCAAGGCGACCGGCGTGCGCGAACTGATGACACGCGCGCCATTCAAGGGCCGCAAGCCGCTTTTCATCGGCGACGATGTCACCGACGAGAGCGTATTCGCGATCATGCCGGACTACAACGGACTGTCCTTCTCGGTCGGTCGCCGCGCGGAAGGCGTCAACGGACATTTCGATGCGCCGAACGATGTGCGTGAGTTCCTTGCGGTGCTCGCGCGCGGCAGTGAACAAAGCCGATGAGCTAAGCGAGCGCGCGATCAGCCCGCCAGAAAGGTCAGCATCATTGTCGTCGCGTCGATGTGAAGTGTACGGAATAGTTGCTTGCATTGTGCGCGTCGCCGCGGGAACTGCACGGTCCGGTGGCAAGCATGTTAAAGCCGCGGCGATTTCACGTCGGCGATGCGATGAGCTGGAAATATTCTTGCGTGAAATGTGCTTCGATAACACCTCGCCGATGCCCGAATTTGGTTTCATTTCGTTGAAAGGGTGTTCCGGAACCATATTGATGAATGACTGTTAATCGACAGTGACCATCAGGAGGGAGTTCCTGTGAACCTCGTTGTCGTCTCTAATCGCGTGGCGCGTGGCAAGGCCAACGAGCCGATGACCGGCGGACTTGCAGCGGCGCTGCTGCCGGTGGTTGAGAATTCAGGGGCGATCTGGGTGGGTTCATCGGGCAGGGTGCGCGACGGCGCCCAGATGGAACCGATCGTCGAGGTGGAACAGCTCGGTGCCGGCGCGCTGGCGCTACTCGATCTGCCGGCCGCGCATTATGCTGGCTATTACGAAGGATTCGCAAACTCGGCCCTATGGCCGGCGCTGCATTCGCGCAGCGACCTGATTCGGGTCTCGCACGACGACTACACGTCCTATCGCGAGGTCAACGGCTTCGTGGCGCGCGCACTGCTGCGGTTCCAGAAGCCGGATACGCTGTTCTGGATCCAGGACTATCATTTCCTGTCGCTCGGCGCCGAGCTGCGCGGGCTCGACGTCAAGAGCCCGATCGGCTTCTTCCTGCACACGCCATGGCCGGCGCGCGGCGTCATCGACAGCGTGCCGCATCATCGCGAGCTGGTCGAGGCGATGCTCGCCTACGACCTGATCGGCTTCCAGACCGCGGAGGATTGCGAGAATTTCGCCTCTTGCGTGCGCGTCGATCTCGGCCTCAAGATCCGTGACGGCGTGGTGAAGTCGCGCCACGGTCGCACGCGGCTTGCGGTGTTTCCAATCGGCATCGACGCCGATAAGTTTGCGCAATCGGCCGCGAAGGCGATCTCGCATCCGGATGTCTCGCGGCTGCGTCGCAGCCTGCACGGCGAGAAGCTTGCCATCGGCGTCGACCGGCTCGACTACTCCAAGGGCCTGGTCAACCGCATCAACGCCTTCGACCGGATGTGGTCCACGCATCCGGGGCTGCTGCGCGGTGTCTCGTTGCTGCAGATCGCGACGCCGTCGCGTGAATCGATCGAGGCCTATGGCAATCTGCAGAGCGAAGTGGCGCGCCTGGTCAGCGAGGTCAACGGCCGTCATGGCGAAGTCGACTGGACGCCGATCCGCTATCTTAACAAGGGGTTTGGCCAGAGCGTGCTCGCGGGTCTTTACCGCACCGCGCAGGTCGGCGTGGTGACGCCGCTGAACGACGGCATGAACCTGGTTGCCAAGGAATATGTTGCGGCCCAAAGCCCGGTCGATCCCGGTGTGCTGGTGCTGTCGAAATTCGCCGGCGCCGCCGACGAACTCGACACCGCTTTGTTGGTGAACCCGCACGACATCGACGGCATGGCGCGCACCATCGCGATGGCGCTGTCGATGCCGCTGAACGAGCGGCGCCTGCGCTACGAGGCGATGATGGCCAAGCTGCACCGGCACTCGATCCAGCAATGGTTCGCCGATTTCGTCGATTCGCTGCAGGACACGGACATCGACGAGCCCGAGATCGAGCCGCTACCGGCCGCCACCGCCGGGCTGCTGGCGCAGCGCTCGGCCCCGCCCGGCACGCGGTATCACTGAGATTGCAAGAATGACTCGATCGTCAATGGCCGGGACCCGTTCCGGCCATTGGCGCATTGGGCATTGCTCAATTGCAATAGGACACGCCGTCCAGCACCGCGCAGTTCAGCTTGTTCGGCCCGCTCGGATTTTCCATCGGCTCCGAGGTGCCGTTGCCTCGGCCGACGAACACGCCCGAGCCGGCATGGACGGATGCCTTGTTGCCGATGATGACGCTGTCATGGCCCTTCAGCCGCGAATGGGTGCCGTCCGGCCACAGGATGGCGTCGCCCTGAAACAGGCCTTTGCGGCCGTCGTCGCAGGTGACGTCGACGCCCTGTCGGGTGCACTGATCGGCCCGCGCGACACTGAGGCTGGCGAGGAGCAGGAGGGCTGCTACCGGGACAAAGTGGCCGGGCTTGAAACGAGCGGTCATGATGTCTCCTGCGCGATAGCCGGTTTCCCGCAAATCAGTCGTCGCTTGGGCCCGATTTGCGGTTCAAAGCAAGCGCAAGCCGCCGTCCGGGCCTTCGGGGCAGGCGGATTTTTGTTAGATCCACCAGATGCTTGTTGGAACTTTGGCCGGAAAGCCATCCCACGGCTTGCAAAAAGCCGCCGACCCCGCCAAGAGAGGGCCTCCGGAGAGATGGCCGAGTGGCTTAAGGCGCACGCTTGGAAAGCGTGTGTGCGGGAAACCGTACCGTGGGTTCGAATCCCACTCTCTCCGCCAACCTCACCTTTGCCCAGCCCGCGGTACATCGGCCCCGGTAAAATAGGGAATGATCGCGCGCGCCAGCGCCACGTTCCTGCAAGGAAATTCCCCGCTCGGCCGCCGCGAGAGCGGCGGCGTCGTTATTTTGCTGCCGTGCTTGTAGCCTCCGGCGGCGCGGACCAACATTCATGCAAGTGCTTTCATTTATGGGAGACGCGCATGAGCCTAATCGAAAGAAACATCGAATCGCTGCCTTTCGTCCGTGCCGAGCTGAACTATCTGGCGCCGGTCGAGGGCAAGCCGCGCACCTATGCTTTCGACCCGCCGCCCGGCGAGCCGAAATCGACCGCGCTGCCGGAGCCGCATCAGGTGCCGGTGTTCGACGGCCGCTCGCTCGCCGAGAGTTTTTCGCTCGATCGCGAAGGCTTCGCCCTGGTCCGGCATCCGACGCAGGTGCGCGACTTCTACGACGACAAGGAAGTGCGCAACGTCTACTACCCGGCAGCGGAGGCCTTCATCCGCAGCGCGCTCGGTGCCGATCGCGTCGTCATCTTCGATCACACGGTCCGCAAGCGGGTCGACGGCGCGGCTGACATCCGTGGCGCGGGGCCGCGGCAGCCGGCGACGCGTGTGCATGTCGACCAGACCGACCGCTCCGGCGCCGACCGTGTTCGCGAGCATCTCGGCGCCGAGGCCGACGAACTCCTGAAGGGGCGCGTGCAGGTGATCAACCTGTGGCGGCCGATCCACGGGCCGTTGCGGGACTCGCCGCTGGCGATGTGCGACGGCACCACCGTCGCATCAGGCGATCTCGTGGCTTCGGACCTGATCTATCCGAACCGCAGCGGCGAGAACTATTCGGTGAGCTACAATCCGAACCACCGCTGGTTCTATTTCCCCGAGATGACGCCGGACGAAGCGCTGCTGCTGAAGTGCTACGACTCGGCGACCGACGGCCGTACCCGTTTCGGGCCGCACACCGCCTTCGTCGATCCGACCACGCCGGTGGATGCCGCGCCGCGCGAGAGCATCGAGCTCCGGACCTTGGTCTTCCATCGTCAGTAACGTGATCGCAATTTGAGACCGCGCCGGCCCCGGCGGGCCGGTTCGTGTTTCAAGCCGCAAGCCAACTACATCGCAACCTGCTGATCGGCGGATTGCCGGCCGGTCATGCCCGGCAGCACCACGGCGCGCCGTTGTGCGAGCTGAGTGGCGAGAGCCGCGCATTGATTGCGAATGTCGGGAATCGCGATGATCTCCCAGAACGCGGCGCGCGTCAGCGGGCCGATCGCAAACAGCCGCTGCGAGGGAACGCCGTCGGCGCGGACGACAGCGCAATCCGGCGAGATCTCGATTCCGATCCGCAAGCGATCGGGACGTGCCAGGCCCTGATCGAACAGGCTGCGCACCGCCGGATTGGTGGTGGCGCGCGGATCGCGCACGATGCCGGTGCAGTCGATGATGGCGCCGACGTCCAGGCTCTCGATCTCAGCGCGGCCGCGCCGGCGAAAGCGGACGCGGGCGCCGTGAGCGCCGCCCTCGGTGCCGGTCATTTCGCCCCCATCACCGTCAACTGCCCGTTGGTCGTGGCTTGATCGATCCGCGCCTCGACCTCGCGCCATCCGGTGGCGATGCACGTCCCACCACGCCCTGGCATGCTCGAGGAAGCTGCGCTGCGAGGCCGGCGGCAGCTCGCGCCAGAGTCGCTGGCTGAACGGCCTGATGGCGTCGAGCACGCTGCGCCAATCACCACCATCAGCGGCGTGGGCTTCGATGCGTCGCCGCAGCCAGCGCAATAGCGCAACGGCGCCGGCACCGAAGGGCACGTCATCCTCGGCAAATGCAAGCGGCGCGGTGCGCCGGTGTCCCTTGGCCATCAGGCCGCGACGGGACATTGCGACGATCGGCCCGCGATGGCCCTCGCGCAGCAGGCTCAGCACGTAGTCGGCCATGGTCAATCCGGTGCCGAGGATCAGCACGGCCGCGTCCTTGCCAAATCCCGGCACCGACGGCGAAATCCAGGGATCGGCATGCCAGGCCGAGCGTGCGGTGGCCGCATCATGGCCGGTGGCCAGCACGGCGATATCGCCGACCAGGCGCGATCCGTCGGCCAGGCTCACCGTGACATCGCTCCAGCCTTCGCTCACGGCGACACATTCGCCGTGTACGACGAAAGCCGCCGCCCGGCGCCGTCGTCGTCTGATACGACGAATGGCTCGATCAGGCTGGCGATGTAGTTGCCATAGAGGCGGCGCGGCACGAAGCAGTAGGGATCAGGACAGAGCGGATGCTGATCCCTTCGCGCCGACAACCAGCGCCAGAAATGATCGGGATCGTCGGGCAGCGCGCTCATATTGGCGGCGCGGACGTTGAGCAGGTGCTCTGAATTGCCGGTGTGATAGGCGAGCCCGCGTCCGACCTCGGAGCGCTTCTCGATCAGCGTGACGCGGAAATCCGCGTCCGGATGTTGCAGCAGCTGATAGGCGAGCAGGACGCCGGAGGCGCCGCCGCCAATGATGATCGCGTGTCGTTCCGGCAAGCAGGTCATGCACAGATGCCCCATCCTTCTGGAGAGCGGAAACGCATAAGCGTCCAACGCTAACATGCAAACGAAGGCGACGTTCAGGAAAGGATGAACGTCTTCTGACGGCGCTGTTCCCGATCGAGTTGTTCCAGGAAAGCGATGGCGCGGGCTGGTTTTCTGCCGAGACCCGGTCGCTGCGAGATCCATCGCACATCGGCACATCGCGGCGATGCCGGGAACAGCCGCTCGGCGCGTCGGTGAACACTCGTCTTCTGCTCCCATCGAAGATTTTAACGCGCCAGACACCAAAGCTGCTTGTCGGTTTGTTAAGGCGCGCAGAGCAGTAATCGACGCGGACAAAGGGAGAGGATGATGGCCAGCAAGTGTCTGGGATGTGGTGATGGCACTGAGCTTCCCTTCGCCTTCAAGATGGCGTTTCAGCCGATCGTCGATGTGCAGCAGGGACGGGTCTGGGGCTATGAGGCGCTGGTGCGCGGGCCCGACGGCGAGTCTGCGTATAGCGTGCTGAGCCAGCTGACCGACGATCAACTCTATCGCTTCGACCAGGCCGCGCGCGTGCTGGCGATCGAAACCGCAGGCCGCCTGTTCGACGATCCCGCTGCGCGCCTGTCCATCAACTTCATGCCGAACGCGGTGTACGAGCCGCGCGCCTGCATCCAGAAGTCGCTGGCCGCGGCGAAACGCGCCAGCTTCCCCGCCCAAAATCTGATGTTCGAGTTCACCGAGAACGAGCGCATGGCGGAGCCGGCGCACGTCGAGTCCATCATCCGCACGTACAAGGAGCTCGGCTTCTGGACCGCCTTCGACGATTTCGGCGCCGGCTACGCGGGGTTGAGCCTGCTGGCGCGATTACAGCCGAACCTGATCAAGATCGACATGGAGCTGGTGCGGAATATCGACGCCAGCCAACCGAAGCAGGTGATCATCGCCGGGATCGCGGCGATCGCGCGCCAGCTCGGCATCGAGCTGCTCGCGGAGGGCATCGAGACCGAGGCCGAGTTGATCGTGTTGCGCGCCGCCGGAATCTCTCTGCTGCAGGGCTATTACTTCGCCAAGCCAGCACTGATGACGCTGCCGCGGGTCGAAGGCCTGGCGCTGTCGGCACGGGCCGCGGCCGCAGGCTAGGCGCTGCCGGGCATTGATGTGAACTGACGGCTGAGGCTGGAAGCGGCGATGGGCGATAACAAGCGACCGAAATCGAATTGGGCCCAGATCGCCTCGGCCTGGCTGGCGATCGTTGGCTTCGCGATCATCGGTGCCCAGGTCAACCAGCTCCGGACCAATGCGCGCGAGGCCGCGGCCCGTCAGGTCTACATGTCCTACAGCGAGGCCCAGCTTCGCCATCCCGACCTGACCGAACCTGACATGGCGGAGATTCGCGCCGACCGCCTCAAATGGGTGCTCTACAAGAACTTCGTCGCACACATGCTGTTCGCCTATGACGAGATCTTCGCGGTCTATGACCACGCGGAGTGGCACCGCAGCTTCGAGCAGGAAGTCAAATACCACATGGACTATATCTGCTCCGACATGACGCCGGAGGACGACGCAACCTATTTCGCCAAGATGCGCGCGGCGCTCGTGGCGCTGCGCAAATCATGTCCGGCGAAGCCGGCCAAGTCCTGATTAGACCGCCAGTTTCGGACGCACTGCAACGCGGCGCTGGTCGCTGATCGGCGCGGTTCCCGGCCAAGTCACGGCAGTCAAGTCACAGCAGTCAATTCACGGCAGTATTGTCATGGCTGCATTGAGATGTGCGCGGTTGTAAGTCCGGCCGTCCGGCGACACGATGCGGACCCATCGTTTTTTGACGGCCGTGTCGCTGGACCGCATTGCGGAATGCCCCTCTTGATTGCCGATCTCAGGATATTTCGCGTCCTCATCGTCCTCGCCATCACGCAACTCATCGGTTGGGGCACCATCAGCCTTCCCGCTGTCATCGGCCGGCAGTTCGCTGCTGATCTGGACATGGACATTGCCGCGGTCTTCGCCGGCACTTCGGTGTTTTACAGCGCCATGGGGCTGGCCTCGCCCTGGCTCGCCGGACCGTTCACGCGCCATGGTGCGCGGTGGGTGATGATGGTCGGCACGCTGGTGTTCGTTCCGGGCTTCGTGCTGCTCGCGGTCGCGCACGGACCGCTGACCTATTTTGCCGGCTGGGTGTGCCTCGGCGTCGCCGGCAGTGCGACCTTGACGACGGCGGGGTTGATCGTCCTCAACGAGGTCGCCGGCCGCAACGCCAAGAGCGCGATCGGCGCGCTGATGCTGGTGACGGGTCTCGCCAGCAGCGTGTTCTGGCCAACCACCGTCTTCCTCACCGGCCTGTTCGGATGGCGCGGCACCTGCCTGATTTATGCGGTCATGGTACCGCTGGTGTGCCTGCCGCTGTTTGCGTTTGGCTTGCCGCGCCGTAGGGCCGCCGGGGTCGTCACCGTGCTTGGCCCCGCGGCGGCAGCTTTGCCGCCGTCGCCGTCGCGCGGCACGTTCTATCTGTTAGTGACGACGCTCGGACTTTATGTGTTCGTGACCTTCGGCATGGGGGCGGTGCTGATCGAGCTGTTCAAGGCCGAAGGCCTGTCGGCGACGGAGGCCATCAGCCTCGGCTCGATGCTGGGCGTCATCCAGGTTGCCGCGCGCGCCATCGATTTTCTCGGCGGCGGCCGCTGGGACGGCATCTCCACGGCCGTCGTCGCCGGTCTCGCGCTGCCGATTTCCATGCTGCTGCTGATGCTGAATGGCGGCGCCATTTGGACGGTCGCGCTGTTCATGCTGCTCTATGGCATGGGCAGCGGCGCGCTCGCGGTCGCGCGCGCCACCATGCCGCTGATCTTCTACGACAAGACCGAGTTCACCAGGGCGATGTCGCGGATGGCGCTGCCGCTCAACATTCTCTCCGCCGCCTCCGCGCCGATCCTGGTGATGCTGCTGACCCGGTTCGGCAGCAATGCGCTGCTCGGGCTGGCGCTGCTCTGCTCCTGCGCCGCGCTCGCCATCCTGGTGTTGCTCGGCCGGCGGCGGCCGCAGGCCGTGACGGTCGCCGTGGTGTGACCAGCAACGGCCGATCCGCAAGGCGGGTGGCGTTGCGACAAGCCAGTCTGGGACATCCGAGTGACGCGCGAACTATTGCTTGGCCACGCGCGGCCCTTGCGCAGGCGGAGGCGCTTGCTCGGCATCATCGGTCGGCGGCAGCATCGGCTCGACCAGATTGAACAGGAACGAATTCCAGAGCCGCTGCAGCGCGGTCTGCGGCAGCACGCGTGCGTAGCGGGCGTGCTGCGGCGACATGCACAGCGGGTTCATCGAGACGCCGTATTGCAGCGCCGAGCCGGAAAACCACTGGCCCTCGTGGTCGGCCAGCGACTGGTCGCTGTTTGTCTGAATCGCCGCCCGGGCCGAGGCCGCGATATCCTTGGCCGCTGCATGCGTCGCAAGCTGGCTGTGCGTGTCGCGTTCGAGCTTGTATTGCGCCGTCGCCTTGAGGATCCGCTGCCCCTGGCAGACATAGCGGTTGTCATTGACGAACTGCATCGCGACCGCGGCGCAAGTGGGCTTTGCCATCAGCTTCTGGAAGATCGTCAGGTTGGCGCCGAGCGTGATCTCCGTCAGCTCGACTTCGGTGAGTGACGAATGGATCCTCACGACATAGTCCTGGCCGGCGTTGCCGTCGAACAGCTCACCGGCCGCGACGCTGGCGGCAAATTCGCCTTTCCGCTCGAGGGAACTGCTGATCTCGAAGCTCGGCGACGTCCTGACCCAGTCGACCAGATCGGTTTTGTCGGCGTCGCAGATGGGGGTGTAGGTCCCGGCCCTGGCATCGACCAGATAGAGCGATCCGACCTGCAGCAGGTTGGAGGGCGGATGGATCGGATCCAGGCCATAATCATGCAGCGTCGCGCCCAGCGGATCGTCGTTCGGCATCGTCGCATAGTAGGCGGCGGGGCCCGCGCCCAGCGCCGCGGTCATGGCAAGCATGATCGTCAGTTTCATGATCCGGCCCCTGGTTATTGGTTCGCCGGTGGCGGTCACTTGCCCGGGCAACAGGCCGGGCCGCAGGCGACGTATCCGGCCGGGCAGGCGGAGGCGGGGCTGGCCGCAGCCAGCGCCGCCAGGATCAGGAGCAATGCTGCAAATGTTTTGATCGCAACCATGTGTCTCTCCCGAGAAGTTGCTGCGATAGCGACATGAACCTAGTCAGATGCGCGGCAGTGTAGGACGCGCGCGAGCGGCGGTATGTGATCCGCTTCATAGAGGCCGCCGCAAATTACCAGGGATCGGGTGTCAATGGACCCTTGTTTGTCGATGGGAGCGGCGCTCGATCTGCGCTAGACTGGCGACGGTGCGGCGGCGCCGATGTTCCTATCGAGTCGGAGACATGCAGATGGATCTCGATCGGTACAGGACAACGGTGGCCATGAGCGATCCGGGACGCCGCGCCGGTCTGTTCGACAATTTGCCGCGCGATCCCTCCGCGCTTGCCAAGGCCGTACAGGGTTTGCTGATCCACGAGCATATCGCGCCCGCCTATGGCGTGACGCTCAGCCGCGACCAGCACGCGCAAGCCCACATCCGCGGGGTCGAGCAGATCCTGGATCAGATCGTCGCTCGTGACGACCGGCCGCTGTCGGCATCACGCGGCGCCGGCGAGCGGCAGGTCGGTGTCTGCCGGCACTTTACCTTGCTGCATGTGGCGATGCTGCGCCGGCATGGCGTCGCGGCGCGCGCCCGTTGCGGCTTCGGCGCCTATTTCGAACGGAGTCAGTACATCGATCATTGGGTGACGGAATATTGGGATGAAGCGAACGGGCGTTGGGTCCTGTTCGATGCGCAGCTCGATGAATGCCAGCGCGAGCTGTTCGGCGTGAGCTTCGATCCGGCCGACGTGCCGCGGGATCAATTCCTGGTCGCCGGCGATGCCTGGTCGCACTGCCGCAGCGGTCAAGCCGATCCGAATGCCTTCGGCATCCTCGACATGCACGGGCTCTGGTTCATCGCTGGCAACATCATTCGCGACATTGCGGCGCTGAACAACCGCGAGATGCTCCCATGGGACGTCTGGGGCGCCATGCGCCTCAAGGACAGCGAGCTGGATCAGTCGTTTTTCGACCGGCTGGCCGTCGTCAGTTCAGAGCCCGATGCGCACACGGACGAGCTCGTTGCGCTCTACGGCGACGAGCGGGTGGGCGTGCCGCGCGTCGTGTTCAACGCCGTGCGCAACTGCCCGCAGAAGCTGTAGCGACTCGTCCCGACGCTTCGCGATGCGTTCGAGCGCGATTGTCATCGCTTCTCGCATGGCATCCGTGCCGTTCTATACGTTCCGGCCTCAGCTCCTTGTAATCACAGCTTCGAGATAGGTCCCGGGGATCACGAGGCTGTTGCTACCGCCCCAATTCGATCTCTCGAGCAGGTCGAGAATGTCGGCTTCCAGCGCAACAGCTCTCTCGCCCTCAAGCGCAGCAAACGCGCGGTTGGTAGGCCCGTAGCTCGTGCGAAAGACGTGGAGCCAATGCTCTGGCGACGTGTAGCGGAACATGAAGGTTTGCTCCGCAGCGTTAATCTCATGTCCCGGAAACAGCTCTGCAAGGCGCTCCGAGGTGCCCCAGAGAACGCTTGGCTTGAGGCCGGCGGGTGCGGGCGTGTATTTGCTTACGATCTTCAGGAGTCGGCCAACGAACCCATCCGGCGTCCAGTTCGCGAGCCCGACCTTGCCGCCCCGGCGTACTACCCGAACGAGTTCGGCGGCTGCTTTCTCCTGGTTCGGCGCGAACATGACGCCAAAGGTGGACAGCGCCACGTCAAAGCTGCCGTCAGGAAAGGGCAACTCTTCCGCGTCAGCCCCCTGAAAATCGATCCTGAAGCGTTCGGCCGCGGCGCGCTCCTTGCCTTGCCGGAGGTGGGCTTCGACATAGTCCGTCGAGACCACATGTGCAAAGCGGCGCGCTGCGGCAAGCGTCGCATTCCCGTTCCCGGCCGCGACGTCGAGGACCCTGTTTCCGGCGCGCATGTCGACTGCCTCGCACAATCGCTCGCCGACAATCTGGAGGGTCGTCCCGATTATGGCATAATCGCCGGACGACCAAACCGCCTGCTGGCGCTTTTTGATGGCCGCGTAGTCAATAGGCATCGTCGCAACTTGCATGCTCGATCTCCTCGTGTCTCGGAACTCGGCCCAAAGGCCTGGTCCGCATCGCGAAACCGGCCCAAACATGTCATGGCGGCGTTCAAAAGCGCCAGTTCAGGATCTGAACCTGGGCGGTACAAAATCTGAACTGGCCATCTTGCAAAGCCAGTCGTACTCCTGATTGGCCAACATTGTCGGAAGGCTTCCATGTCGGACAGCAGCTACAATCAGTTCTGCCCCGTTTCGATGGCTGCAGAGATCATCTGCTCTCGCTGGACACTGCTTGTTCTTCGCGAACTCGTGCTTGGATCGACCCGGTTCAACGAGTTGCGGCGCGGCGTGCCGAGCATGTCGCCCGCGTTGCTTTCCAAGCGTTTGAAAGAGCTTGAGGCCGCCGGCATTTTGGCGCGCGTGCCCGCCGAGCGTGAGCAAGGTATCTATGAATATCGGCTGACCGAAGCAGGATGGGAGCTGCGTCCCATCATCGAAGCGATCGGCATGTGGGGACATCGATGGGTCAAGACCGAAGCTACGCTGAAGCAGCTCGATGCCAATCTGCTGATGTGGGACATCAGGCGTAACATCGGCACCGATCCTATGCCGCGGCGGCGATGCACGATCCAGTTCATGTTCAATGAACGGCAGCCTCCGGAGCGGGACTATTGGCTTATCGTCGAGCCGGGAAAGGAGGTCGACTTATGCCTGATCGACCCAGGTTTCGATGTCGATCTCTATGTGTCAACGGATCTGCGAACGATGACCGAAATCTGGCTCGGATACACTGGCATCGGTCCGGCGTTCGAGAACGGACGAATTCTTCTGACAGGCAGCACTGAGCTTTGCACCAATCTGCGCGCCTGGTTGAAGCTGAGCACGTTCGCAAAAATCAAGAAGCAGGTCGCATAGAGAGCTTCGGCCGTTGCGTGCATCCGCTGTTGAGGATAGCGGCTCGGTCATGCTCCCGATGTTCCCTTCGGGAAGGCCGACAAATAGCCAACTGCGATTCAAGGCCGATCACCACATCGGAAACAAGCCGGCGCAAAGACGGTCTCGCCAAGGCTCCTGGGAATAAAGCAGAAGTTCTTGCCCAGCCTCGTCGGGCAAATCACGTGACGAAATATGCGCAGCTTCGTCGTCTGTTGCGGAGTCCGCAAGGTAGAAAGTCGGTCGTAGGTAAAATCTAATTTTGCTTGCACTATCAGCCGTATCGCCGTCGTCGGACACCGAGGCGCAAAAATTTCACTTTCGTTTTCCCAGAAATCATGCTTTCTTGTCGCTCGTCCCGCCTCGACACGAGGGGCGTATCGCGATCGTCACGACACGCGAGGCGGAGATGCGGTGGGCGTATCGGTGTTGCAGCGTGATCTCATCATGCCGACGAACAACCCGATACGCACGGTCAAGTCGTATGGTCCTGGCATCCCGGTGCTGATGCCGCGCGCAATGCGTTTCGCATTGTCGCGATACGGGGGCAAGAAAGCCGGTCCCCGGGGAGAGTACGAAGCAGCCGTTAAAACCATCGCGCAGGGAAGGCCGGGCATGCTCGGCTGAGCCTGTGGTTCTGCCGCGTGCTTTTTTGTTGCACGCGGACCATGGGCACCGGCCGGTGCCCGGTCTTCCCTGCGCCCTCGATTTCGGGCGACGCACTGCCGATAGCTCGGACGCATGGGCGCCGCGAGAACGACTTCTTATACTTTCGGAAGGCGCGATCTTTCGTCGCACGAGGCGCACAGCGAGCAATTTTGTTCTACAGCTATAACGTGTACAGGCTCGCTTTTCGCCTCTCGGTCCCGTTCGCCTCCGCGATTTCATCTCGTTCCGGGACGATTTGTTCGAATTAGTCCCGCAATATCGAGAAAGGCCCTCGAGGCATCATCTCCGTAAGCCGCTGAACCAGCCTTGCCGGCGGCTTCGCCGCTCCCCGCAATGGGGAAGGTATTTTAATAGTTGGGCCCGTAATATCCCCGGCTAGCAAACCACTAATGCCGAGTTGCTAGCGACCAGCATCGCTCAAATTCGAGGCCGATCAGATGCGACATCTCACCGTTTATCAGCGCCTGGCGACAATCATCGCGGTGCTATCACTCACCCTGCTCGTTGTCTCGGCGATGCAGATTCTGGTGCTGCGCGATGCGGTGCTGGAGGAGCGGGGGACCGCTGTACACGGGATGGTGGACGCCGCGACGCGGATCCTCACCTACTACGACGCTGAAGCGAAAGCTGGCAAGATCGAGCCTGACCAGGCACGCCGAATGGCGTTCGCGGCGATCGGTGCCATCCGCTGGGGACAATATGCGGACTATATCGGCGTCTACGGCACCGGCCCCGCGGATGCCGGCGTCACCTATGTCCACAGCAATCCGAAATACATCAACGTCAACCGATGGGAGTTCAAGGACAACACCGGCAAGCTCCTGATCCAGGACATCGTGCGCGAAGCGCGCGCCGGCGGCGGCTTCGTCGAATACATGGCGCCGCGCTCCGGCGGCGGCGCCGAGAAACGCAAGCTGTCCTATGTCGGAACCTTCGGCACCGGCGACAAGATGCTGGCGATCCAGGCTGGCGTCTATGTCGACGACGTCGATGCGGTGGTCTACCAGCGCGCGCTGTGGTCGGGCGTCGGCGGCTTGGCTGGGCTCGCGATCGCCGGCCTGATTGCATTCTGGCTCGGCCGCGGCATCGTCGCGCCGCTCGAGACGACCTGCGAGGCGATGGATCGACTGACCAAGGGCGATGTCGCCTTCGAGGTGCCGTTCGCCGACCGCAAAAACGAGATCGGCCGCATGGCGCGCAGCCTGCAGGTGTTCAAGGATCATCTCGCCGAGACCGATCGGCTGCGTGCGGAGCAGGAAACGTCCAAGCAGCGCGCCGCGGAGGATCGCCGCTCCGTGCTGGCGGGCATCGCGGACGATTTCGAACGCTCGATCGGCAGCGTGATCCAGGGCACCGCGACCGCCGCCAGCGAGTTGCAATCGTCGGCGACGTCGATGTCGACCATCGTCGAGGGCACCACCGACCAGAGCGCGAAGGTGGCCGCGGCCGCCGAGCAGACCGCCAAGAACGTGCAGACCGTCTCGGTCTCGGCCGAGCAGCTCTCCTCGTCGATCTCGGAGATCGCGCGGCAGGTGACGCAATCGTCCTCGATCGCGCGGGACGCGGTCGATCAGGCCACGCGGACCGAGTCGATGGTGCAACAGCTTGTCGACGCCAGCCAGAAGATCGGCGAGGTGATGGCGCTGATCCAGACAATCGCCGGGCAGACCAACCTGCTGGCGCTCAATGCGACCATCGAGTCGGCGCGCGCCGGCGAGGCCGGCCGTGGCTTTGCCGTCGTCGCCAGCGAGGTCAAGGCCCTGTCGGCGCAGACCGCCAAGGCGACCGAGGACATCACGAGCCAGATCCAGGCGATCCGAGACGCCACCGGCTCGACCGTCAATGCCATCCGTGAGATCGGCACCACGATCGGCCAGATGAACGAGATCACCGAAGCGATCTCGGCGGCCGTCGAGGAGCAGGGCGCCGCAACGCGCGAGATTGCGCGCAGCGTGCAGCAGGCGGCGCAGGGCACCCAGGGCGTCATGCAGCACATCGTCGGCGTCCGCGAAGCCTCGGGCCAGGTC
>NZ_JBARGP010000079.1:0-28414 GCF_049798375.1 Bradyrhizobium sp.
AGCTCGGCGAGTTCGTGCTGAACGGCAAGGCCAGCGAGATCGCCACCGACAGCCGCGTCGCGGCGAGCTATCTCGGTTTTCACGAGGCCGAGGCGAGCTAGGCTCGCCTCGGGAAGTTCTTCGTCGCGCAACGCTTACTGCGCCGGAACGTATTTTCCGTCCTTCACCGTCAGGATGATGCGGGCGCGGTCGTCGAGACCGGACCGATCCTTCTCGGTGAAATTATAGACGCCCTGGCTCGCCGCCATGTCCTTCTCGGTCAGCAGCGCCTGGCGGATCGCCTCGCGGAATTCGGGCGTGCCGGGCTTGGCGGTCTTCAGCGCCACCGGGATGACGCGCTTCAGCAGCTCGAACGCATCGTAGGAATGACCGGCGAACTGGCTGCGGCTGTTCGGGCCATATTTCGCTTCATATTCCTTGTCGAGCGTCAGGCCGGGCTTCTTGGTCAGCGCGCTGTCCGGCTGCGTCTCCGGCGACATCACCGGACCCGACGCCATGATCACGCCCTCCGCTGCCTTGCCGGCGATGCGGATGAAATCCATGCTGGCGGCGCCATGGGTCTGGTAGATCAGGCCCTTGTAGCCGCGGTCACGCAGCTCGGTCTGCGGCAGCGCGGCCGCGGTGCCGGAGGCGCCGACCAAGATCGCGTCCGGATTGGCGGCGACGAGCTTCAGCACCTGCCCGGTCACGGAGGTGTCGGGACGGGCAAAGCGCTCCTCGTCGACCACGGAGAGGCCCAGCGGCACGCCCTGCGCCTTGAGGTCGTTGAACCACAGATCGCCGTAGGAATCCGAGTAGCCGATATAGCCGACCGTCTTCACATTATGCGCCTTCATGTGCGCGTAGAGCACCTTGCCCATGATCGGCACCGGCTGCGGCATCACCACCGACCATTTGGCGCGCTCGGGCGTCACCGGGAACGGGGCAAGACCGAAATGCGGAATGCCGGCCTCGTTGGCGACGTTGGAGACCGCGATGGTCGGCGGCGTGGTCGCCGAGCCCATGATGATGTCGGCCTTGGACTCCGTGACGAAACGCCGCGCATTGGTGGTCGCGGTGGCCGGGTCGCCGCCGTCATCGAGCACAATGATCTTCAGCGGCACGCCGCCGATTTCCTTCGGCACGAAGTCGAGCGCGTTGCGCTCGGGGATTCCGAGCGCAGCCGCCGGTCCCGTCGTGGTGGTGGTGATGCCGATCGTGATCTCGTTGGTCTGGGCCAGCGCCGGCGCTGCCCCAAGCATCGCAGCGACGGCCGCAGCCGCCAGATAGGTTTTTCTCATTATGTTCCTCCCAAAGATACGCTTCTGTTCAAGTGACCAAGGCCGCGCCTTGTTTAGCGCAACCCCTGAAAAATTCGAGAGCGGAGCACCGCTAAGGTTAGCGCGACCGGTGTAGACAATGGTTGCAGACGCAATGCGCACGGCCTGCCCGTGTCAGCCGCGCATGAACAGGGCCTTGACCTCCTCCGGCACCGCGGCCGATTTCAATTTGTCCGGATTATTGGGATCGCGGCCGACCAGCACCCGCGTCTCGAACCCTTCGAGCGCGAGCTGCTCGCCCTTGAACACCTTGTGCGTGACCTCGAAGGAGGAGCGGCCAAAACTTTCGATCCGGCTCTCTATGGTGATCCAGTCGCCATGGGTCGAGGGGATGTAGAACTTCGCCCGCGTATCGACCATGGGAATGCCGACCAGGCCGTAGCGGTGCACGAGATCCTGCTTGGAGCAGCCGGCGGCCTCGAACATGACCGAGGTGGAATCGTCGAACATTGCGAAGTAGCGCGGATAGTAGACGATGTTGGCGGGGTCGCAATCGCCCCACTGGATCTGCACGTCGCGTCGGTGGACGAACATGGTCGAGGACCTCTCGTCATGCGGTACGGTGGGCAAAGGCGCAGCCGTGCCCACCATTGTAACTACGGTTCTCGCTCTGGATCGTGGGCACGCTTCGCTTTGCCGACCCTACGCACTGTCCCCGTCATTGCGAGCGAAGCGAAGCAACCCAGAGTTAGAAAGAAAGCCTGGATTGCTTCGTTGCTTCGCTCCTCGCAATGACGGCCGCACTTACGCATGACAGCAGCTACTTCGGCGCCATGCGCAGTGAGCCGTCGAGGCGCACCACTTCGCCATTCAGGTAAGGATTGTCGATCATGTGCATGGCCAGCGAGGCGAACTCGTCGGCGTGGCCGAGGCGGCGCGGGAACGGGATCGCTGCGGCGAGCGAATCCTGCGCTTCCTGCGGCAAATTGGCGAGCAGCGGCGTCAGGAACAGGCCGGGCGCGATGGTCAGCACGCGGATGCCGAACTGCGCGAGTTCGCGCGCGATCGGCAGCGTCATGCCGACGATGCCGCCCTTGGAGGCCGAATAGGCCGCCTGCCCGATCTGGCCGTCATAGGCGGCAACGGACGCAGTGTTGATGACGACGCCACGCTCGCCGCTTGCCTGCGGCTCCAGCTTCGACATTTCGGTCGAGGCGAGCCGCAGCATGTTGAACGAGCCGATCAGGTTGATCCTGATCACCCGATCGAAATCGGCCAGCGCCATCGGTCCCTCGCGGCCGATCACGCGCTTGGCGACGCCGATGCCGGCGCAGTTCACCAGCACCCGCGCCGGACCATGCGCCTTGCTCGCCTGCGCAATGCCGGCCTCGGCCGCCGCCGCATCCGACACGTCGCAGACCACCGCGGTGCCCTTGATCTCGGCTGCGACCTCCTCGGCCAGCTTGGCGTTGAGATCGAACACGGCGACCTTCGCGCCCTGCGCGGCCAGCTTTCGCGCGGTCGCGGCCCCGAGACCCGAGGCACCGCCGGTGACGATCGCGGCCTGATCCTTCAACTGCATGATTTGTCTCCTTCAGATGAGTGCAATGATCAGCCGATTGAAATGATCTCGGCCGGGGGCGTGTCGGAATACAAATTGTCGATCAGCTCTTTGCGATTCTCCAGTACCGCGCGCTGGTTGATCGAGCCCTTGTCGGTGACCTCGCCGCGATCGATCGACAGCGGCGTCCCCAGCAGGATCGCGCGGGTGACCCGGTTCGACGAGCCGGTGGCGGTGGCAAAGAAGCGCGTGAAACGCTCGCGGAAGGCCTCGCGAATGAGCGGATCGGCCGCGGTGGCGGCGAGATCGTCCTGCGGCAAGGTCGCATTGATCAGCCGGCAGCCGTCGAGATCGAGCACGACGATCGCCGAGATCTCATCGCGGTTGATGCCGGCGATGATGACATCGCGCACCAGCGGCGCGCAGGCCGTGATGAAGCGCGCGCGCAGCGGCCCGACCGAGACCCAGGTGCCGCTGGCGAGCTTGAAATCCTCGGCAATGCGGCCGTCGAAGTCGAAGCCGGCGTCGAAATCATCCGCGACGGCGGGCTTCAGCGCGTCGCCGAGCTTGTAGAAGCCCTCCTCGTCGAACGTCGCCGCAGTGACCTCGGGCTGGCGCCAGTAACCCGGCGTCACGTTCGGGCCCTTGGCGCGTACTTCGAGCTTGCCGTTGTTGGGCACGAGCTTGGCTTCGTTGCCCGGCACCGGCAGCCCGACATGGCCGGACCGGCTGGTGCGCGGATTGACCGACATGAAGAACGGCGCGGTCTCGGTCGCGCCCAGGCCCGTCAGCATCGGCACGCGCGCGCCGGTCTCCGCGACCGACAACGCATCGAGTTCGTCCCAGACATGCGGCGCGAGCGCAGCACCCGAGAAGAACATCGCATGCAGGCGCCGGAAGAAGGTTTTGCGCAAGCCCGTATCCTCGCGCAAATACGGCAGCAGCGACTCATAGCCCTTGGGCACGTTGAAATAGACCGTCGGCGAGATCTCACGCAGATTGCGCACGGTCTCTTCGATGCCGCCGGGCACCGGCTTGCCGCGATCGAGATACATCGAGCCGCCATTGTACAAGGTCAGCCCGATATTGTGGTTGCCGCCAAAGGTGTGATTCCACGGCAGCCAGTCGACGATCACGGGCGGCTCGTCTTTCAGGAAGGCGAGCGTCTCGCGGATCATCACCTGGTTGGCGCAGATCATCGCCTGGGTGTTGATCACGGCTTTCGGATTGCCGGTCGAGCCCGAGGTGAGCAGGAATTTGGCGATGGTGTCGGGGCCGATCTTTTCATGCGCGGCGCCCAAACCGGAATAGAGCGGCGTCGCCATCAAATCCGCGAGCCGCGTGACCGCGCGGCCGGGCACCGCGCCGAAGGACGCAGCGATTTCGGTACCCTCAGGCACGTTCGCCACCAGCGCGTCGGCAAACGTATCGGCGTCATCGGCAAACACCAGCCCCGGCGTCAACAGCTTCATCAAATAGGACAGCTTGCCGTAGTCCCGCGACACCAGCGAATAGGCCGGGGATACCGGGCAGAACGGGATGCCGGCATAGAGCGCGCCGAACGCGATCAGCACATGGTCGATCGAATTGCCCGACAGGATCATCACCGGTCGGTCGGCTGTGAGGCCCCGCTGCAGCAGCGCCGAGGCGATGTGCCGGCTCGCCGCCAGCAGCTCGGCATAGGTCAGCTCGCGCCAGCCTTTCCCGCCTTGGCGCTCCGCCATGAAGACGCGATCCGGCGTGGCTTCGGCGAAATGATGGAGGCGATCGGTGATGCGGCGGGGATAGTCCGCGAGCGGCTGCTTCGGCCGCAGATAGATCGTGCCGTCCGCGCGGCGCTCGATGCTGACAGCGGGATCGTTGAACGAGATCGCGCGTAACGGATGCACGCTGGCGGCTCGCGCCTGCGTCTTTCCGTCTCCTCCCTGTGTGTTTGTTATTGGCGCGTTCATGTCACGTCGGTTTCACTTTTGCGGTCTTGTGATCGAGAAAGGCGCGGATACGCTTCTTGGCCTCCTGGTCGCTCTGCGCGACGGTAGCCATCAGCGATTCCATCAAGAGGCCGGTCTGCGGATTGGCTTCCGCGATCATGGGCAGCGCCTGCAGCACCGCGAAATTGGTCAGCGGCGCATTGCCGGCGATCTTCCCCGCCAGCTCCATCGCCTTGTTGAGCGCGCCGCCGTCCTCGACGAGATATTGCGTAAAGCCATAGGCCGAGCCTTCGCTCGCCGAATAGACGCGGCCCGTGAGCATCATGTCCGCCATCCGCGCCACGCCGATCAGGCGCGGCAGCCGCACCGAGCCGCCACCGCCGACAAAGATGCCGCGCTGGCCCTCAGGCAGCGCGAAGTAGGCGCTAGGCTCGGCGACGCGGATATGCGCCGCACATGCAAGCTCGAGCCCGCCGCCGATCACGGCACCCTTCAGCGCGGCGATGACTGGCACGCGGCTGTACTGGATGCGGTCGAACACGCGATGCCACATCTGCGAATGCAGCAGGCCCTCGGTGGCGTCGCGCTCGCGCAGTTCGGACAGATCGAGACCGGAAGAGAAATTGTCGCCGAGGCCGTGGATCACCACCGCCCTGATGTCGTCAGGCAGATCGGCGAAGCACTCGCCAATGGCGAGGATGATGCCGTCATTGAGCGCGTTGCGCTTCGCCGGACGGTTGAGGCCCACGGCCAGCACCGCGCCCTGCCGTTCGATCTTGAGCAGCGCCGCATCGGCTGCGGGCGCTGGCATATCGGCGTTTCCCATCTGAACCATTGTGTCCTGTTCTGAATAGTTATGTTTTATAACGATCACGGCGGGAGTCAATGAAGAAGGAATGTGAGTACAGCTTCTGCAGTGCAGCATGGGCGCTGTGTTTCGCTTGTCATGATGGGCAGAAGGGAGGTCGCACTCTCTCCCAGGCACCGCCATTCCCATCAACGGTTCACAGCAGATGCGTGTTCGCATTCCCGCGGCGGATGACGCCCGAGTCTTGCGAAGCACCTGCCCTCTCGGTCGGAGAGGGCGCAGGGAATGCCGGGTGAAGGCCTCACCCATGGCCCGCCTGCAGAAAAAAATGCAGGCGGCAGGTACCACAGGTTCAGCCGATCAACCGGCATTCCCTGCGCGATGGTTTTTACGCTTATACGTGATCTCCTCGGGGACCGGCTTGTTTGCCCCCGTCGCCCGCGTGCTCAACGAAGAGCATAGCGAAGCTTGGCATCAGCACCGGGATGCCAGGACCACACGACTTCACGTCCGCATCATGTTGTTCGTCGGCGTGATCAGATCACGCTGCAACACGGTGCGGCCACCGCGTCCCCGCCCCGCGCATCGTGACGACCGCGCGTACGCCCCTCTCGTCGAGGCAGGATGCAGGCATCATCCATGATTTTCTGAAAAACGAAAGCTAAATTTTGCGGTGGGAAGCCTTACGGATCGCAATACGTTGGACCGGCTGACGAAATGAATTTTCCCGCGCGGCGATTTTCCGCCGCTTTGGCGTCGCCGCGCTGTCGGCTCTTGCAAACTGCAAACTGATTTGCCCGACGGTTGGTCACACGGCGCATCACACAAACAGTATTGTCCCGGCGCCGGCTGGTCGGCATGGGATCTGTCGCGCTGATCATGACTGCGCCCTCTCCCCTTGCGGGAGAGGGCGACACAATTGCTTACGACATACCTCACTCGGGTGAGGGGTTCGTGCCGCAATCGTAATCCTATGATGAGGGGAGAACCCCTCACCCGGCAGCCTCCCGGCGATGCTTTGCATCGCCTCGAGGCTGCCACCCTCTCCCCCAAGGGGAGAGGGTGGACTGTGCCGAGACAACGCCTTCTTACAGCACCACATGCACGTCGATGACGACGCGTTCGGCGTGGCGGGCGGCGGAGCCCACGAAGATGTGCTGCATCAGCCAGCGATATTTGTCGTGGCCGGTCTCGAAGCGCGGGTGGGTGCGGAAGTAGATCAGCGCGGGATCTACCGGCTCGCCGCGCTTCAGCTTGCCGAGCAGGTCGAGCGGCCCGAAGCGGATGCCGCGGTTCTCGACATACACAGTCGCGCCGTCATCGGTCTCGAAGGCGTATTTGGCTTCGAGATCGATCAGCTCGTTCGGACGGATGATCTGGAAGTCGGCGCCGAAGGCACAGACCTTGGCCGAGATCCCCTCACCATTCAGGCCCGGCCCCGTAACCTCGCCGCCGTGGATCGGGATGATCCGGCGCACGCCGATGCCGATCTCGCCCGCCGAGGTCACGCTGCCGATCAGCGCGGTGATGGTGAAGACGTACTTCGTTTGCAGAATTGGGTTGTTCATCAGTGCGCCATCATCTGTTGCAGATCGTAGGATGGGTTGAGCGCAGCGATGCCCATCGCTTATTGCGGTATATGCGGAGGCATGATGGGTATCGCTGCGCTCAACCCATCCTACGATTCACGTGAACTAGTGCGCCATCATCTGTTGCGGCAGCCAGGTGGCGAGGATCGGGAACGCGATCAGGATCACCAGGCGTACGAGATCGGTCACCACGAAGGGCAGCACACCCTTGAAGATCGTGGCGAAGGATACGTCCTTCACCACGCTTTTGATGACGAAGACGTTCATCCCGACCGGCGGATGGATCAGGCCGAGCTCGACCGTCATGACGATGATGACACCGAACCAGATCGGGTCGAAGCCGAGATGCGCGACTACCGGGAAGATGATCGGCACGGTCAGGATGATCATCGCCATCGCGTCCATCAGGCAGCCAAGCACCAGATACATCACCATGATCAGCGCCAGCACGCCGTAGGGACCGAGACCCAGGCCGGTGAGGAATTCCGTCACCTTCTGCGGCGTCTGCGTCACCGTGAGGAAATAGCCGAAGATCAAGGCGCCGATCAGCACCGTGAACACGGCGGCCGCGGTGCGGGTCGCCTGCAGCAGCGAAGTGAGGATCTTGTCCTTGTCGAGCCGGCCGGTGACCAGGCCGATCAGGAACGCGCCGGTGGCGCCGACGCCGCCGGCCTCGGTCGGCGTGAAGCGCGGCAGGAACGGCAGGCCATAAAGGCCGCCGATCACGAACACGAACAGCAGCACCGGCGCCCAGATGCTCTTCAGGCCGGCAAAACGCTCGCGCCAGGGCAGCGGCTTGCCTTGCGGCAGGAAGCCGGGCCTGAAGCGCCCGATCAATCCGATCGTGATCATGTACATGATCATCGCCAGCATGCCGGGAATAATGCCGGCGACGAACAGCTTGCCGATGTCCTGCTCGGTGATGATGCCGTAGACCGCGAGCACGGTGGACGGCGGCAGCATCGCACCCAGGGTGCCGCCGGCCGCGATCACGCCGGTTGCAAAGGATTGCGGATAGCCGAAGCGGCGCATCTCGGGATAGGCGACCGCAGAGAACGTCGCCGCGGTCGCAACCGAGGAGCCGGAGATCGCAGCGAAGCCGCCGCAGGCGGCCACGGTCGCGATGCCGAGCCCGCCGCGCATATGGCCGACAAAGCCGTTGGCGGCACGGAACAGCTCGCGGCTCATGCCGGAATTGGAAACGAAGGTCCCCATCAGCAGGAACATCGGGATCACGCCGAAGGTGTAGTCGGTGACCGTGCGCATGGAGGTCTGGCCGACCAGCTTCAGCGCGGCGGGGCCGCTGACAATGTAGCCGAACCCGGTGACGCCGACGAGGCCCATGGCCATGCCGACCGGCACGCGCAACAGCATCAGGCCGAACAGCGCCACGAAACCGAGCAGGGCAACGGTATCGGTACTCATGAGGCGCTACTCCGTCGCCTTGATCTCTGGGTCATGCATGTCCTCGGGATGAAAAATCAGCCGGTAGGTCCTGATTGCGATCAGCAGCACGGCCGAGACGTCGCCGATCCAGGCGATCAAAAAGAACGGCCATGTCGGCATGTGCAGGTCGAAAGTCAGGACGTGGTCGTTGTAGGTGCCGCGCACCTTGTCGAACAGCGTGTAGGTCTGCACCGTCACCACGAACAGCAGCACCAGGGTCGCGAACACGTCGATCCAGCGCTGCTGACGCGGCCCGACATTGCCCCATACCAGGTCGACCGTGATGTGGGTGCCGCGATAGGAGGTGGCGGCGATGCCCCAGAAGATCAGGATGCCGAGCAGCATCCGCCCGATGTCGAAGGAATCGGGGATCGCGTAGTTCAGCGTGTTGCGGAGCAGGACCGACAGAAAAATATCGAGCGCGACAATGCCGACGAAGAACGCGGCGATCCATTCGATGCCATCGATGAATCGGTCCATCCAGGTGCGTTTCATGACGTACGATCCGTGAGTCAGGTACGCGCACGCCTTGCCGCGCGCTCGCTACAACCTCGCCCCGCTTGCGGAGAGAGGTGGGATTGCGAAGCAATCCGGGTGAGGGGTATAGGTCCAACAGCTTGCACTTGTCGTGCGTCTGCCCCTCACCCCGACCCTCTCCCCGTAACAACGAGGAGAGGGGGCGCACCGTCCGCTGCGCGACAGCTCGCGGTCCGCCCGATGCGGCGACTACTGCGCCAGTGCGTTGTACTTGGTGAGATCGGCCTTCAGTTCGGTCATCGCCGCATCCGGGTCGACGCCGGTCTTCTTGACGTTGTCCTCCCAGGTCTTGAACAGCGGATCGGCCGCCTTCTTCCACAGCGCGGTCTGCTCTGGCGTCAGCTTGTAGACCTCCTGGCCCGGCTCGGCCTTGATCTTGGCAACGCCGGCGTCCTCGAATTCACCCCAATGCGCGCCGATCTTGCCGGCCCATTCGGTGCTGCAATTGTCGTCGATCGCCTTCTTCTGGCGGTCGGACATCTCGTTGTATTTGTCCTTGTTCATGACGATGACGAAGGTGGTGACGTACATCGGTGCGTCGATGTGATACTTCGTCACCTTGTCGACGCCGAACAGCACCAGCGATCCGGCGGGGAAGAACACGCCGTCGGCGACGCCGCGCTCGATGATGTCGCGCACCTCAGGCGCCGAGGACTGCACATTGGTGCCGCCGAGCTGGGTCACGAAATTGGCGATCGTCGCATCCGCCGGGCGGATCTTCATGCCCTTGATATCGTCCGGCACCATGACTTTCTTGGTGCGGGTGTGCAGCGCCGACGGCGTATGGATGAAGGCGAGGCAATATTTGACGTCCTTCATCTCCTTGGCGGCATATTTCCGGTACCAGGCGTCGAGGCCTTCCGAGCCGCCCTTGGCGTCGGAGATCAGGAACGGCAATTCGCCAGCGCCGATGATCGGGAAGCGGCCGGGCTGGTAGCCCGGATTGACATAGGTGACATCGGCGATGCCGTCGCGCGCCATGTCGTAATGGTCGAAGGCCTTGCCGAGTTGCTGGGCCGGGAACACGGTCGATTTGATGGTGCCGCCGGAGGCTTTCTCGACCGCGGCGCCCCAGTCCTCGAGCGACTTCTGCAGCGGATGGCTGGCCGGCACCCAATGCGAGATCTTCAGGTTGAAGGTCTTCTCCTGCTGCGCCATTGCGGGCGTCACGCAGGCGGCCAGACACAACGCCAGTAGCGTCTTCCTCATCGAAATCGTCTCCTCCAAAGCGGGGGCTTCACGCGCCCTTTCGATCATTGTTATAGGATATAATCATTATTGCAAGTCTAGTGGCAGAAGCTGCCGCCACCATCGAGGTGAAAGCCTATAGCATCGCCATATGCCGGCAATGCGAACAAGGTTGCAGGCCGCGCCGGCTTCCGATGCCGCAGCACGGTCGGAAACGCGCATGCGGGGATTGCATCCGGCCTTTCCTGCAAGTGCAATGCGTGGCGGATATCGGGCCCGTTTCAAACGCCTGCGCAAATCCCGTTTAAAACTTTGTAGGCGGTGCAAGGCGCACGCGTCTGGTCTTCAATGCGGCCATCAGCAGTGAATGGACAGATGCAGATGAGCACCGAGATCCCGAGCGGCTTCGAACCGCATTTCCGCAACAGCCCGTTCACCGATCCCTGGGAGCCGCTCTATGCGCGCAGGACCGAGACGGCGATCACGCTGGGACTGCGGGTCGGCAGGCCGCACACCAACGGCCGCGGACACATTCATGGCGGGCTGATCGCGGCACTGGCCGATAACACGATGGGTTATAATTGCGCCCAGGCCTTGGGCTGGGCCTCGTCGCTGGTCACGATCAACCTCGCGGTCGACTATCTCGGCAATGGCGAGATCGGACAATGGCTCAGCGTCGAGGGCGAGGTCATCAAGGCCGGCCAAACGATCTGCTTCGCGCAGAGCCTGATCCGCGTCGACGACGTCGTCATTGCGCGCGCCAACGGCACATTCCGGGTGGTGAAGAAGAAGCCGTCACAGGATTGAGAACGCAGCGCACCGGGCTCGTAGCCCGGAGAGCGCAGCGACATCCGGGTGCGCGTCCCCGCGTGTCGCTAACGCTCACGCGGGCTACAGGCATTGCCGCGCATTATTGCGCCTGCTGCAATTATGAAGTTCCGACGCGCCAGATTGTCCCCGACGGCCCCAAGCTCATATCAGTGGACATGAGGCGGCGCGATCGCCGCACGAGCTGGTGGAGGCTCCGATGACGACTTCTTTGAGCTATCCGAGCGACGCGGCGTTCAGCCCGGCGGTGAAGGCGATCCAGACCCGCAAAGGTTCGCGCGAGGCTTACGCGCATGTCGAAGAGACCCGCGGCTGGCGCACCGAGGTCGACGACAATCTTGCCAGCTTCCTGAGCGAGACCACGAGCTTTTATCTGTCGACCGCGTCGGCCGACGGCCAGCCCTACATCCAGCATCGCGGCGGACCCAAGGGGTTCATCAAGGTGCTGGACAAAAACACGCTGGCGTTCGCCGATTTCGCCGGCAACCAGCAATTCATCACCCAGGGCAATTTGTCGGAGAACCCGAAGGCGCATATCTTCATCATGGATTACGCCCATCGCCGGCGCGTCAAGATCTGGGGCGAGGCCAAGATCGTCGAAGACGATCCGGCGCTGACGCGCTCATTGATGCCGCAGGGTTATCGCGCGCGGCCCGAGCAGGTGATCATGTTCAAGATCAAGGCCTGGGACACCAACTGCCCGCAGCACATTCCGCAGAAGTTCGATGCCGCGGACGTCGCCGCCGCACTGGCCTCGCGCGACACGCGGATCGCGGAGCTGGAGGCCGAGCTCGCGCGGGTGAAGGGCGAGGCGGCGCCTGTCGCGTAGACCGCCTCGTCATTGCGAGGAGCGAAGCGATAAAGCAGTCCAGACTTTCTGCCGGGCTCTGGATTGCTTCGCTTCGCTCGCAATGACGGCTTAGCGACTCACGCCGCTTCCGCCTGCCTGTCCCACGCGAACTCCGGATAATATTGCGCCATCATGCGGCTGACATAGGCCGTGAGATTGTCAAAACTCTCCGCGCGCCGACGCAGCTCGGACTCGAAGAACGGCGTCATAAGTCCGGCCAGCACCGCGAACGCGGTGGCGTCGGTGCCACAGGGACGCTCACCCAACAGATAAGGCTTGTCACCGAGCTGCACCGACAAGGCGCGCAGCGAACGCGCGGCGAGATCGACATCCTCGTCCGGCGCATGACGGCCGAGCCCTGAGATCAGATAGTTCTCGGCGACCCGGAACTGGGCGTCCTCGCGCAGCCGCTCGCGCTTCTCCTCCGGCGCGCCGTCGAAGAAATGCGCCGGCCCCTTGGCGAAATTGACCGGATCGACCCAGCGTGCGCCGACCAGGCCGAAATAGATATGGTGTTCGATCATCCGCTCGAACGCCCAGGCGTGCGCGCGCGCCTCGATATCGAGCCCTTCGTCGAAGTCGAAGCCGTATTTGCGCTCGAGATGGGCGCGGATGAAGGTCGAATCGGCGACGACGGCGCCCTGGTCGTCGATATACGGCAGCTGCCCCTTCGGCGAGGACGGCGGCATGGCGCGCTGCTTGCGATAGGCCAATCCCGCCATCTTCAACTGCACCTCCGTCTTGGTGACGAAGGGGCTGATTTCCGGCAGGCCAAAGCCCGCACCGAGACCAAACAGGGTAATCATCACAGCGCTCCCGCTTTCCTGAACAACTGCTTCACACTAGCGAGGGCCTGCTGCCACCATGGTGTCAGCAGCGGCAAAACCGCCGTCCAAAGTCCGAAACCATCAATCATCATCATTGGAAATCCCCTTCATTGCAGTGTTGTCCCGGTATAAAAGCCCCCTGCTGCCAACATGCTGTCAGCATCCGCGAGCGGAACACGAAACGGGGCCTTTGAGATGCGACGCGCCGACCGGCTGTTTCAGATCATCCAGGTGCTGCGGCGGACAGGTCAGCCGCTGACGGCGGACGCGATCGCCGCAGAACTGGAGACCTCGAAGCGCACGATCTATCGCGACATCGCCACCCTGATTGGCCAGCGTGTGCCGATCCGCGGTGAGGCCGGCATGGGCTACATCCTGGAGAAGGGATTCGACCTGCCGCCCTTGATGCTGACGCCCGACGAGATCGAGGCGGCCGTGCTCGGCGCGCAATGGGTGATCGGGCATGCCGACCCGGTGCTGGCACGCGCCGCCGAAGACCTGATGGCCAAGATCGCCGACACCGTGCCGGAGCGGCTACGGCCGTTCGTGCTGGAGCCGGCGAGCCGTGCGCGGCCGCCATGGGAGCGCGAGCCCGACCGCATCGACATGGCGCGCACGCGCACGCAGATCCACGAGGGCAGGAAAATCAGCTTGCAGTATCGCGACGAGCAAGGCCGCGCCAGCGCGCGCACGATCTGGCCGATCGCGATCGGCTATCATGAGGCGGTGCGGATCTTGGCAGCCTGGTGCGAGCTGCGCAGCGACTTCCGCAGCTTCCGCACCGACCGCGTCATCGAGGCCGATTATCTCGATGAGAAATATCCGGAGCGGCGCGAGGCACTGCGGGCGAAATGGCGGCGCGCCCTGGTCTGGGAGACGCCAAAAGATGTCTGATGTCAGCAGTGAGACGATGGCCAGCCCGTGCCAGGCCTGCGGCGCCTGCTGCGCCTATTCGCGAAACTGGCCGCGGTTCACGATCGAAGAGGACGCGGCGCTGGATCTGATTCCGCCCGAGCTCGTCAACGACCGGCTATCGGGGATGCGCTGCGAGAACGACCGCTGCTGTGCCCTGCAGGGCAAGATCGGTGAGGCCACGGCCTGCGGGATCTATGCGTTGCGCCCGGAGGTGTGCCGCACCTGCATGCCCGGAGATCCGGAATGCGCGATGGCGCGGCGGAAGTTCGGGTTGCCGGCGCTACCCTGAAGATCAGGCGGTGACCGAGTCGGGATCGTCGAGGTCGTCGTCGAGCGGCACGATCGCCGACAACGGCTTGGTCGACAGCGAGATCGGCTTGCGACTGCCGGTGGACACGACCTCCCGCGCCGCCTTGGGATCGCGCGACTGCGCGTAGAGCACCGAGCCGACGCGGCCGCCGAACTGCGAAAGCTCCCGCTCGCTGCAGGTCGAGGCGATGGCGACCGCCAGCGAATGCAAATGGCTGCGCTTGTAGCAGAACAAGGCCAGCATCGCCCTCACGTCGGACGACACGCTCTCGACCAGGGCGGGCAGACCATTCTCATTGGCACGGTACAGTTCGCCCAGCAGGTCATCACCAACCGGGCAAGCGTCTCTGTCAAAAGCGTCACGGTTTGGAAGCATGGTGAAATCCTCTGACCTGGAGGATGCATCGCCAATCGCTAACGAAGCGTTAACCATGGTGGCCGGTAGTCGTACGGTGGCCTTGTTCCTGCCTGATTCGGCCCCGCGACGTGTGTGCGTCTTTGCCTTGGCGCGTTTTCTTGACGCGAACCGCTACCCACTTCGCTTGAAAACGCTCAAGCGTTCGCGGCCATCAGGATCGACAGGCCAAACCCGGTCAGATGATGCAGCGACTGGTCGACGCCCATCAGGGTCCAGAACCAGGGATGCTCGAGCGTCGTGCGGAAACGGACCGAACAGATACCCTTGACGCGATCGACGATGATGTGGATGACGAAATCGATCAGCGCCACGAACCAGAATCTCGGCGCGACGATCAGAATCAGCACCGTGGCGACTGCGAGATGGATCAGGCAGTGCACCAGGAGCGGCAGCCCCCAGCCTTTCTTCTGATCCTTGCCATGCGCCATCCAGGCGGTCTGCAGCACGAAATCGGCAATGATGTGCTTGAAGGTGAGCAGCAGCATCCAGCCGACCAGCGCACCAACCGGAACCGACGACGACAACGAGGGAAACGACAAGGCTGACGCTCTCACTACAAATCGTTGGATGCACCGGAAACGAGTGTCCCGGCTCTGACATTCGTATCAATTCGCCGCCGTGCTCGTGGCGTTCAGCGCAATCTGGTTCGAAACCCGGCCAATTCGACGCGTCAGACTTTTATGACATTTCCCGCGGCGATTTGCACGTGAAAGGGAACCGCTACTTCACATCACCGTGCCCTGCCCTGCTCTTCCCGGGAGTAAGGTTACCCTCGAAGGGCATGCGATCGATGCCGACCGACCCGCATCCAAGAACAATTCTCGTTCGTTCTGAGCCGGTTACGTGCCCGCTCACTCCGCGGCGTTGAGGTCCGACTCAACCGCAAGCGCACGCGCCCTGATCCGGGCGATCGTCCGCTTCAATGCGACCTGTCGCGGATCTGGCATCGCGGCCGCCCGCGCCTCGCCGATCGCGCCCGCCAGATCGGCGAGCGGCAGCGCGCCGTCGAAGGTCGGCTTCGCCAGCCCATCGATGACCGCGTGCCAGTCCGCGATGCCGTGTCGATACTCGTCGCCATAGCCCTGCACCATGGTCGCCGTCTCGACCACGGCGGCCGTCGAGGCGGGCTGCTTGTCGAGACAGCGGGAGATCATGTGGAGCCAGCGCTCGACCCAGGCGCGCTCCTCGCCATAGCGGACCGAGAACAGCCGCCAGCGCCGCAGGCCCGCGCCGAGCCTCAAGCAGCGCACGCCGGTGCGGGAGCGAGCCGGAAAACGCATCGCGACCTGCCGGTGCAGCCAGCCCAGCTTTTCGCACACCACAAACAGCGGATCACCCGCAGTCTCCGGCAGCGCGCCGACCAACTCGTCGACGCGGAACCGCTTCGGCTCGGAAAGCCGCGCGGGACCGCTGCCGAGCTCGGCGAGCTTGAGCTGTGCGCTGCGGATCGGGTCCTCATAAGCCATACGCTGCGCAAGCAGACGCGCGATCCGGCCGAGCAGTTCGCTGCCGACATCCGCCCGGCCGACGAAACGCTTGATCCGGTCGACATAGAGCTGGGCGTAGCTCGGGCCTTGGTAGTCCATCAGAAGGTCGATGCCGTCCCTGACGATCGGCACCGCCGCGCCGGGGAGACCTTCGGGCAGGAAGGGGCGCGTGCAATCATCGTCGCCGAGGATGTCGGCGAACAGATAACGCAATGAGGACAGGACGCCCGCCACCTCTCCACGTACTCCTTCTCAGTCCGTCTTCTCAAGCTGCCTTCTCGAGCTGTCTTCTCAGGCTGTCTTGGCGGCCATGCCTTTGGCCGTAGCCGTTTGCTGCGCCAGCCGCCGCTCCAGCGTATCGATGTTCTGGAAAAGCCGCGCGCTCGCCAGACGCAGGAAGTAGAACGCAAAGGCCGGGTTCTGCACATAGAGCTGCTCGACCTGATCGTAGCTGACCGACAGAATGAGGCCTCCCTCGATGCATTCCAGCGTCTGGGTCCGGGTGTTGGACGGCGAGAGCATGCCGAATTCGCCGACAATGGCGCCAACCGGCAGTTCGATGCCGGACTCGACCAATTTGAACTGGCCGCTGACGATGTAATACATGCTGTCGGCCTTTTCGTCCTTGTAGAACAGGACCTCGCCGGCGGCACATTGGCGCTCGGTCATGAACGGCTTCAACCACTCCATCGAGAGATCGTTGGAGACCGATCGCTTCACGTCGCGCACCAGCTGCAGCATCTGGTGCAGGCGATAACTGTTCAGCGGCAACAGCACGCCGTGCAGCACCAGGGTCGGGTAATTGTGGCTCGGGATCGCGGTCGCGATCAGCACGATATTGGTTAGGATGGCGAACACGCGCAGCGGGATCATCGTGCGCATCGACAGCGTCGCGACCACGAAGATCGACGCAAAAAGGCTGCCGGCGGCGCCTACGTGTTCGACCAGATGTGAGGTATCCATCGGGATCAACCAGACTTTCGGGATACAGGGCGGAGGCAGATCGGGTCCTTCCAGCCCTGCTGCCATATTTCGTATGTCCGCGAGGACTTCTGATATACGGCGGAAAAGCGACGTTTAAACCGGGATCGGGCCGGCAGGGAGAAAATTCCGCTGCTCGGCGGGCTGCTCCCGGCTCACGTTGACGTCTCCTCTCGGGTCAAGGCACTGTTCCCGACGGCCGTGAGCCATTACCGAGGGGCTTTTTTGGAGCGACAGGCGCCCGCGTTCAACATGTCCAAATCGCTGCATCGTCCCGCCTTGGGACGCTTTCTCGCGGCAATGGCCGCCCACGCCACCAGGGCCACCTATGCCGCGGTCGTGGTCGGCATCGTCGCCATGGTCCTGCTGACGGTGGATTCGGCCTATGAGGCCGCGCCCCACCTGATCAGCGGGACGCTGTGGGCG
This sequence comes from Bradyrhizobium sp., assembly GCF_049798375.1. Taxonomy (GTDB): domain Bacteria; phylum Pseudomonadota; class Alphaproteobacteria; order Rhizobiales; family Xanthobacteraceae; genus Bradyrhizobium. The sequence goes on from NZ_JBARGP010000079.1 coordinate 17,361, forward strand.
TGCCTCGCCTTCTTCGTCGTCGAGTGGGCGATGCGGGTTCATGATGCGGGGCGGACGCATGGCATGGCGACCTATTTCTTCGCCGGCACCGGCCTGATCGACACGGCCTGCATCGCCGCAGTCCCCTTGGCGCTGCTGCTCGGCGTCGAGCCACGGTCGGCCTGGCTGCTGGCCGTGCTCTGGGTGATGAAGGTGCTTCCGGCCGTGCCCGGCCTGCACCAGTTGCGCCGGGTGATGGTCGTCGAGGCTCGGCCGCTGCTGTCGGTGCTGGCGCTGTTCCTGCTGGTGCTGTTCCTCGGCGCGGTCGCGATCTATGTGCTGGAGCGTGACGAGCAGCCCGCGACCTTCGGTAACATCCCCTCCGCGCTGTGGTGGGCGGTGGCGACGCTGACCACGACCGGCTACGGCGATGTCGTGCCGGTCACGCCGCTTGGGCGGATCGTTGCGGCCATGGTGATGATTTGCGGCCTGGGCGTCTTCGGGCTGTGGACCGGTATTCTCGCCACCGGATTTGCCGCCGAAACGCGGCGCGACAATTTTTTGAAGACTTGGGAATCGGTCAGCCAGGTGCCGTTCTTCGCCACCCTTGGTCCAGCGGCGATCGCCGATGTCACGAGCATGCTGCGCACCATCGATTTGCCGGCACGCACCACGGTGATCCGAAAGGGCCAGCCCGGCGACTGCATGTATTTCATCGCCTCGGGACAGGTCGAGGTTGATCTGCCGGGCAAGACGGTGGTGCTCGACGAAGGCGCCTTCTTCGGCGAGATGGCCCTGCTCGGCAGCAATCTCCGCACGGCCAATATCGCCACTACCATGCTCTCGAAGCTTCTGGTGCTTGACCTCGTCGATTTCCGCCTGCTGATGGCCCGGCATCCCGACCTGGTCAGCGCCATCGATGCCGAGGCCCAGCGACGCGCATTGGAGAATCAGTAAATGACGGACGGATCAGCAAGCCACACTCCCTATGACGGCGCCCTTGAGGCAAGCCCGCCGCTGCTCATCAAGCAGGGCGCCCGCGCCACGATCCGGCTGAACCGGCCGCGCCATTTGAACCGCCTGCAGGCGGAGGATCTCGACGTCCTGCTCGGCCTGTTCGACCAGATCGAGGCTGATGCCGATCTCCGCGTCGTCGTGCTCACCGGCACCGGGCGCGCCTTCAGCGCCGGCTACGATCTCGGCTCGATCGCCGAACGCACCGGAGCCAATGATGCCGGCGCGGACGAGCCGGGCGCGGGCTCAGCCTTCGAGGTGGCGGTCAACCGTCTGGAGGATCTCGCGCTGCCGACCATCTGCCGGATCAATGGCGGCGTCTATGGCGGCTCGACCGATCTTGCGCTCGCCTGCGATTTCCGGATCGGGGTCGACACGTCAGAGATGTTCATGCCGGCCGCGCGGCTGGGGCTGCATTACTATCCCAGCGGCATCAAGCGCTATGTCTCCAGGCTTGGTGCCGATAATGCCAGGCGGCTGTTCCTGACGGCCGAGAAGATCGGCGCGCCTGAGATGCTGCGGATCGGCTATCTCACCGCGATGGTGCCGACCGAGGCGCTCGACGAGGAGGTCGATCGCCTGGCCGCGCTGCTGGCGGGCAACGCGCCGATCGCGATGCGCGGCATGAAGCGCGCCATCAACGAGTTCGCCCGCGACGCGCTCGACGAGGAGGCCGCGGCGCACAGGCATCGCGCGAGCATGCAGAGCGCCGAGATCAAGGAAGGCGTCCAGGCATTTGCCGAGAAGCGTCCGCCCAAATTTTAACTAATATATCAGTATCAGGACGACGGGCGCACCCTGGTCATATTTGCCGGGTTGCCATGGTTCCTATGCGGAGACCGCTCCGCTGTGACAACTTAGCTTATTGTATCAGTTTGCGATTGACTACGACTCGTCGGCGGCTAGCCTCTGTTTGGCTGGGGCGCGGAGACTGTCAACATGCAGGCGACGGAAGCATATTGGGGACGGCGTGCACTGGAGTTTGTCGATGCGATCGAAGCATCGCGAACCAGCGCCAGCGTCGTCTCCCTATTTGAGAAGATGATCGGCGAGTTCGGTTTCCATGCCTATATCATGGCGGGAATCCCGAGCTTCGGGCAATCGCTTGGGCAGCTCACGCTCGCCAATGGCTGGCCGGCGGAATGGTCCGACCTCTACAACCGCAGCAATCTGGTCGCGGTCGATCCGATCCCGCGACATTGCCAGCAGACCCTGAACCCATTCCTCTGGACCGAGGCACCCTGTGATCGTGCCGACGACCCGGCGGCCCACGACGTCATGATGCGGGCGCGCGACTTCCGCCTCAACGAGGGCCTCTGCATCCCGATCCATTATGACGACGCTGTCGGCGCCATCAGTCTCGGCGGCGACCGCCCCTATCTCGACGGTGAGGCCAAGAGCGCGCTGCACCTGATGGGCATCTTCACCCACGGGCGGCTGCGGTCGCTGACGCGCCCGCTGGGCATCGCCGCGCGGCGTCTCTCCAAGATCGAAGCCGAGGTTCTGAGCTGGGCCGCGCGCGGCAAGACCGCATGGGAGACCGGGCGCATTCTCGGGCTCTCCGAACGCAACGTGCGCTGGCACCTCGAGGAGGCGCAGCGCAAGTTGATGACCAAGAACAAGACTGCCACTGTCGCGGCTGCGCTTGTCAATGGTGAGATCTCGCTCTGAACTGGCGGTTCTTCCAGTAGAGTCCTTCTCATCGCACCGGCATGCTCATTGTCCCATCTGAACAATCGAGCGGTGTCTCCGATGCCCGAAATTCACGTCGTTCGCAAAGACAACAGAAATCTCTACCAAGACTATTTCGATCCCTACTTCCGGCTGCGCCATGACATCTACGTCAAGCAGCGCAAATGGATGGCGCTTGACCGGCCGGATGGGCGGGAGATCGACCAGTTCGACACCGAGGATGCGGTCTATCTATTCTGCATCGACAGGGGCCAGTTGATCGGCGCGATGCGGGCGGTGCCGACCGTGCTGCCGACCTTGATGAGCGACATCTTTCCCTATCTCAGCATCCACGGCCCGATCTGCCGGCCTGATGTCTATGAACTATCACGCGTGTTCGTGATTCCGGAGCGGCGCGGCGAGCACGCCGGGCCGCGCGTCGAGACGCTGCTGCTGACCGCGATCATGGAATACGGCATCTCGATCGGGCTAACCGGCTTCTCGATCGTTCTGGAGGCCTGGTGGCTGCCGCGCTTCGAACGCTACGGCTGGAAGGCGCATCCGCTCGGGCTGCCCCACATGATGGACGGGATGTCGGTGCTGGCGGTGATGATCGATTGCGACGAGGTCACCTGGACGTCGCAATGCAATCAGAGCGGGCTGACCCGGCCGACACTGACTTGGCGCGGCCTCGACCAGGTCAGGCGCCGGGCTCTGCCGGAGATCTTTCTTCCTCCTGCAGCAGCGATTCAGCAAGCGCGATGAGCTGCTCACGATGCTGCGTCGTGCGCAGCTTGTGGAAGGACTTCAACAGCCGGTGGCCGAGGATCGTCGCCTCGTCGGCCATCAGCGTTGCGAGTTGGGGCGGCATCTGTCTTGGGTCCATAGCTGTCATATCGGGTCTTGAGCCGTGAGCGAACCATCCATCGACAAGATCATCGAACGCCTGCAATTCTGCATCGTGGACGCGCGGGCCATGCAACTCAAGATGTTGGAGCGGATTTTGTCAATATCGCTACTAGAAGCCCATGAACTCAAGGAAAATTCAGGACATGAGCGCCCCAACAGGCCTCACTGAAACGAAATTCGATTGCTTTAAAAGGTAAAAGCAACGGTCGTTCCCACGTCCGCAGTCGCGCGAAGCCCGGTGATCGCCGATTTTGGCGCGATTGCCCGCTTTGTGTGGCGCGGTTGTGCGTCGATCGTGTCAGGCGCGGTCGCGTGGCACGGCCGGTCGAGCTGGATCAGGTCGCGGTGCGGCGCACCCGCAGCCGCCGAATCACCGCGTCAGTCGCCAACAAAGCGCACGGCATCCGCGATATCGGCGCGATTGGTGCGATAGGAATTGGCCTTGTGCTCGCGATCAGGATAACCGAACGAGATGCCGCAGACCACGCGGCGGTCATCGCCAAGACTGAAATGCTGCCGCACCAGGTCGGAATGGAAGGCGAGCGCTGCCTGCGGAACGGTCGCGACGCCAAGCGCCTGCGCTGCCAGCATGAAGCTCGTGACATAGCCGCCGCAATCGATCGCGCCATAGGTGCCGAGCGCCTCGTCGGTGTGAATGATCGCGACATGCGGCGCGCCGAACAGGTTGTAGTTCTCCAGCGCCTGCTTCGCGTAACCGGCCTTGTCGCCGCGTTCGATGCCGAGCGCATTGTAGAGCTGGAAGCCGCTCTCGCGCCTCCGCGCCAGATAAACGCCGGTGTATTCGCGCGGAAATGGGAAGTCGCCCGACGACGGCTTGCCGCTGGAAGCCGCCTCATACATCAGCTCGCGAAACCTTTGCGTCGCCGCGCCTGACGTGATCTCGACCCGCCAGGGCTGGCTGTTGCACCAGGACGCGGTCATCTGCGCCGTCTTCAGGATGCGTTCGATGATCGCGCGCGGCACAGGCTTAGGCCGGAAGCTGCGGCAGGAAAAGCGCGCGGCCATGAGCTGCTCGAGGACGGCGATGGGGTCTTGATCAGGCTTCGGCGCGGCTGATGTCATTGAGAACCTTCTACGTATTTCGAGCGGGAGCTCACGCTTCCCTCCACATCCCGTCATTCCGGGGCGCAGCGGAACGCTGCGACCCCGGAATCTCGAAATGAGTCATCTCCAGATTCCGGGTTCGAGGCCTGCGGCCTCGCCCCGGAATGACGGAATTTTTCTACCGTCCCTTGGTCGGCACCTTGTTGAACGGCACGTCCTTGTCGACCCTGATGTCGCCGGGCAACCCGAGCACACGTTCGGCGATGATGTTGCGCAGGATCTCGTCGGTGCCGCCGGCGATGCGCATCGAGGGCGAACTCAAGAGCATCTGCTGAAACTGGCCTTGCGCCGTCTCCTCGTCGTTTCCCGTGAGCGCGCCGGCGGCCCCTTCGAGGTCCATGGCATAGGTCGCGATGTCCTGCAGCATGGTGCCGGCGACCAGCTTGCCGATCGAGTTCTCCGGACCCGGACGATCGCCACGCGACAGCGCCGAGATGGCGCGGTAGCTGGTGTATTTCAGCCCGCTCGCCTTCACCGCCCAGGACGCCAGCTTCGCGCGGGTGGCGCGATCGTCGATCGCAAGCCCGTTCTCGGTCATCAGATCGGAGCAGAACGCAAAGATCTCCGGGAAGCCGGTCGCGAGCCGCGCGCCGATCGACATGCGCTCGTTCATCAACGTCGTCAGCGATACGTTCCAGCCGTCGCCGACATTGCCTAGCCGCTGGCTGTCCGGAATCACCACGTCGGTGAAATAGACCTCGTTGAACTCCTGCATACCGTTGGCCTGCTTGATCGGCCTGATCTCGACACCCGGGCTCTTCATGTCGAGGAAGAACATCGTCAGGCCCTTGTGCTTGGGCACATTGGGGTCGGTGCGGGTGATCAGGAGGCCGTAGTCGGAGTAGTGCGCGCCCGAGGTCCAGATCTTCTGGCCGTTGATGATCCAGTCGTCGCCCCGCTTCTCGGCGCGGGTGCGCAGGCCCGCGACATCAGAACCGCCGGCGGGCTCGGAGAACAGCTGGCACCAGATCTCCTCGCCCGAGGCGAGCTTCGGCAGATAGCGGCGCCTGTCGGCTTCATTGCCGTAGGCCATCACGGTCGGGCCGCACATGCCCTCGCCGATCTGGAACGGCTGCGTCAGCTTGCCGTAGACGCCCTCTTCCTGCTGCCAGATCACGCGCTCGATCGGCGTCGCGCCGCGGCCGCCATAGTCCTTTGGCCAGTGCAGGCAGGCCCAGCCGGCATCGAACTTCTTCTTCTGCCAGGCCTTGCCGACCTCGACGATATCAGCGTGCTTGAGGCGAATGCGCCCGAGCGAGGAGCTCGCGAGCTCATCCCCGAGCTGCTTCGGCGCGTTGGCGTCGATCCATGTGCGCGCCGTTTCGCGGAATGCCGCTTCCTGCGGGGTGTCGTCGAAGTTCATGAGCCAATTCTCACTTCGTAGGATGGGTTGAGCGAAGCGATACCCATCGATTGCATGAACGCGCGTGGAAAGATGATGGGTATCGCGTCGCTCAACCCATCCTACGATTCCGTCACGATTCTCACGACCGTCATTGCGAGCGAAGCGAAGCAATCCAGGGTCTCGTGCGCTGCTCTGGATTGCTTCGACGGGGCTGTAAGTTTTTAGACAAAAACGTGAACAAGGTTCTTGCTTCGATTCGGTTTCAGACTCGATCTGTTACGAAACTTGTTCTCGTTTCTGTCTATTTCCTGACAGTCCCGTCGCTTCGCTCCTCGCAATGACGGCAACTAATTTCGTCCCTTGGTCGGGATCTGGTTGAACGGCAGATCTTTGTCGACCCTGATATCTCCAGGCAACCCCAGCACGCGCTCGGCGATGATGTTGCGCATGATCTCGTCGGTGCCACCCTCGACGCGGGTACCGGGCGCGCGCAGCAGCATCGCCTGGAATTTGCCGCCGAGCTCCGCATCCGGTCCGCTGAGCACGCCGGCCGCGCCCTGCAGATCGAGCGCGAAGGTCGCGACGTCCTGGATCATCGAGGCCGCGACCAGCTTGCCGATCGAATTTTCCGGTCCCGGCCGCTCGCCTTTCGACAGCGCCGAGATGGCGCGGAGGCTGGTATATTTCAGGCCGCTCGCCTTCACCGCCCAGCCCGCGAGCTTTGAACGGACATTGCGGTCCTCGATCGCGAGACCGTCGTCGAGCGTCAGGTTGGAGCAGAATTCAAACAGTTCGGGGAAGCCGGTGGCGACACCGGCCCCGATCGACATGCGCTCGTTCATCAAGGTGGTCAGCGCCACGTTCCAACCGTCATTGACCGCACCGAGACGCTGCGAGTCCGGGATCACCACGTCGGTGAAATAGACCTCGTTGAAATCCGACTGCCCGCTCGCCTGCTTGATCGGCCTGACCTCGACGCCCCGGCTCTTCATGTCGAGGAAGAACATCGTCAGACCCTTGTGCTTGGGCACATTGGGGTCGGTGCGGGTCAACAGGATGCCGTAATCCGAGTAGTGCGCGCCGGAGGTCCAGATCTTCTGCCCGTTGACGACCCAGTCGTCACCGCGCTTTTCCGCGCGGGTGCGTAGCCCCGCGACATCGGAGCCGCCGGCCGGCTCGGAGAACAGCTGGCACCAGACCTTTTCGCCCGACGCCAGCGGCGGCAGATACTGCCGTTTATGCGCCTCCGAGGCGTAGGCCATCACGGTCGGCCCGCACATGCCATGGCCGATGATGAACATGGCCGAGAGCTTGCCGAACGGGCCCTCTTCCTGCTGCCAGATCACGCGCTCGATCGGCGAGGAACCGCGGCCGCCGTATTCTTTCGGCCAATGCAGGCAGGCCCAGCCGGCATCGGCCTTTTTCTTCTGCCAGGCTTTCGCCACCTCGAGAACGTTGGCATTCTTGAGCGCGGTGCGGCCGAGCGAAGAGGCGCGCAGCTCATCCTCATATTGCGTCGGCGCGTTGGTGGCGATCCATTCCCGCGCCGTGGCGCGAAACGCGGCCTCCTGCGGAGTGTCGTCGAAGTTCATCGGTTTGATCCCTTTCCGGGTCGTCATTCCGGGGCGATGCGCAGCATCGAACCCGGAATCCAGAAGTGACTCATTCGAGATTCCGGGTTCGCAGCGTCCGGCTGCGCCCCGGAATGACGTGGGTGCCTCAGGCCGCGTTTCGCTTGCGCATGCGGTCGATCAGCTGGTCTTCCCAATACGAGAGACTGCCCAGCCCCAGCGCCAGCGCGTTGGCGCGGCGGTAGTACATGTGGCAGTCGAACTCCCAGGTGAAGCCCATGCCGCCATGGACCTGGATGTTGTTCTTGGCACAGTGCTGGAACGCCTGCGTGGCGCTGATGCGTGCTGAGGCCGCGGCCTCCGACAATTCCGGTGCATTGGTCGAGAGCGCCCAGGCGCCGTAATAGCAATTGGAGCGCGCCAGCGTTGCCGACACATACATGTCAGCGAGGATGTGCTTGACCGCTTGGAACGAGCCGATCGGCCGGCCGAAGGCGATGCGGTCGAGCGCGTAGTCGCGGCCCATCTCCAGCGCGCGATCGGACCCGCCGACCTGCTCGAAGGCGGTCAGCACCGCGGCGCGATCGAGCACTTGCGTGAGGATGCTCCAACCTTCGCCGGCCGCGCCGAGCGGCTCGGCCTTGCAATTCTTGAAAGTCAGCTCGGCCTGGCCGCGGGTCGGGTCGAGATTGCTCAGCGCCTTGGCCACGACGCCGCCGGCTTTCATATCCACGAGGAATAGAGAAATGTCGCTGTCGCGGCCGGTCGCGGCGGTGCGCGCCGCGACGATGACGAAATCAGCGATGGCGCCATCGGCCACCGGTTTCTTGACGCCGTTCAAAACGTTGTTCGACGCCTCCAGCCTGACCGCCTTGGGCGACGGATTGCCCGAGCCCTCGAACAGCGCCAGAGTGCCGATCGCTTCGCCGCTTGCGATCTTCGGCAGCCAGGCCTGCTTCTGCGCGTCACTGCCGGCGAGCATCAAGGCTTCCGCCGCGAGATAGACCGTGGAGGAGAACGGCACCGGCGCCAAGGCCCGCCCCATTTCTTCTGCGATCACGCAGAGCTCGAGATGGCCGGCGCCGGCGCCGCCATATTCCTCGGGGATCGCGACGCCGAGAAAGCCCATCCCGGCGAGCCCTTTCCAGAGCTCGCGGTCATGGCTCTCCTTGCCGTCGAGTACCACGCGCACCGCTTTCGGCGGGCACTTTTCAGCGAGAAATTTCCGCGCCTGATCGCGCAGCTGCTTCTGGTCGTCGGAGAAATCGAAGTTCATGGCGTTGCTCTGCTGTTTGAAAGGCTTTTAGCCGTCGTCCCGGTCAGGCGCGCAATTTGCGCGCCGAGAACGCCGGGACCCATAACCACCGGCAGCTGTGTTTTTGCGAAACTACCAGTGGCCTGACATCGATGGTTCCCGGAGCATGGTTCCCGGCGTTCGCCGGGCCGACGGTGAGGGATGGGGTGAGCATCACAGCACGATCACATCCGTTGCCGGCGGATCGGCATAGAGCCGCTCGACCAGAGCGGCGCGGCGCTCCAGCCCCGCGCGCTGGTTGATGTAGCCCTTATCAGTCAGCTCATGGCCGTCGATGGAGGGCGGCTCCGTCATCAGCATGGCGCGCGCGATGCGCCGGCTGCTGGCTTCGCCACACGCTTTGTTATGTTGCTCGATGCCGCTCCTGAGGCAGGCGATAACGTCCGGATGCTTCACCACGTCGTCAAAGCTGGCATCGGGATTGCCGACCAGTTGCCGGCAGGCGTGCAGATTCGGCCAAGCCAACAGCCCGATCTCGCAGCGATCCTGCCCGGCCACCAGCGCGTCCTGGATCACCGGCGTCGCGGCCGCGATCGCATCGGTGCGCAGCGAGCCGACATGCACGAAGGTGCCGGTGGTGAGCTTGAAGTCTTCCACCACGCGTCCGGCGAAGATGATGCCCTGCACGGGATCATCGGGATCGACGAACACGCCGGCATCGCCGATGCGATAGAAGCCCTCCTCGTCGAACGCAGCCTTGGTCAACTCCGGCTGGCCGAAGTAGCCGGGCGTGACGTTGACGCCGCGCAGCCGCAGCTCGTACTTCGCACCTGCCGGCACCATCTTCAATTCGACGCCGGGAAACGGCAAGCCGATCAGGCCGACGCGCTCGGTGTTCCAATAGGTGCCGGTCGAGGTCGGGCCGGTCTCGGTCGAACCCCAGCCGGTGTAGAACACGATGCGCGCGCCGGTGGCGCGCACGGCCAATGCCTGCATGCGGTCATAAAGGTCGTCCGGCAGCCGCGCGCCGCCATAGCCCATCAGGCCGAGATCCTTGAAGAAGGAGCGGCACAGCGCGTCGTCCTTTTCCATCGCGCTCGCTAACGCGGCGTAGCCGACCGGCACGTTGGCGTAATAGGTCGGCGACACCTCGCGCAGGTTCTTGATGGTTTCATCGAACTGACCCGGCACCGGCCGGCCGTCGTCGATATAGAGCGTGCCGCCCTCGATCAGCAGCGGATTGAACAGCGCGTTGCCGCCCATGGTGTGATTCCAGGGCATCCAGTCCAGCACCGTCGCCACCGCCGCGTCGCTGCTGCGCGGCCGCACCTGCATCATCATCGCGGCGTTGGCGCACATCATGCGTTGCGTGTTGATGACGGCCTTGGGCATGCCGGTCGAGCCCGAGGTGAACAGCAGCTTGCCGATCGTCTCGGGCGCAATCTTCGCGATCGATGCTTCGACATCTGCTGTCACGGGCGTGGCCGCGAGATCGGCGAATGCGATGCTCTCGATGCCGTCGCAGGGACGCGCGACGTGGATCACGGTGACGCCGTCGAGCGGCAACGCCTGCAGCGCCTTCGCGAAGGTCGGGCCGTCCTGCACCACCAACGCGGCCGGCTTGATCAGGTCGAACAGATATTTGAGCTTGAGGTGATCCTGGCTGACAAGCGAATAGGCCGGCGACACCGGCGCGGCCGGCAGCCGCGCCTGCATCGCGGCCATGGTCATCAGCGCGTGCTCGATCGAATTGCCGGAGAGGATCGCGACGGGACCGTTAAGGCCCAGATCGAGCAGGCCCTGCGTCAGCGCGTCCACGCTGCGCTTGGCCTCGCCATACGAAATCTTGCGCCATTGCCGTTCGGGGCCGCTGCGCTGCGCGAGCCAGGTTCTATCGGGCGCCTCGCGCGCCCATTTCGCGAGCGACGCCGGAATGTGCGGCCCGTGTGCCTGCAGCGGAATCCGCGACTGCATGATGATGACGCCATTGTCGCGCTGTTCGATTGCGATGTCGCGCGCCAGCCAATCGACCTTGCGAAAGGCCGGCTTGTCCAGCACGCCGGCTGCAGTCCCATCCATTTTGCGTCTCCCGAAATATCGTCCTTTGCGGATCTTGATATTTATCTGCCTGTATAGACCGGCTTGCGTTTCTCGAGAAAGGCCTGAATGCCTTCCTTGAAATCTT
>NZ_JBARGP010000080.1:0-9962 GCF_049798375.1 Bradyrhizobium sp.
AGGCGAAGCCGTGATGGGTGTCCGGATAGACCTCGACCTCGGCCTTGGCCTCGCGCATGGCCTGCGTAACCTTGTCGATGATTTCCTGCGGCGCGTAGATGTCGGTCTCGGCGCAGGCGAAGTACAAGTCTGCCTTGGTCTTCGCGGCCGCCAGATGCGGGCTGTCGGGCTGATCGGTGGCGAGATGCGTGCCGTAGATCGAGGCGGCGGCCTTGACCTGATCCGGGAAATGCGTGGCGGCATTGATCGCGTAACGGCCGCTCATGCAATAACCGACGGTGCCGACGATCTGGGTGTTAGCGGCGGCCTGGCCTTCGGCATAGGCGAGGAGAGCTTTGGTGTCCTCCATCACCATCGGGATGTTGATCGAGGCCATCAGCTCGAACATGCGCTTGCGTTCCGGTGCTTCCGGATCGCTCGGCAACGGTCCGAGCTCCATCACGCCGGAGCGATAATAGAGGTTCGGCAGCATCACGTAATAGCCGGATGTCGCCAGCCGGCGCGCCATATCGCGCAGCTCTTCGCGGATCGCGGGCGCATCCATGTAGAACAGGATGACCGGGAAGGGGCCACCGCGCTCGGGATGGCTGATGAAAGTGGTGGTGTGGCCGTCCTTGGTCGGGATGTCGATCTGCTGGTCAATCATGCTGACTCTCAGCGTTTGCCGCGTCTTCAGGAATTCGTTGTGCACGCAATACGATGGCAAGGAAACCGCAACGTGACAAGGCGACGGCGGACTTGAATGTCACTGCGCAGATCGCCATTGTCGGATCAACAGCTGCGAGGCAACCGGGAGTTTTGAGATGACCCAGACCACCAATCGCTTTTTCGACGAAATTGGTCGCCTGATGAACGATGCGGCCGGCGCGGCGCAGGGCATGAAGCGCGAGGTCGATATGGTGATCCGGGCCCAGGCCGAGAAGATTCTGAACGACCTCGATATCGTCAAGCGCGAGGAGTTCGAGGCCGTCAAGGACATGGCCCGGCTGGCGCGTGAGGAGAACGAGGCGCTGAAGGCCCGGATCGCAGTATTGGAAAGCAAGCTCGGCGGCGCTGCCGGCGGGCCGGAGGGCACGCCGGCGGTCTGAAGCCAGTGCCCTCCGCAGTCGCCGGGGGACAAAATTCCCTTCATTTCCTTGTCATTTTGATGCTTTGCGGCTAGAACGCCGCCACGTCCACGCCCCCCGCACCCCTGGAGGCTTGTCGTGGACCTGACACGAGACCACGAAGATGGGCCGCGCTGCGGCCTTTAACTTTTTAGAAACAAGGACTTATGATATGGCGACCGTCAAGGAATTGAAGGCGACCGCCCGTCCGTCAGTCGGCAAGGGGGCCGCACGGGCAGAGCGTCGCGCCGGGAGAGTGCCCGGAGTGATCTATGGTGACAACCAGGCCCCCCTCCCGATCTCGGTCGAGGACCGCGAACTGCGCCAGCGGATTCTCGCGGGTCGGTTCCTGACCACGATCGTCGACATCAGCCTCGACGGCAAGAACCACCGCGTGATCCCGCGCGACTTCCACCTGGATCCGGTGCGCGATTTCCCGATCCATGTCGACTTCATGCGGCTCGGCGAAGGTGCGACCATCCGCGTCAGCGTACCGCTGCACGTGATCAACGGCGAAACTTCGCCGGGCGTGAAGCGTGGCGGCACGGTCAACATCGTCACCCACACGCTCGAGCTCGAATGCCTTGCGGAGAACATCCCGCAATACATCGAGGCGGACGTCGGTGCGCTCGAGATCAATCACTCGCTGCACATTTCCGACGTCAAGCTGCCGACAGGCGTCAAGACGCTGTCGCGCGACGATGCGACGCTCGTGACCATCGTGCCGCCGTCGGGCTATGGCGAAGAGCAGAAGGCGGCTGCGGCTGCTCCGGCGGCTGGAGCTGCTCCGGCGGCTGCCGCAGCGGCTCCGGCTGCTGGCGCCAAGGCGCCTGCTGCCGCAGCCAAGGCGCCCGCTGGCGACAAGAAGAAGTAAGCCGGTATCCAGCCGACGTCAGCAGGTGGGCCCATGGGCCTGTCCTGCTGACGCGGCGCACTGAACGAGCGTGGATGCCGCGTCATGCTGCTCTTTGTCGGCCTCGGCAATCCCGGCGCGAAATACGCGCGCAACCGGCACAATATCGGCTTCATGGCCGTCGATGAGATTGCGCGACATCATCGCTTTTCGCCGTGGCGCCGCCGTTTTCAGGGCGAGACGGCGGAAGGCACGCTCGAGTCCGAGCGGGTGATCCTGCTCAAGCCCACGACCTACATGAACGAGTCGGGGCGCGCCGTGCAGGAAGCCGCGAGCTTCTTCAAGATCAATGCTGGCGACGTCACCGTATTTCAGGACGAGCTCGAGCTGCAGCCGGCCAAGCTGCGGGTGAAGGTGGGCGGCGGCATTGCCGGCCATAACGGCCTGCGCTCGATCTCGGCGCATATCGGCAATGAGTATCGCCGCGTGCGGCTCGGGATCGGTCATCCCGGCGTCAAGGAACTGGTGCACGGCCATGTGCTGTCGGATTTCGCCAAAGCCGACATGCCCTGGGTCGAGGCGCTGTGCGAGGCGGTGGCCGACAATGCAGGCCTGTTGATCGGCAAGCGCGATGCCACCTTCGCCAACAAGGTGTATCTGGCGTTACAAGCCAAGGGATTTCTGGACAAGGGCGATGCGGCCGCTTCGTAGGCGCGTCGGCTCAACCAATAGTCAGGACGGATCATGGGATTCAAATGCGGAATCGTTGGATTGCCCAATGTCGGCAAGTCGACGCTGTTCAATGCGCTGACCGAGACGGCCGCGGCGCAGGCGGCGAACTATCCGTTCTGCACCATCGAGCCCAATGTCGGCGAGGTCGCCGTTCCTGATCCGCGGCTCGACAAGCTCTCTGCGATCGCCAAGTCGGCGCAGATCATTCCGACCCGGCTGACCTTCGTCGATATTGCCGGCCTCGTGCGCGGCGCCTCGAAGGGTGAGGGCCTCGGCAATCAATTCCTCGCCACCATCCGTGAGGTCGATGCCGTCGCCCATGTGGTGCGCTGCTTCGAGGATTCCGACATCACCCACGTCGAGGGCAAGATCGCCCCGCTCGCCGATATCGAGACCATCGAGACCGAGCTGATGCTGGCTGATCTCGACAGCCTCGAGAAGCGTGTCGACAATTTGGCCAAGAGGGCCAAGGGCAACGACAAGGACGCCAAGGAGCAGCTCGATCTGGTCAATCGCGCACTCGTGCTGCTGCGTGACGGCAAGCCGGCGCGGTTGCTGGAACGAAAGGCCGAGGAGGAGCGCGCCTTCGGCATGCTCGGCCTTTTGACCTCCAAGCCCGTGCTCTATGTCTGCAACGTCGAGGAAGGCTCGGCCAAGGAGGGCAACAACTTCTCGCGCGAGGTATTTGCGCGCGCCAAGGAAGAGGGCGCCGTTGCGGTGGTGATCTCCGCCAAGATCGAATCCGAGATTGCGACGCTCTCGCGCGAAGAGCGGGTGGACTTCCTGGAGACGCTCGAACTCGAAGAAGCCGGGCTCGATCGCTTGATCCGGGCGGGCTACCAACTGCTCGACCTCATCACCTATTTTACCGTGGGACCAAAGGAAGCGCGCGCCTGGACCATTCATCGCGGCACCAAGGCTCCGGCCGCGGCGGGCGTGATTCACACCGACTTCGAGAAGGGGTTCATCCGCGCCGAGACCATCGCCTATGCCGACTACGTCGCATTCGGCGGTGAGGCCGGGGCGCGCGACGCCGGCAAGCTGCGGCTGGAAGGCAAGGAGTACGTCGTCGCCGACGGCGACGTCATGCATTTCCGCTTCAATAATTGAGGTTCTGGCGCGGCCGGCGCTACCCGCGTGACGTGTGAGGCGATCCTTGTCGCTTTCCGGATCGACTGACATTTCGGACCGATTCGACATCGGGAGAGCCTGTCTGCGGCGATTTTGTCGCCACGGGCTTTGTGACAATCCCAGCAGCCGGAGGTTGCGGAGCTGTTGCGCCCGAATACCTTGCCGATATACTTGGAACCTAGCAGGGCGACGCCGTTGGGCGATCGGGCGGGGGAGATGGGGATATGCGGCGGGGATGTGTGCTTCTGCTCGTGGTCTTGTTGAGCGGCTGCGCTCCTGTGCAGCAGCAATCAGTGCTAACGACCCCGGTCGGGCGATCACTCGTGGCCGGCGTCGGAGACACCGTTCTCAGGGTGGAGGGCAAAGAGAGCCTGCCAAACATTGCCGGGCATGCCGATATTTTTGGACGCACAAGGCCAACGGGTCTCACGACAATCCAGTACGGCGGCCTGCAGGGCAACAAAGCCATTTTGCTTTGCAATGACGTCGTCATTCAATCGAACGCCACCACTTTGAACACCAGGGTCTCAATTGCCCCGACGGAGCAGCAGACCAGTATTTCCAACGTGGTCGGTTCCGCCCCCGCGTCCGGGACGGTGGCAACCGGCAGGACGGCTCATATTCGTCGTGTCCCCTTGGTCACCGTGAGCAGCCCGCAACCCACGATTCCTGTTCTCGTCGATTGGCGCGTCGATCCGCGCGTGCCTATGCTGGGACAGACCATCGTTATCGAAGCTGCGAATTCGACATCCCTGACCTATCACGTCGAGTGAAGCCGCGCCTGCGTGCGCGGCTCGTCACAAAAGGCAATGAGCTAGTGCAGCCGACCCTGTTCGCGGATCGCGCCGAGATGCTCGTTGATGCGGAACACGATCAGCACGAACTCCGCGACGATGCGCGAGAACACGATGCCGACGATGACGCCGGCGATCGAGGACAACAGCATCAGAAAACCGCCGAACGGGCTGATCGCCATCGCGGCCAACCCCGAGAAGATGCCAGAGACTCCGAACAGCACCACCAGCGCGATCACCAGCCAATAAAACGTCTTGATGATGGTGGGCGTGATGAAACGGTCCCACTGAAAGAGGTCGCGAAATTCGAACATCCTCATCCCCCGGCAACGCCGAATTGTAGTGCAAGTCTCTGGTCCGACAGCTCTGCGGTCCAGTCCCGTCCGGTGGTGGCGGTGAAGCCTCGCTCCGTTGTCTTTCCGGCAATATGGAGCACGAGCCATGCGAAGCGGGCGGGTTGTGATTGCTGCAAAGTGCGGCCACAATCAGGCTCCTTTCCGCAATTTCTCGATCCATGACCCTCACCTTCGAAGATTTTACGCAAGGCCGTTTCGGCAGCTTTGGTCCACGACACGTCTCGCGCGAGGAGATCATCGCCTTCGCCGCGGAGTTCGATCCCCAGCCGATGCATCTCGATGAAGATGCCGCGCGCGAATCAATGTTGCGCGGCCTGTCGGGATCGGGCTGGCATTTGTGCTCGCTGACGATGCGGATGCTGTTCGACGGTTTCATCAACCGTACCGCATCGCTCGGCTCGCCCGGCGTCAACGAGGTGCGATGGCTGTCCCCGTTGCGCCCCGGGGACGACCTCATGCTCGATGTCGATGTCGTCGAAGCGCGGGTGTCGAACAGCCGTCCCGAGACCGGAATTGTGACCTTCAAATGCACGGTGCGCAACAAAGCCGGCGACGCCCTGTGCGAGATGGTCTCGCCGATCATCGTCAAGCGGCGCGACGCCAACAACAAGGCGGGCTGATGCGATTCTTCGAAGATCTCAAGGTCGGGCAGCGTCGCGACATCGGCTCCTTCACCTTCACGGCCGAGGACATCAAGCGCTTCGCCGCCCAATTCGATCCGCAGCCCTTTCATCTCGACGAGGAGGCCGGCCGCAACTCGCTGTTCGGCGGCCTGGCGGCTTCCGGCTGGCATGTCGGCTCGGTCTGCATGAAGCTGCTGGTCGCGGACAATCAACGTCTCGCGCAGCTCGCGCGTGAGCGCGGCGAGGAGATCGCGGTCGGCGGACCGTCACCGGGCTTCCGCGAGCTGCGCTGGCTGAGGCCGGTGCTCGCCGGTGATACGATCAGCTTCGCAGGCGAAATCGAATCTCTGCGGGCATCGTCATCGCGTCCGGAATGGGGCATCATTCAGTCGCGCAACATCGGGACCAATCAGCGCGGCGAGCTGGCTTTCTCGTTTCTCGCTTCGGCCTTTGTACCAAGGCGGAACAATGGTTGAGGCGAAAAGGTCACTTCGCCTCGGATTGTGCAGGCGGAACAAACTTGGCGCTAACGCATTTTGAACCCCGACACTATAAGACTGCTCACAGCACACGACTTCTCGGGGACGAACATGGCGGATCGCGGCGGCCTGAAACTTGTTGGCTTTATCTTTGCCAGCGTGACGCTTGCAGTGATGCTGGCCACCGGCATGGTGGTGAAGGGTTATGCCGACGGCTCCTACTCACTC
Source organism: Bradyrhizobium sp. (assembly GCF_049798375.1). Classification (GTDB taxonomy): domain Bacteria; phylum Pseudomonadota; class Alphaproteobacteria; order Rhizobiales; family Xanthobacteraceae; genus Bradyrhizobium. The sequence goes on from NZ_JBARGP010000080.1 coordinate 6,303, forward strand.
GAGACCACTGCGACCATCAGCGAGTAGTTAAGACTTCGTTAACCACGCGCGCAGATGCCGCACGTCGCGCATCCCGCCTACGGGTCCCTTGAACGGGATGAGCCTATCGGATCCAGAGCAGCACCAATGCTGCTATCGCGACCAGCAGCAATCCGACGAACCGCACCATGATGGTGCCGATCCGCTGCGGTGACTGCCGCAGGGGAATGGGGTCGGTGCTCTCCGGTCGGATCGTTTCCACAACAGCCCCTGCGTACGGGACACCGCCATCGCGGCGGGCCCAGTGCTTGGTCGCGGGCATGTCATCGAACGTTCAACCGTTTCCGAATATGAGCTCCAAGCTGTCCAAATCGAAACCGCCGCGCAGGCGGCCCGCGCGGCGGCAAATCGTTATGGGTGTTGGCTGGCGCGGCCTGCGCCGGACCAAACCTCAGCTGTTGCGCAGCCCGTCGGCGGTGCGCTTCCACTGCGTCACGTTCTCGGCGATCATGCGCGTGGACTTCATCGCGGCTTGGCTGAGCTGGGCGTAGCTCGAGATCTCGCGCTGGACGCGCTGGCCTTCGGCATGAAGCACGTCGCGCAGGCTTTCCAATTCCGCGATCAGGTTCTCGATCTCCGACAGCGAGGTGCCGGCGACGCGCTGGATCAGCGAATTGACGTTGGTGACGGCGGCGTCTGTTGCGGCGCCGTCGACCGCGGGCTCGGAGCCGGTCACCGACACCGGACGGCGCAGATAGGCGATATCATTGCGGACGAAATCGCGAATGCCGGCTTCGACTTCGGAGACCGCCGCCAGATCGCCGCCATCCAGCTCGGTTTCAGTTCCTTCGATCTTGTCCGGACGAATAACACTCATCGGCTAATTCCCTGTTTCGCGTGAAATCGAGCGCGGTGTCCCCGCACGGCGAACTAAGAGGCAACGCATCTGCACTGCCAATTTTGACCACATCGCGGCCAAGATGCGGCGGTGAATGGACGATTCCCGGCCCGCCACGCGGTAACCTTAAAGCCGCGGGGGTCCCTTAAAAGCGTCACCAGCTCTTCTTGAAGCCTGCGGTGATGCTCTTGCTGGTCGCGCCCTGCGCGGTCTCGCCGATCGAGCCCGACACCGTGACGCTATCGGTGAGCTTCTGCTCGGCGCCGATATGGCGCAGCCATTTGTCGTCGCCCGACGACAGCGTCTGCCCGGCCGAGAGGCTGGTGCCGGTGCCGTCCATCGAGAGCTTGGCGGACTGGTCGGTATCGAAGCTGCGGTTGGTGCGCGGCGCGGCTCCGGGCAGCGGCACCATGCCCTGCTGGGAGACGTTGTAGCCGTTCTGCAGGCTGAGCCTATATTCGTCGATCAGCGGCACTGCTTTGGTGATGGTGGCGCCGATCTTGCTCTGGTCGGAGCCCGGATCGACCCGCGCCTCGACCGCGGTCTTGTCCCAGATCGAGCCGGCGCCGGGCGCGGTGACGGCGGCCCAGGCGCTGCCGCCATTCTGCGACGCGCTGCCGCCGTTCTCGGCCTTCTCGGCCAGCAGCTCCGACATCGTGGTCGGCTGCCTGGTCACCGTCATGTCGGCGCCGATCCGGGTATCCCAGAACGGCGAGATGCTCTGCTTCACCGAGACGCCCGAGGAGCCGTCGGCACGGTTCTGGTTCGACCAGCTCAGGTCGGGCCCGCCTGCGGTTGCCCCCTTGCCGGATTTCGCTTTCGCACCCGGGTGGTCGGAAAAGCTGTTGGCGTCGACGACGATCTGGCTCCAATCGAGCTTGGACACGTCGACGTCCTTCATGGGCTCGGCCTCAGCGGTCTGCGCTGCCGGCGCATCCTCCGCCTCATCGTCGGCGCTGTCCTCGGGTGGCGGCGGTGGCGCGATCCGACCCCAAGGGGTGAGTTCCAGCGGCTTGGACGGCGGCGGCTGCATCAGGCTTTGCGCCAAGGCAGGTGGCAAAAGAAGGCCGACGCCGGCTGCGACACACAGCACCAGCGCGCAATCGCGAACTGTCATGGAAGTCAAACCCCGCCCCTCGGAAATTCTTGCCGAATTATGGTCGAATCCTGGCGCCAAAAATGTGGCGATGAGATTCACGTTGTTGTGCGATGCACAAAATATTCAAGGTCAGCTCAAGGTCGGACATAGGCCTGATCGCATCGCGCACCGCTGCCTCTCCGCGGAACCCGAATGCGCGGCGGCGGTTAATGGATGAAATCCTCTCCCGGAGCATCGCATCATGAAGACCATCATCGCATTGTCGGTTGCCGCGCTGGCGTTGGCCTCGACGCAGGCCGCCGAGGCCAAGGGCTGCATCAAGGGCGCCATCGTCGGCGGCGTCGCCGGCCACTATGCCGGACATCACGGCATGCTCGGTGCCGCTGCCGGCTGCCTCTATGGCCGTCACCGCGCCAACCAGCAGGAGCGGGACCAGGATCGTCAGCAGCAACAGCAGAGCCAGGTGAACGACCGCGGCCGCATGTAACCCGGGAGCTGACACGGTCAACTCGACACATCTTCAACGGCCGGGGCTGGTCCGTGGCCGTTCGATTCGTTGCGAAGACGGCTAGGCAAACCAGGGCCAACGAGGTTCGCATGACCAAACCGCTCGACAAGACCATCCCCCCGGTGCCGGACGACAACCAGAGCCACAAGGGTCCGGGCAGCGCGCCGGCGGTGCCGCTCGACACCACGCGAGGCCATCGCGACGACGAAAAGCACAATATCCGCGAGCAGGCCGCGCACGGCAACCTCTCCCAGAACACCAGCCATCGACGGTCCGGCTGATGGCACGCCGTGGTGGCCGGGATCGCCACGTGACATCGCTCACGGTGACGGCGGAGATTGTTGAATAGCGTGTCCGGCATGACGTCCTCGCCGAGGACTAAACGGGACCGCCATGACCGCCATCGTCGCTCCGAAGTCGCCTTTCGCCAACTGGCTCGAAGGCGTCATCCTCACCGCCATCCTGCAGGGATTGCCCACCTATGCCGGCGCCGCGCTGATGCTGCGGCTTGCTCGGCAAGATCTGGTCCGTCCAGAATGGGGCGCCATCAGCTTCGTGGTCATCGCGACGATCGCCCATGCGTTGCTCACGCCCTTGCTCTCGGGACCTCGCTGTCGCATGATTTTCAAGTATGGATACGAACCGCTATTCTTCGATCCTCTGCTGCCGTTGGCCGACAAGGTCGCTCAATGGCGCGCGCAGCCGCGGGTCTCGGTGCAACTGGTGACGTCAATCATCATGATGTCGCTGCTCGCAGTCGCGGCACTGAGCATGAGGTAGACGGGCGCCCCCTGTCGATGCCATCGTCAATTCCTATTCACGCGCTCAAATAGCTATTGCTTACTTCGCCGTCCGCGAAAGCGGGCGATCCAGTATTCCCCAGGCAGCCGTGATTGACCGAAAGGCCGCGGCGTACTGGATGTTCCGCATACGCGGAGTATGACGATGAGATATGGCGTGACGTCCTCGCGACACATAGGCGTCCGAGCTATGAGCACATCTGACCCTCTAAAGCGTAGAGGGCGCAGGGAAGGCCGGGTGCCGACCGCACCCTGGTCCGCGTGCAACAAAAAGCACGCGGCAGAACCACAGGCTCAGCCGAGATCGCCCTTGGGCTCAGGCGGTCGTCGCAACACCGGTTCGTTTTCTTTTCACCGGGATCAGCAAGGCGTCAAG
>NZ_JBARGP010000081.1:0-1836 GCF_049798375.1 Bradyrhizobium sp.
TCAGCGCGGCGGTGATCGCGAGCGCGTTGGCATTGGGCGCGGCGCGCGCGGAGGATACGTTCAAGATCGGACTGATCGTGCCGATGACCGGCGGCCAGGCGTCGACCGGCAAGCAGATCGACAATGCGGTCAAGCTGTACATGCAGCAACATGGCGACACGGTCGCCGGCAAGAAGATCGAGGTCATCCTGAAGGATGATGCGGCGCAGCCCGACAATACCAAGCGGCTGGCGCAGGAGCTGATTGTCAACGACAAGGTCAATGTGATCGCGGGCTTCGGCGTGACGCCGGCGGCCTTCGCCGCGGCGCCGCTGGCGACGCAGGCCAAGATTCCGGAGGTCGTGATGGCCGCCGGCACCTCGGTCATCACCGAGAAGTCGCCCTACATCGTGCGCACCAGCTTCACGCTGGCGCAGTCCTCGACCATCATCGGCGACTGGGCGGTGAAGAACGGCATCAAGAAGGTCGCCACCCTGACCTCCGACTATGCGCCGGGCAACGACGCGCTCAAGTACTTCAAGGAGCATTTCACCGCCGGCGGCGGTGAGATCGTCGAGGAGGTCAAGGTGCCGCTGGCCAACCCCGACTTCGCGCCGTTCCTGCAGCGCATGAAGGACGCCAAGCCGGACGCGATGTTCGTGTTCGTGCCGGCGGGGCAGGGCGGCAACTTCATGAAGCAATATGCCGAGCGCGGGCTGGACAAGAGCGGCATCAAGGTGATCGGGCCGGGCGACGTCACCGACGATGATCTGCTCAAGGACATGGGCGACGCGGTGGTCGGCGCGGTGACCGCGCATATCTATTCCGCCGACCATCCCTCCGAGGTCAACAAGGCGTTCGTCGCGGCCTACGAGAAGGCCTACAACACCCGCCCGGGCTTCATGGCGGTCGGCGGCTATGATGGCATCCACCTGATCTACCAGGCGCTGCAGAAGGACGGCGGCAAGACCGACGGCGATCAGCTGCTGGCGGCGATGAAGGGCGCCTCCTGGGAAAGCCCGCGCGGTCCGATCTCGATCGATCCCGAGACCCGCGACATTGTCCAGAACGTCTACATCCGCAAGGTCGAGAAGAAGAACGGCGAACTCTACAACGTCGAGTTCGAGACCTTCAACGCCGTCAAGGATCCGGGCAAGACCAAGAAGTGACGCCGTTTGCGCGTCTTCGACGGATGGCGGTTAGCAAATCTGCCGTCTCGATCCCGTCATTGCGAGGAGCAAGGCGACGAAGCAATCCAGGGCTGCGTACAAGACTCTGGATTGCTTCGCTTCGCTCGCAATGACGAACACGAAGAGGCCGCTTCAGTGGTTGCCACGAGCTCGAATCGATTTTGATGACCTCCATCCTCACCAACCTGTTCGATGGCGTTGCCTACGGCATGCTGCTGTTCGTGCTGGCCTGCGGGCTTGCCGTGACGCTCGGGCTGATGAACTTCGTCAACCTGGCGCATGGTGCCTTCGCCATGGCCGGCGGCTATGTCTGCGCCATCATGGTCAACCAACAAGGCTGGCCGTTCTTCGCCGCGCTGCCACTGGCGTTCGTCGCCAGTGCTGTGATCGGCATCGTGCTGGAGCGCACACTGTACCGGCATCTTTATGCCCGCAGCCATCTCGACCAGGTGCTGTTCTCGATCGGGCTTGCCTTCATGTCGGTGGCGGCGGTCGACTACATCATGGGATCGTCGCGCATCTTCATCAATCTGCCCGACGCGCTGCAGGGCCAGTTCGACGTCTTTGGCGTCGGCATCGGCCGCTACCGGCTGATGATCATCGTGATCTGCGGCGCGCTCACCGCGCTGTTGCAGCTGGTGCTGGCCAAGACCCGGTTCGGCAGCCG
>NZ_JBARGP010000082.1:0-31140 GCF_049798375.1 Bradyrhizobium sp.
TGCCGGTGCCGACGGTCCGCGCCACATGCAGGCCGAATACGCCGAACGCGACGAAATTGAAGAACGCTGCCCAGAACACCGCATATTGCGGCCGCAGCACCCGGGTCGAGACGATGGTCGCGATCGAATTCGCGGCGTCATGCAGCCCGTTCAGGAAGTCGAAGGCGAGCGCGACCGCAATAAGTCCGATCAGCGCCGGCAAGCCGAGATGAGCATCCACGGCGCGGCCTATACCTGCTCGATCATGATCGAGTTGATCTCGTTGGCGACGTCGTCGAAGCGGTCGGCGACCTTCTCCAGATGGTCGTAGATCTCCGCACCGACGATGAAGTCCATGGTGTTGGCGTTGCGGTGCTTGAGGAACAGCTCCTTCAGCCCGATGTCGTGGAGGTCGTCGACCCGGCCTTCCAGCTTGGTCATCTCCTCGGTCATGGCCGTGATCATCGGCACGTTATCGCCGATCGCCTGCAGCAGCGGCAGCGCCCGCCCGACCAGGTTCGAGCACTCGACCAGCAACGTGCCCATCTCGCGCATGGTCGGCTCGAACTCGCGCACCTCGAACAGCACCACGGCCTTGGCCGTCTGCTGCATCTGATCGATGGCGTCATCCATCGCCGTGATCAGGTTCTTGATGTCGCCGCGGTCGAACGGCGTGATGAAGGTGCGGCGGACCGCGGTCAGCACCTCGCGGGTGATGTTGTCGGCCTCGTTCTCGAACTGGCTGACGCGCTGACAGTGCGCCAGCGTGTCGCCACCACCCCTCAGCATATCCTGCAGGGCAAGCGCGCCCTGATTGACCACCTTGTTGTGGCGGGCAAACAGATCGAAAAAGCGCTCCTCCTTGGGAAGGATGGCGCGGAACCATTGCAGCATACGGACAGATCCACGGCAATGAGGACGGCGTTGCGCCGTCCCCGTCATGAAACTGTCATATCCCGGATATGCTCCAGACTGAAGCGGAGAACGCATCATTCACCGCTTTAAAGTCCGCCAAGAGTCCTCTTAACTTCAATACGTTAGAGAGACCGTTTGAAGAAATGGGCGATTTCGCCGACGATGCCGCGGCGGAACAGCAGCACGCAGGCCACGAAGATGGTGCCCTGGATGACCTGAACCCATTGGCCAAAACCGGCGAGATATTGCTGCATGGCGACGATGATGAAGGCGCCGACCACCGGTCCGAACACCGTACCGAGGCCGCCGACCAGGGTCATCAGCACGATCAGCCCCGACATCGCAACTTCGACATCGGTGAGCGATGCATTCTGGGCGACGAACACCTTCAGCGAACCGGCCAAGCCGGCAAGCGTCCCCGACAGGATGAAGGCGAGCAGCTTATACTGGTCGGTCTTGTAGCCGAGCGAGATCGCACGCTGCTCGTTCTCGCGGATCGACTTCAGCACCTCGCCAAACGGCGAGTTGATGGTGCGGAAGATCAGCAGGAAGCCGGCGAGGAATCCCACCAGCACGACGTAATAGAGCACGGTGGGCTTGGACAGGTCGAGGACGCCGAACATCCAGCCCTGGGGAATGCCCTGGATGCCGTCCTCGCCATGGGTGAACGGCGCCTGCAGGTAAATGAAGTAAAGGAGCTGCGACAGCGCCAGCGTGATCATCGCAAAATAGATGCCCTGGCGGCGAATTGAGATGTAACCGGTGACGACCGAAAGGACGAACGATCCGGCGACACCCACCAGAATGCCGAGCATCGGTGGCAGACCCCAGACCTTCAGTGCGTGCGCAGTGCAATAGCCGGCGGTGCCAAGGAACATCGCATGGCCGAACGATAGCAGGCCGCCATAGCCGATCAAAAGGTTGAAGGCGCAGGCAAGCAGCGCGAAGCACAGCGCCTGCATCACGAAGAACGGATACAGGCCGGTGAATGGCACGATCGCCAGTAGCGCTGCCATGATCACGAACACGATCATCTCGTCGCGGATCGCGCGCGGGGAAGCCGGAACGGTGTTTTCGGTAATCGTGGTCATGTCAGGCCGCCCGTCCAGTCAGACCCGTCGGCTTCACCAGCAGCACCAGGACCATCAGAACGAAGACCACGGTGTTGGATGCCTCGGGATAGAAATATTTAGTCAGTCCCTCGATCACGCCGAGCGCAAAGCCGGTGATGATCGAGCCCATGATCGAGCCCATGCCGCCAATCACCACCACCGCGAACACCACGATGATGATGTTCTCCCCCATCAGCGGTCGCACCTGGTTGATCGGCGCCGACAGCACGCCTGCGAGTGCGGCGAGGCCGACGCCGAGCCCGTAGGTCAGCGTGATCATGCGCGGCACGTTGATGCCGAAGGCGCGGACCAGAGTGGGATTCTCAGTCGCCGCGCGCAGGTAGGCGCCAAGCCGGGTGCGCTCGATCAGGAACCATGTGGCGATGCAGACCACCAGCGAGAACACCACGACCCAGCCGCGATAAATGGGCAGGAACATGAAGCCGAGGTTCATGCCGCCGCGAAGCTGGTCCGGGATCGCATAAGGCAGGCCGGACGAGCCGAAAAAGTTCTGGAAGACGCCCTGGAGGATCAGCGCCAGTCCGAAAGTCAGAAGCAGGCCGTAGAGATGATCGAGCCCCGCAATCCATTGCAGCATGGTGCGCTCGAGGACCATGCCGAAGATGCCGACGATGATCGGAGCCAGCAGCAGCGCCCACCAATAGCCGAGGCCAGCAATGTTCAGAAGGAAATAGGCGCAGAACGCGCCGATCATATAGAGCGCGCCATGGGCGAAGTTGATGATGTTGAGCATGCCGAAGATGACGGCAAGCCCGAGGCTGAGCAGCGCGTAGAACGAGCCGTTGATCAGTCCGACCAGTAGCTGTGCGTAGAGGGCTTGCATCTGTGATGTCTCTTGGTGTTTCCGTCCCTGCCTCCGCCGGCAAGAGGCCGAGGGAGGCTTAAGCTATGGCTGCGTATTACGCGACGCGGTCAGACGCCAAGATAACCGTGCAGCTTGTCCATGTTCGCCGGCAATTCGGCGTTGGAAAAGCCGTCGATGACCTTGCCGTGTTCGACGACGTAATAGCGGTCGGCGACCGTCGAGGCGAAGCGGAAGTTCTGCTCGACCAGAAGGATGGTGAACCCCTCCTTCTTCAGCCGCGCGATGGTATGGCCGATCTGCTGGATGATCACAGGCGCGAGACCTTCGGTCGGCTCGTCCAGCATCAGGAAGCTGGCGCCGGTCCGCAGGATGCGCGCGATCGCCAGCATCTGCTGCTCGCCGCCCGAGAGCTTGGTGCCTTGGCTGCTCAGCCGTTCCTTCAGGTTCGGGAACAGCTCGAAGATCTGCTCCAGCGACAACCCGCCGTCGCGGACCACCGGCGGCAGCAACAGATTCTCACGCACGTCGAGGCTCGAGAAGATGCCGCGCTCCTCAGGACACAACGCAACGCCGAGCCGTGCGATCCTGTCCGAGGTCAGCCGGATCAGCTCGCGGTTGTTGAAGCGCACGGAACCGGCGCGCTTGGCCAGCATGCCCATGATCGACTTTAAGGTCGTGGTCTTGCCGGCGCCGTTGCGTCCGAGCAGCGTCACCACCTCACCCGCATTCACGGTGAAGTTCATGCCGTGAAGGATGTGGGATTCGCCGTACCAGGCTTCGAGGTTCTTCACACCGAGGACGGTACCGGCGTCCGACGCGCCCGCCGGGGCTCGCGTTGCCATTGTCACCTCAGGCATGACCGGCTCCCAGATAAGCTTCCTTGACGCGCTCGTCCTTCGACAGCTCGCTGTAGTGTCCCTCTGCGAGCACCTGGCCGCGGGTCAGGACGGTGATGCAGTCGGACAGGTTCGCGACGACGCTGAGATTATGCTCGACCATCAGGATGGTATATTTGGCGGAGATGCGCTTGATCAGCGCGGCGATCTTGTCGATGTCCTCATGGCCCATGCCGGCCATTGGCTCGTCCAGCAGCATCATCTCCGGATCAAGCGCCAGCGTGGTGGCGATCTCCAACGCGCGCTTGCGGCCATAGGGCATCTCAACCGCCGGCGTGTTGGCGAACTCGCTTAAGCCGACGTCGTTCAGTAGTTCGAGCGCGCGGCCATTGAAGCGGTTCAGCACTGATTTGGAGCGCCAGAAATCGAACGACTGGCCGTGCTGGCGCTGCAGCGCGACCCGGACATTCTCCAACGCCGTCAAATGCGGAAACACGGCGGAAATCTGGAACGAGCGGACCAGACCGAGGCGCGCGACATCGGCCGGCGCCGTGGCGGTAATATCCTGCCCCTTGTAGGTAATCTTTCCCGCGGACGGCCGCAGGAACTTGGTCAGAAGATTGAAGCACGTCGTCTTGCCGGCCCCGTTCGGACCGATCAGCGCGTGAATACTGCCACGGCGGACCTTGAGCGAAACGTCGCGTACGGCAAAAAACCCCGCGAATTCTTTGGTCAATCCGTGGGTTTCGAGAATGAACTCATCAGCCAACAGGTATCCCCCCGCCCCGCACGCGCCGGTCTATACCGGTCCGCACCAGGCTCGTTCTTGTGTTTAGCGGTATTCTCCAGAATGCCTGGTTTGTCCCGAGGTCTTTTCCGGGCCGCCGCCTCCGGCGCGGAATATGCCGTCAATCGAGGGAGTTAGGCAAGGTGGAAAGCTGGGCATAACCGCCCGGCCGCCGGACATTCATCTCTCGTTGAAGTCAATTGCAAACTCGCGCGTTCATAGAAAATTGCCCCGCCTCAACTAGCTTGATGGACTCATCGCAACCGGAGCGCCGCCGATGGACTTCGAGAGCGCCACGCCGTCGGTCGTGAAGTCGATCAAGCAGCGGGATCTCCTAAACACCTGGATCAGGCTCCATGTCCGCGAGCAGCGTCTGCCGCGCCTTGCAGACTATGCGCCGGAGCGGCTCGAAGACGAGAAGCTCGATCTCGTCTACTACACGGTCGATACGAGCCTGGCTCCGCCGCGGCTGACCATCCTCAGCGAAAACACCCGCATGGCCGCGGCTTACGGCCGCAGCGGCAAGGGGCAGCTGCTCGAGGATTTTCTCGGTCCCCTCCTCGTGCCCGTGGTGATGCCGGTTTATCAGGAATGCGTGCGCCGGGCGCTGCCGGTGTTCACGATCGCGCATATCGACGACGCCTATGGCCGCATTGTTGCGTTTGAACGGTTGTTGCTGCCGTTCTCGAACGGCAAGGCCGTGACCGACATCGTCGGCTCGCTGAAGACGATCTCCGAGGACGGCAATTTCGAGCTCAGAAACCTGATGCATGGCGGCGGCAACCCGCCGACACCCAAGCTGCGGACCGTGATCGACCGCGAGCTTGTTCATCGCATGCCCGGCCGCGCCATCGCCGACGATGTGATCGAGTTCGAGTGAGGCGCGCTCGCCGTATTCTCGGTTACCGCTTGACCTCCGTGGCGTAGATATCCGGCTTGAAGCCGACCACGCGCCTGCTGCCGAGATCGAGCACCGGACGCTTGATCATCGATGGCTGCGCCAGCATCAGCGCGATCGCCTTGCTCTCGGTGAGGCCTTCCTTGTCGGCATCGGGCAGCTTCTTGAACGTCGTGCCGGCGCGATTGAGCAAGGTCTCCCAGCCGAGTTCGTCGCTCCATTGTTTGAGCCTGGCCTTCTCGATTCCCGCCGTCTTGTAGTCATGAAAATCGTAGGCGACGCCGTGATCGTCGAGCCAACTGCGCGCCTTCTTCATGGTGTCGCAGTTCTTGATTCCGTAGATCGTGATGCTCATGGAACGCGTCCTCAAACTTCTGTGTCTTGCTGTGGAAATCCCGCGGCGCTGCGACACCATGCCTCGCGTCCAACACGCGGATTCACCTGCTTTTGACAGCCGTAATGCGGCATGTTTCAGTTGCCGAGCTTTGCCACGAAACTGTCCGCAGAGCATTACAATTTCTTCGCATCATCAGCGTATCAGGCACTCGCACCAGGAGGCCGCGATGGGCATGATCATGGTTCGTTGTCCGCAGACCGGACAGAGCATCGAGACGGGGATGGAGATGGAAGCCGCGCGCTTCCAGCGCATGCCGGTGTTCTTCTCGCGTGCCTATTGTCCGCATTGCCGGTTTCATCATGAATGGTTCGCAGCCCATGCCTGGGTTGAGGAGACGCGCTCGCGCGAATCGAGCGAGCTGGCGTGACCGATAGCGATCATGGCGGCGATCATGACAGCAGAGCCGCGACATCCTCCTCGGTGAGCGCCTTTCCGATGTTGCCCTCACGGTCGAACAGCGAATCAGCCAGCGCCTGTTTGCGCGCCTTCAGCTCGCCGATCTTCTCCTCGATGGTCCCGGCCGTCACCAGCCGATAGACGAACACCTTCTTGTCCTGGCCGATGCGGTGGGCGCGGTCGACCGCCTGCGCCTCCACGGCCGGATTCCACCAGGGATCGTAAATGATCACTGTGTCGGCCGCAGTCAGGTTCAGGCCGACACCGCCGGCCTTGAGGCTGATCAGGAATACGGCGCTCTTGCCGTTCTGGAACGCCTCGATTGCGCTCTTGCGGTCGCGCGTCTCACCTGTCAGCAGTTCGTAGCCGATCTTCGCGGCCTTGAAGCGCGCTTCGACAAGCGCGAGCATCGACGTGAACTGCGAGAAGATGATGATCTTGCGCCCCTCGCTGAGCAGTTCGTCGACCATCTCCATCAGGCGATCGAGCTTCGCCGAGCCACGCTCGATGCCGTCATCGAGCTTCAAAAGCTGTGGATCGCAGCAGACCTGGCGCAGCCGCAGCAACGCCTCGAGCACGATGATGTGGCTGCGGCCCAGGCCGCGTTGCTCGAGCGCCTTGCGGACCTTCTCCGCCATCGACACCCGGATGGAATCGTAGAGATCGCGTTGTTTGCCATCGATCGACACGGTCTCGACGATCTCGGTCTTGGCCGGCAGCTCGGCGGCCACCTCCTCCTTGGTCCGGCGTAGCAGAAACGGCTTGACACGCCGGGTCAGTGCGGCGGCACGTGCTCGATCGCCCATCTTCTCGATCGGCGTGCGCCAATTGCGCGAAAATGCAGCCTTGTCGCCGAGATATCCGGGATTGACGAAGCTCATGATCGACCAGAGCTCGCCGAGATGATTTTCCATCGGCGTTCCGGTCAGGCAGAAGCGATGGCTGGCTTTGATCGCGCTCAGCCAGCGCGTGGTGGCGGCGTTGGGGTTCTTGATCGTCTGCGCCTCGTCGAGGATCGCCATATGCCAGTCCCGGGCCAGCATCAGCTCATGGTCGCGCGCGATCAGCGGATAGGTGGTGAGCACGACGTCGTGCTCGGCGATCTGCCCCGTCATTTGCTTGCGGCTGGTGCCGTGGAACACCAGCACCTTTAACTCGGGCACGAATTTCCGCGCCTCGTTCGACCAGTTCGTCATCAGGCTGGTCGGCGCCACGATCAGCACCGGCGCCTTCAGCGCGCCGCGGGCCTTTTCCAGCGCCAGGAGGGCCAGCATCTGAACGGTCTTGCCGAGCCCCATGTCGTCTGCCAGCACGCCGCCGAGCCGCGCCTCACGCAGCATGTCGAGCCACGCGACGCCATGCTGCTGATAGGGCCTCAGCGTGGCGGCGAACCCTGCCGGCAGCACCGGCTGCACGTGGCAGCGCTCGCGCACCAAATCGGCCAGCCGGCGTAGCTCGTCAAGGCCGCCGAACGCGAACGCCGCAGTGTCATGGGAGAGCAACGGCACCATATCGGCGCGCGAGAGCTTGATCCTGCCGTACTTATCCTGCGTACCGCCATTGAGCCGCAGCGCCTGCAAGGCCAGCAGCACCGGCAGGAAACGATCGGCCGCAAGCGCCAGATGCCGACCACCGGGCAGTGGCAGATAGATGTGTTTGGCTTTGGCGACCGCCTCAGTCATCTCCTGAAGAACGTCGTCCCGGCTCAGGAGCTGCGTCAGCAGCTTGGCCAGATCGTACGGCTTGCCGTCGACGTCGATCTTGAAGCCAAGCTCGAACCAATCGATTCCCGAGCCTTCGATCTCGGTGTCGACGAGCCCCGACGAGCTGACCAACCGGTATGGAAAGTCATCATCGATGCGGAGCTCGAGCCCCTGCTCGCGCAGCGGGGCGAGGTCCAGATGGATGAACTGCGGCCAGCGGCCTTCGTCCTCGAAGCCCAGATCATGGGCATATTCCGCATCGATGTAGTAGGAGAAGCGGCGCACCGCGACGAAGCCGAGATCGGCAAGGCGCTTGGATGCCTTCCTCTCCTCGGCGCGGTTGCGGCTCACGACATGGATGCGCGCGTCGTGGAAGGCCTCGACTTGCATCAGTTTCTCGGACGCCTGGATTTCGACCGGTCCGTAGCGAAAGCTCAGGCGGGCAAGGCCGAGCGGATCATCGTCGGAATAGCGGTAACCGGAAGAAGGTCCGCGCAACAGCCGCAGGACCGGAACCGGCTTGGTGTCGATCCGCACCGTTTCAGCCGGCGTTGCCGGCAGCAATGCCGCATCGAGCGACGGCAATCGCTGCCGGAGGCGGCGGGCGACCTCGCCGATCAGCGCCGGCGGCACGACCGGTGCGCTGAGCAGGTGAAACGCGGTGCGGGGGGCCAAGCCCGTATCGACTGCGCCGATCACGCCCGCGGTCCCATCCACATAAAGCGGAGGCTCGGCCTTCAATGCCACGGCACCTTCGACCGTCAGGCGCGCGCTCACGCCGCGTGGACCAGCTTGTTCCCACGCGATACGACCGGCCCGTTCCTCGCCCCAGCGCAGCGGCGGCTTGCTGTGGTCGCGCCAATAGGCGCGGCCGGTCTGGACGATGCGCTTCATGAGCTCCGCCGAGCCCACCATGAAAGCCGCCCCCCTGCCCAGAACGACATTGCCGTAGCGGACCAGTTCGCGGCAGATCTCGATGTCGATGTCGCGGTAGAAGGCGGGCGCCTGCTGCGCGTTGACATGGACGTTGGTGACCTGGTGAACCTGCTCGGCAAAACTGCCGTCCTTGAGCAGCCGCACCGACAGCATCGACGCAATCGCATAGGGCGCCTGCTTCCCGTCTTCGTGGACGTCCAGACGATAAAGCAGCCTCTGCCGGACTTCGTCCGGATAGGTGTCGCCGCGGCCGACCTTGCCGACCGCATCCAACCATCCGTCGATCTCGGCTGACAGCACCGGTGCGGGTGGGATCAACGATGGCTGTGCCGCCGGCCGACGCGATCCAAGATCTAACTCGGCCGGCTTCTCTGTCGTCACCTCGAGCAGGGCTGCGGCCACATGCTTGCAGTTGTGGCCCATCGGACAGGAGCATGTCCCGTTGACGTTGACGCCGCCGTCGGTGCGCGGCTTGAGCGCAATCTCGACGTCGTAGGGCCAGTCTTCCGATCCCTGCACCGATGCGCTGAGATGCAGGCCATCTTCTTCAACATCCAAGTCCAGCACATGGCCGTTCCGGTGCAGGGCTTTTGCCTTTTCCAACGCGGCAGCGCTGAAGAAATGCCTGATGTCTTGAAGCTTCAATCGATGGGATAACATGCACGACGACCCGACGTGCGCCGCGGCGCACACACCGGATGCTATCTAGCACAATCCTGGCGCGGCGGAGGCGCCGAGGCGGACCTTGGGACATCTTGATTGTGAAGCAAGGTCTCGTCGATGCGCTTCAGCTATGGCCAGGATCTTTCGGATTGTCCTTCAGCGGCCTGTCCGAATCTCCGGGCATCAGGCACGGATAGAGTTCCGTGAATACGAACTGCGAAGCGCCGGCTGCGCACGCGAAGCGCAGCACGACATCGAAGCGCTTGCCCGACCAATGCGTCGGCAGGTCGCTCTGGTTGCTGACCGGCAGCTTGGGAAGGATATCGCTGATGATCGCCTTGTGCTCCCAGGCCACCAGCGCGACGCCCGATAGTTCGAGCAGCGCGTTGACGAGGCCCTGTTCCTGGCCCTTGCCGAACGAGATGTTGGGCTTGCCGATGCCGAGGCGCTCAGCGAGCGAGAGCACCGTTTCGTAAGGACGGCGGCTCACCTTGTCCTTTGTGCTGCTGGGATCCGCGCTGTTCGGACCGTCAGGGTTCGCAGCATAGACCGTCTGCGGCTCGGCATAATTTGAACCACCGATGCCCGCTCCGAACAGCGCGGTCCAGGCGCCGGCGCGTTGCCAGCCTGCGATCACCAGCGATTCGGGATCCTCCGTTCCCTTATGGGTCAGTCCGGGTCCCAGATCCGGCAGTGTCTTGTCCGGCTTCTCGGCGTGCCTGATGATGTACAGCGTCAGCGCGTTCATGATGCCCTCCCGCACGAGCCTTAGTGGCCCCTCGTCGACCACATCCTTTAGCGCTCGCCTTGATCGGGAATTATGATATCGCTCACAGGTTGCGGGCTTTGATGGCGGTTGAAACGGCTTCAGCCCGACCGCTTGCGGTCGCCCATCTGCGGCTGGCCGATCCAGGCCCGGTTGAGCAGACGCGTGACGATGTCGGGGCCCTGCCCGCTCTGGATGCGCGCGCAGGCTTCCTGATAGGGACCGACTGTGCGCAGCCGATGCGGCAGCACGGAATAACTCCGCCGCAACCAGGCGAGCGCACGTTCTGCCCGACGGCGCTCCGCAGCATCGAACGGCAAGCCGAATGCGATGCGCAGCCGTTCCGTCAGCATCTGCGCCGTCACCGCGCGATACCATTTCGGTACGACGATCCGCGTGGCAGCTCCGGAGAAGATCTGCTGCGCGATGTCGCGGCCCGCAGGGCTCACCGTGAGCACGTCGGATGCGAGCATCCCGGTCACATAGGCATCGAACGAGGCCCGGTCCGGCGGCAAGGCCTCGGAGGGAATCCCGAACAGGCCCGCGAACAGCCGGGCCTCGCTCCAATGGCGCTCACGCTGCGCTTCCGAGAGCGCCGGCAGCAGCATGTCATGCGACCGCATCGCCGTGTCCACCAACGTCGCATGGACCCAGCGCAGCGCTTCGACCTCGTTGGCCAGATAGCGCGAGCCGGCCGCGAATGGACCGATCGCATCGGGCAAAACACCTTCCACCGCCTGGTGGCGGCGATAGAGCCGCCGCGCCACCGCGATCGCCTGCTCGCGCGTGCCGAACACCATGGTGAAGACGATGTTGAAGGTGCGGTGGAAACGCCCAATCGGATCGGCGAACACTTTGGACTGATCGGCAATGCTGGCTGCGACCCAGGGATGCGCGAGCTGTAGCAGCAGCGCGCGCCCGGCGCCGAGGAAGACCGCCGCCTCGCCGTGCACCTGCCACATCACGCTGTCAGGCCCGAACACGCCGTCGCCCGGTGCCGCCGGCGCCATCCGCACCCGGTCGAGGCAGCGCTCGAAATCGGCTTCAGTGACGATCACGGCCGCTTTGGAATCTCCAAGCCCCGCTGCACCGCCGGCCGCGCCAGCCCGCGCTCGAGCCAGGCCGGCACATGCTTGAGCCCGTCGAATGCGACCAGGTCGCGCGCGCCGTAGAAGCCGATCAGGTTGCGCATCCAGCCGAGCATCGCGATGTCGGCGATGGTGTAGTCGTCATCCATGATCCATTGCCGCCCGTCGAGGCGGCCTTCGACCACACTGAGCAGACGCTTGGCCTCCGCGACATAACGCTCCAGCGGCCGCTTGTCGGGAAAATCCTTGCCGGCGAATTTGTGGAAGAAGCCGAGCTGGCCGAACATCGGGCCGATGCCGCCCATCTGGAAATGCACCCATTGCAGCGTGTGCCAGCGCCGCGCCGGATCCTGCGGCAACAGCTTGCTGGTCTTGTCAGCGAGGTAATGCAGGATCGCGCCGGACTCGAACAGGCCGAGCGGGCGGCCGCCCGGACCATCGGGATCGATGATCGCCGGGATCTTGCCGTTCGGATTGAGCGACAGGAATTCCGGCGTCTTCTGGTCGTCCTTGCCGAAGTCGATCGTATGCGGCTCATATGGCAGGCCGATCTCCTCCAGCATGATCGACACCTTGACGCCGTTCGGCGTCGGCAGCGAGTAGAGCTGCAACCGGTCGGGATGCGCGGCGGGCCAGCGCCTGGTGATGGGAAAGCCGGTGAGATCGGGCATGTCGGGTCTCTCGCTCGTTGCTGGAGACAATCTAGAGCCGCCGCACGGCGTGGCAAGAGCGCCCTGCCCGGAACAACGCCCGCGTCTGCGGCTTGTTCGATCGATCCCGCAGGACATGCGATGGCCAGTTCGACGTATCAGCTGATCGTTCAGGCGATGCGACGGCGCAAGCGGTTTCTGTGCATCTATGAGGGATTTGCCCGCGCCGTGTGTCCGATCATTCTCGGCCACAAGAATGGGCAGGAGCGCGTGCTGGCGTATCAATTCGACGGCGGAAGCAGCGGAGGCTTGCCTGCAGGCGGACAATGGAAGTGCCTGGATATCGCCAAGATGAGCCACGTCGAGCTGAGCAGCGGCCCGTGGCACGCAGGCCGGCAGCACGGCGAGGCGCAACATTGCATCGACGATGTCGATATCGACATCAATCCGGAGAGCCCCTACGGACCGAAGCGACGGCTCGCCAAGCCGAACTCGCCCGCACTGCGCAAGCGACCATCTAAGGCGAAGCCCTGACCTTGCCGGTAGGGCTTGCTCATTGCGGCTCGCGCACGCCGAGCCGCAGCAGCGCGGCCCATTTCGACAGGCCAAAGCGCGGCTCAAGCTTTGCCGCGGACTTGGCGGCCAGCGCGGTGAGGCCCTGCTTTGCCAGCACCTTCACGCCGCGCAGGCTGAGATCGACCACGATCTCATGATGGCGCAGGCCCTTGCCGCCCTTCACCAGGCCAAGGTCCCGCACCAGGCAAAAATGCCCGTCGCTCATCCGCGCCCATCGACAGCCCTTGAACATGAATCAAACATGCATCGCCGGAACTTTTCGTCAATCTTGACAGGAACGACTCATGAACCGCTCACGATGACTGAGCGACGGCCGCGCCGACACAGCCCATCGTTCTGAGCACCAAACGTCGCGCCGCCGGGGTGGCCTGCTGCCGCTCTTGACGGACGTTGTTGCAACCTGCTCTTGGACCCCCTCGGGATCACACGAGGATCGACATGTCAGCCTCGAGCGACGTGCGCAAGCTGACCGGCCGCTGCCTATGCGGCGCGGTCAGCTATCAGGTCGCGGACGCCTTCGAATACGCCATGAACTGTCATTGCACCGACTGCCGGCGCGCGACCGGCTCGGCGTTCAAGCCCTTCGCCGGCATCAGGCGCGAGCAGCTCGCAATATCAGACGGCGCCGACACGACCCTGATCTACGGTGACGTCACCGCTGCGCATGACGTTCATTGCGGCCGTTGCGGCTCCCTGCTCTTCTCCGTCGTCCGCGACGGCGCTTATGCCCATGTCACGCTCGGCACCTTGACCGATGCGCCGAGCATCCGGCCCACGATGCACATCTTCGTCGGCTCGAAAGCGCCATGGTACGAGATATCAGACGATCTGCCGCAGCACGCCCGGTTTCCGGAACGTTGATCGGGCGCTCTGGATTTTGCGGAAGCACGTGCGTCCTGATCCTCACCCGTCGTCCCGGGCAAGCGAGCAAAGCGCGCGCGATCTGGGATCCAGCCGCGTGACGTCCGAAACAGGCACATTGCGAGTATCGCATGCAGCAACGCCAGGCAGGAGCGACACCACCTTCGGAACTGGCTTGTCGGGCAAATCAGTTCGCGGGATTTGCGCCATCGCCCCGCTTCCAGTTGCCGGACAGGCAGCTAAAACCTCCTGCGCGGAAAAACAAAGTTTGCGAGCGCACTCAAGGACATCACCGCTTCGTCGCTGTTCGTCAAAAATATTCCTCTTTCGTTTTTACAGAAATTATGATTTGGTAGGCGCGTCCCGGTTCGATTTGAGGGGCGTACGCGTCGTCACGGACGTTGAGCGCGGGACGCGGTGGCCACAAGTGTCTCGCTGGACGAGCGAGCGCGTGTGGACGGCGAAATCGTGTGGTCCTGGCATCCCGGTGCTGATGCCAAGGTCGCGTGCTTTGACGAGCGCGCGGGCGACGGGGGCAAGAGAGCCGGTCCCCGAGGAGAGCGCGTATAAGCCGTAACCCATCGCGCAGGGAAGGCCGGACTATCCGGCTGATCCTGTGGTTCCTGCCCCGTGCATTTTTTACGCACGGGGGCCATGGGTATCAGCAGATACCCGGCCTTCCCTGCGCCCTCTCACTTTCGAGGGCAACACTCTCGCAGAATCCGGGCGCATGCATTCGCCGCGGAGAGGTTGATCCGTGCGTGCATCCGACAAGATGCCCGCCCCGCTTCAATAGAACGTAGCTTGGCTGCGGCGCACGAGCCTGCCAATCAGCTTCAACCAGGGCGACGCGTGGAAGATGCTCATCAGCAGATACATCGGCGGCATTCCTCCGATCGACCATGGACCGTGGGCGGCCGCGCAGAGAATGTCTGCTCCGCTGCCATGGCTGAGACCGCTCACCAGTGCCATCAGTGCGAAGCTCGGCGTCGCCGCCAAGCCGAGCCAGCCGAACGTGGCGTCGTGTCCGCTGCGCGGCATTGCCTCGTCGATTGTCGTCATCGGCTCAGTCCGTCACATCGTCATCGTGCAGGCGGCGCTGTGCCAAGTCGCGGCTTTGCGTATCAGCTCCTTCTCGGCGCCGAGCGGCACGATGCGTGCTGCCAACTATTCCCCGCGTCCCGATCACATGCGCAGCCATCGGCTTCAATCCTTCGTGATGATTGTCGCCGGCAAGACTAGGACGGTCCGAACTACAAGCGGGAGTTACAAGTGTGTCGGGATTGCGAGACGCGCGCCGCGCGTGCTTTGCGCCGAATTGATGCCGCTATTAGATTACAGTTGTAATACTGAACGAATTTTTTCTGCTTCGCCGCGTGGAATCACGCCAGACCGCTATGTCAGTGTGAAACAGATCATATCTGTCTCTCTGAAACGTGTGCTGCAACGCGAAATTGCGTGTCATATAGGGGCGCCGGGGGCGGCGGAGACTTTTCATGCGAGAACGGGCCGATGGCCAGGAGACGACAACCTCGGACAGCCAGCTCAACAAGGACTTTGGAACCCTTGCGCAACCGACCACAGGCAGCAGCGCGGATAAGAAGGTCCCCATTTGCCTCGTCATCGAAGATGACAGCACGATGCGCCATCTCGTCACGAGCTATCTGGAAGATCACGACATCCGTGCGGTTGCGGCATCCAAACGCGACGAGGTTGCGGGGCTGCTGGTGCGCTGCCGGCCGGATCTGGTCGTGCTCGACCTGAGGCTCGGCCAGGATGATGGGCTCGATCTCCTGCGCGAGATCCGCACCAAGTCCGATGTCCCCGTGATCATCACCACGGGTCATCGCCGCGACGAGATCGATCGCGTAGTCGGGCTGGAGCTCGGTGCTGACGACTACATCACCAAGCCGTTCGGCTTGCGCGAGCTGCTGGCCCGGATCCGGGCCGTGCTGCGGCGTCGGGAGGCCGGCCAGACCGTGGCCCAGCGCGAGCTGGAAAAGGGGCGCGTCCGGTTCGGCAATTGGCAGCTCGACCGCCGCAATCGTCTGCTGACGAATTCGGCGGGCGAACCGGTCAGCCTCAGCAAAGGCGAATACGCGCTGCTGATCGCGTTTCTCAACGCGCCGCAACGGCCGCTCTCGCGCGAGCATCTGTTGCAGGCAACGCGCATCCATGAAGACGTCTTCGACCGCAGCATCGACGTTCAGGTGCTGCGCCTGCGCCGCAAGCTCGAGCTGGATCCGAGCACACCGTCGCTGATCCGCACCGAACGCGGCGTCGGGTATGTCTTCACGATGCCGGTCATGCAGGTGTGAGGCCGGCCCCTGATATCAGGCCGATGCAGCAGATATCGCCTCGACCACACCGACGAACCCCGACCGCCGTGCTCGCAGGAGCATCGGCGGCCGGCCGAATTACGCCCGTAACCAGAATCCGGTTTCGGGGAATGTTGCGGAAACATCCGGCACGCAAGGTCGCCCGATCAAGATTTATTCGGGAGTCCCTTATGTCCTGTGCGAAGCCATCGCCCCGCACCAAATCATTTTATATCGTCGACTCAGGCGCAGAGCTTTCGATGCGTCTTGGCAACAACCTTGGCAGCAGCCAAGTGCAGCCGGCGAAGATCATTCCGGCCGTGGTGTTGTGGTTCACGCTGGCGACCCTGGCACAATTTATCAACGACGTCCGGGGCGCCATCGCCGAGCTTGTGGTTGAGGGGCTCTCCTGGCTGCTCTCGGAATTTCTCGCCGGATGCGCCGCTTACGCCGAGGCGATGCATCCGATGCAGCTGGCCGCGGCTCGCCCGGAGAGCCCTGCCGATCAGGCAATGGCTGCACCGGCAGCCATTCGCCCGCGCCTGATCGTCGTGTCGGACAGCAGACGGGACACGCTGGGACATGATCTGCCGAAGCAGGTCGCAGCGACCGGCAGCATCGCGGTGCGTGATCGAATCCTAAAGGAGGCGGAGATGATCCGCTCCGCCGGCGCGCCGGCTGCCCGGCGCAAGAACAGGCCGCGATGATTGATGAGATCATGCCATCGCGATGGCGGGGCCGTTCCACCGTCCGTCTGCTCATCTGCCTCAGCATTCCTACATTGCTCGCGGTCGCAATCGTCGCAGACATCCTGGCGGCGCAAACGCCGCCGGTCCTGGAGGTGCCGCCGCAGATCAGGGGCGGCGCCGACCAGGAGCCGATCACACCGATCCCGCCACCACCCGCGGTCGATCCGCGCAAGCGCGCGCTCGGCGAACGCCTGTACAATGATGTCCGGTTGTCGGCCAAGGGCATTTTCGCCTGCGCATCGTGCCATGACATCAGCACCAACGGTGCCAGCGGCCGGGCGGCGAGCAAGAGCCCAGGTAACGATGCCCCTGCTAACCGCAATCCACCGCTCAACACGCTGAGCGTGTTCAACGCCGCGCTCAGTTTCCGGCTGGACTGGGAAGGCCGCCATCGGACGCTGGCGTCGCAGGCCGAGGCCTCGATCGAAAATCCAGGCAGCATGGATAGCGATGTCGCGACGGCGGCCTCCAAGCTCGCCGCCGACCCCGACATGGCCGGCCAGTTCTTCGCCGCCTATGGTCGCGGTCCCGATCGCGACGACATCCTGGACGCACTGACGACATTCGAGCGCACCCTGTTGACGCCGGGCAGCCGTTTCGACCGCTGGCTCGGTGGTGACGCCGCGGCTCTCAGCGCCGATGAGCTGGAGGGCTATCGCCTGTTCAAGTCGTTCGGATGCTCGTCATGCCATCAGGGCGTCAACGTCGGCGGCAATCTGTTTCAGCGCCAGGGCGTGTTTCGGCAGTTGGTCGCCACCGGGCCGAAGGTCGTGCGCGTGCCGAGCCTGCGCAACGTGGCGACCACATCGCCCTACTTCCATGATGGCAGCGCCGCCACCCTCGAGGACGCCGTCAGCCGCATGGCGGCCGCGCAGCTCGACCGGACCCTGACCGATCAACAGGTCGGCCTGCTCGTGGCTTTCTTGAAGACGCTGACCGGCAATTATCGCGGCTCGCCCGTCGTCGGAGCCGCACCATGAGGGTCCTGTCATGAGAGCAGCGCCCGCCGCGGCAATCGTGGCCATCCTGGTCGCCCTGCTGACCTGGTTCTCGGTCCATGCCTTCAACCGGGAGGCGGAGACGTTCGATCAGGCCTTCACCGAGGTGAACCGCTTCGAGATGATCGAGAACGCGCTGTATCGGCACGTCTTCACCGCCCGCGCCGGCATGTTGCGCAATTACGACCCGCTCGTCGATGACATCAACAACCTGCGCGAGTCGCTGCGGCACCTGCGCGAACTGTCCGGACCCGATACCGACGCGCTGGCGGCCTGCGACCGGATCGCGACGGTAATCGAGCAGCAGGAGGACCTGGTCGAGCGATTCAAGACGGAAAACGCGCTGCTGCATAACTCGCTGTCGTTCTTCGGGCGGTTTGGCGTCCATCCGCCATCGCCCGAACTCGACGCAACCATCAGCGCCGCCGCAGCAGCCATCCTGCATCTCGCGCTCGATACGTCGTCCTCCTCGGTCCACGATGTCAAAGAACGTCTGGACGAACTCGAGCAGCGCGCCCGTGATGCTGCTGTTGCCGATTCCGTCGAGGCGCTGCTCGCTCATGGACGGCTGCTCAACCAGCTCCTGCCATCGGTCGACGACACGTTGAAGGCCCTGCACCGGCTGTCGCAGCGGCAGGAACAGGATCGGCTGCGCGCGACGTTGACGTCGCATCAGCTCGCATCGAGAGCCGTGGCGCGCTGGCATCGCGGGATGCTCTACGGCACATCGCTGCTGCTCGTCGCCTTCCTGGTCTATCTCGGCATGCGCTTGGGAGCGTACGCCCGCGCGCTGAAGCGCCGGGCCGGCTTCGAGCATGTCATCGCCGGCATCTCGATGCGCTTCATCGCCGCCGATCAGCGGACGCTCGGTGCGGAGATCGACCTCGCGCTGGCCGACATATGCGCGCTCCTTGGTCCCGACCGCGGTTATTTCGTGATGAGCGGCCCGACGCCGCAGCTTCACCTTTGGCAGCGACCGGGCATTGCGCGGCCTCCGGGCTGGCCGGAACGCGCGTCCGAGCTTGCTGCGCAGATGGGCAGTGGTGGGGACGTGGTGGTCCAGATCCCGCGCGTTCAGCGCATGCCGACCGGTGACCACAAGCGGGCGCTGCTCGAGATCGGCCTCAGCGGTTGGGCTTGCGTGTCGCGGCTCGAGGACAATGGCGTGCGTGTCGCGCTCGGCTTCGATGCGGTCGGCCGTCCCTGCCACGACGCAGAGGAAGGCGAGCTGTCGCTCTTGAGCATGGCGCTCGATGCCATCCTTCAGGCTGTGACGCGCCATGCCTTGGAAGAAGACCGCGCACGGCTGGAAACGCGGCTGCAGCAGGCGCAGCGGATGGAGCAGATCGGCTTCTTCACCAGCGGCATCGCGCATAATTTCAACAACATTCTTGGCGGCATTCTCGGCCATTCCGAGGTGATCGAGGAGCATGTCGGCACCGACGCGAAGCTGGTGCGCAATCTCGGCGCGATCAGGCGCAGCGCCGAGCGGGCCCGCGATCTGGTCGACCAGATCCTGGTGTTCGGCCGCCGCCGCAATACCGGCCGCAAGCCGCTCAGCGTCGGCGCGCTGGTTGCCGAGGCCGCCTCGCTGCTCGATGTCTCGCTACCCTCATCGATCGAGCTCGTCATCTGCCAGCCGCCCACCGCTGCGATCGTCGCCGGCGATCACACCAAGCTGCAGCAGGTGCTGCTCAACCTCTGCCGCAACGCCGCCAACGCGATGCATGACCGTGGCCGCATCGAGGTTGCAACCGAGTTGCACGAGGTCGACAAGCCACGCACGCTGAGCCACGATGAGCTCGAAGGCGGCCAATATGTCTGCATTTCCGTCACCGACACTGGTCAAGGCATGGACGAGGCGATGCTGAGCCGCATTTTCGAACCCTTCTTCACCACGCGGCCGGCCGGCAACGGTCTTGGTCTCGCGACCGTGCGCGAGATCGTGCGCGAACATCGCGGCGCGCTGAATGTGCAAAGCAAGCCCGGCGAAGGCAGCCGGTTCGAGATCTGGCTGCCGCGGGTGTCGGCAACACTGCCGGCCTCTGCCGACGCCGGGCAGCCCGCACGCCCGATAGGCAACGGCGAGACCGTGATGCTCGCAGCCCAGGGCAACGACAATGTGCTGCGCAACGAAGAGGTGCTGGCTGCGCTCGGCTATGAGCCGGTCGGCTTCAGCACCGCCGATTCCGCGCTCGCCGCCGCGCGGACCAACCCGCACCGGTTCGACATCGTCGTGGTCGGCCATTCCGGCTCGGCTACCGCGTCGCTCAAGCTCTCCGCCACCCTGCACAGCCTGCTGCCGCGCGTCCCGATCGTGCTCGCAACCAAGGCCGCGCTCGAGATCGGCGCCGACAGACTGGTCCACGCCGGCATCGTCGATGTCGTACGCTGGCCGCTGCTCGCCGACGAGATCGCGCTTGCGCTCGCGCATGGCGCGATGCTCGGTCGCAACGTCAACACCAACATCACCGTGGCATCGCCGCATCGCGCACCGCCCGCCACGTCGCTGCATTGACGAAAGTTTTGTACCTATCTCTCGCGACCGCAATCCGTATCATTCACTTGACATCATCAGGTCATCACGACCCAACATCTTGCAAAGATCTGGTCATTAGTCTGGGAGGACATCCGTGGATAATCCGTCACACCGCACCGGCCATCGCATCGGTTGCGCCTGCTGCATCGCGGCGCCCTCCTCGCTCTCGCGCCGCCAGTTCGTCGCCGGCGCCGTGGCGTTCGGCAGCGCCTCGGTTCTGCAGGGCGGACGAGCGCTGGCGCAAGGCCGCGGGCTGATCGACACTCATCATCATTTCTATCCGCCGCGCTATCAGAAGCTGTGGCTGGATTATGAGGATGCGCACAAGCAGCCGCATTTCCCCGGCCAGGTGGCCTGGTCGAAGGCGAAGGCGATCGAGGACATGGACGCTGCCGGCATTCGCACCGCCATGCTCTCGATCGCGTCGACCCCCGGCGTGTGGTTCGATCTCGGTGCCGACCAGGCGAGCGAGCTTGCACGGGAGTGCAACGACTTCGCCGCCGAGATGATGCGGAACGATCCGGGTCGGTTCGGCCTGTTCGCGACCTTGTCGATGCTCGACACCGACAAGACGCTGCGCGAGGTCGAATATGTCTTCGACACGCTCAAGGCCGACGGCGTCGGCCTGCAGACCAATTACGGCGACAAATGGCTTGGCGACGCCATCTATCGGCCGGTGTTCGACGAGCTCAACCGGCGCAAGGCCGTGGTCTATGTCCATCCGCTGGTCGCAAGCTGCTGCGCGCAACTCAGCGTCGGTACATTTCCCGCTGCCATCGAGGTGCCGCACGACACCACGCGCACCATCACGAGCCTGCTGCTGTCAGGCAGCTTTTCCCGCTGGCGCGACATCCAATGGCTGTTCTCGCATGCCGGCGGCACCATGCCGATGATGGCCGGCCGGATCCAGTCGTTCTATAGCACACGGCCCAATCTGCATCAGTTCGCGCCCGATGGCATCATCGGCGAGCTTCGCCGGCTGAACTACGATACGGCCAATGCCACCAGCGGGCCGGCGATGGCCGCGCTGTTGAAGCTGGTGCCGACCTCGCAGGTGACCTACGGCTCGGACTATCCCTACTTCCGGCTCGACCAGATGCGCGACCTGGAGCAGCTGGGACTGAGCGCGTCGGACTTGAAGGCGATCGGCAGCGCCAATGCGATGCGGCTGGTGCCGCGCTTGGCGACATGAGACCGCTACGCGGTCTTGCCGTCGTCGAGGCTGACCAGCACGGCGGCGTTGGCGATGATGATCGCGTCAGAGCCGGTCTCGGCGGGAATCTCGAGCCCGCCCTTGACCGCCGTCACGGTCACCGTGCCATAGGGCAGCTCCTTGGCGACCGCCGCGGTGTCGACCGCCTCCGGGTTCGGCACGCCGATGGTGACGTCGACCAGCATGTCATGCGGCGTCTTGCCGACAAAGCGGAAGAAGCCGAGGCTGGAATGACGGATCGCATCCGACACGGCGCGCTTCGCGGCCTTGGTGGCATCCCGGCCGTGGACGTCGACGCCCATGCCCATCTCGGTAATACAACGCACACGCGCCATGGCCTGCTCCTTGCTGATTCCGTCGGAAACGTAGTCGCCCCGATCTGCTTGGACAACACCTTCACGGGGGCAGAGGCGCCACTGCCAAGCGCTTCATCAGGCCAGCAGCGCCGCCTGCTCGTCGTTGAGCAGAAAGCGCAGCGCGGCCTCGCAGGGCTCTTCAACCTTCAGCGTCAGCAGATCATCAGCGCGGGTGCGCCCGAGATTGACCGCCGCGATCGGAACGCCGCGATCCGCGGCCTGTCGCACGAAGCGGAAGCCGGAATAGACCATCAGCGACGAGCCGACGATCAGCATCGCATCGGCCTGCGCAAGGTGGTGCTGCGCGGTGGCAACCACATCGCGCGGCACGTTCTCGCCGGAGAACACCACGTCGGGCTTCAGCATGCCGCCGCAGGTCTGGCACGACGGGACGCGGAACGAAGCGAAGTCCGCACATTCTAGATCGGCGTCACCGTCAGGCGCATCGGCCGCATCGAGGGCGAGCCAGTCTTCGTTCATCACCCCGAGCGCCTGCTGGAACTCTGCCCGCGGCATCCTGCGCTCGCAGCCCATGCAGCGAACCAGATCGAGCCGGCCATGCAAATCGATCACCCGTTTGCTGCCAGCGGCCTGATGCAGCCGGTCGACGTTCTGGGTCACCAGCAGCTCGCATCGTCGCTGCGCCTCGAGCTGGGCCAGCGCGTGATGGGTCTCGTTGGGGCGCGCCTGCCCGAACCGCCGCCAGCCGACCAGGCTGCGCGCCCAGTAGCGCTGTCGGGTCAACTCGTCGCCCATGAAGGCCTGAAAGGTGACCGGCTGCGGTCGCTTCCAATTGCCGTGCGTATCGCGGTAATCCGGAATGCCAGAATTGGTGCTGCAACCTGCGCCAGTCAGCACGAACAGGCGTTGGTGACCTCTGATGAAATCGCTGAGCGTATGGGAGTCCGGCATGGACCCAATCTAGTGCGCCGGGGGATCATTCGCCAGACGGACGTCGACAGCAGACGCCGCGTCTCCATCGGAGCGCCGGTGCCGCCAGATCAGGCCGTAATAGGTCGCCTGCGCCAGCAGCGCCGCGGCGAAGCCGGCCGGATAGCCCAGCCAGACTCCCTCCAGCCCGATCGCATGCGAGAGCAGATAGGCGGTGGGCAATTGCACCAGCCAGATGCCGGAGATCGTGATCGCTGTCGGCCATACGACGGTGCCGGTCGATCGCATCACGCCCGCGAGCACGTCGCTGATCCCGACGAACAGATAGCCCCACAGCGTCATCAGCAGCGCGTGACGGGCGATCGACAGCGTGACGGGATCGACCACGAACCACGACAGGACGGTGGTCGAGAAGAAGCACAGGATGGCAACGGCACTCACGCCGATCAGCAAATTCATACCGACGGCAATCCGCGTCACGGCACCAAGGCGACCGGCCCGGCCCGCACCGATGGCTTGCGCGGCGAAAACGGTGGCAGCCAGCCCGACCGCCTGCATCGGCGCGAGCAGATATCCGACCACCTGGTTGACCGCGCCATAGGCAGCCGTCGCGCTGGAGCCGAAGGGATTGACGAGAACGACCACGGCCACTTCCGACAGCGACGTCACGGCGGTCTGGATGCCGCCGGGGATGCCGATGCCAAAGAATGGCTTCACGATGGCAGGGTCGATCCGGAGCCGCAGCACCAGATCGCGATCGAGCGCCAGCGGATGCCCGCGGACACCGAGATAGATCATCAGCACCGGCAACGAGATCGCGCATGCGACGAGATTGGCCCACGGCGCGCTGGTGACGCCGAGCCGAGGCAGACCGCCCCATCCCAAAATCAGCGCCGGCGTCAGCACCAGGCTGATGGCGATGCAGAACGCCATCGCGAACAGCGGCGTCAGCGCATCACCGGTGCCACGCAGCAGAAACGTGTAGGCGAACAGCAGCGTCACGATCGGCAAAGAGAGGAACGTGACTCGGGCATAATCGATGGTGGGGCCAAGGATATCCGGCGGCGTTGCCATGGCAGCAAGCATCCGTGGCGACAGCTGATAGCCGATGGTCGCGATGGCAAGACTGAGGAGGCCACAGACCACGAGCGTGGTTCCGGTCACGCTCTTGACCTGCAGCCTGTCGCCGGCGCCATGGGCGCGTGCAACCAGCACGATGCCGCCGGCGATCAGCCCGATCAGGAACGACACCAGCAGAAAGAAGATCGGAAAGAATGCCGAAGCGACCGCAAGCGCAGATCGGCCGAGAAGCTGGCCGAAATAGATCGCGGTGATCGTGCCGGACAGCAACTGCAGCGCGGCGCTACCTGTTTGCGGCACGATAAACCGGGCCATCGCTCGCCACAAGGACGCCTGGTCCTTTGGGCCGCCGGGTGCATCTATCGCCGGATCTGGCTGCGGCGCGGCGCGCGGCGTATCGTCGACCGGCGACGCGCGGCGGACAGCCGCCGGGCGATTCGGGCGGATCCGTTGTGTTGGAGCTTGCAGCGTCATGGCCGGGCGATCATCCGTTCGAGTTCGCTCAAGCCGCGATCTGCGGCATTGGCAGCACTGGCATCGGCTAGGTCCTCCCGTAGCGTTGCCAGCTGTCGACCGGGATCGGCCGCGAACATGCCGAGTACCGAGACGACGTCGTCGAGCAGGCGGCGGATGGCCGCAGCATCGAAGTGTCGGCGACCGAAGATCAGCCGAAAACCCATTTGTGCGCCCGGCGCGACCACCAGGCAGAGCGGGAAGTCGACGCCTTGCTCGGAGCCCTCAAAGCCTGTGATCCTGACGTCCGCGCGCGCGCGATCCGCTGTCTCGTCCTCAGGCGAGGCCGCGATCGGATAATTCTCGAACACGACGACCGACTCGAACAACGCCTTCTCGGCCGGCACGCCGCTCCAGCGTTGAATGTCGCTCAGCAGGCATCGGTCATGCACCTGCTCTTCGGCCTGCCGCGCCTGCAGATCGGTCAGCCAGTCGGCCATGCGCATCGATGGCGTAAACCTGACCCTGCGCGGCAGGATATTGGTGCACAGGCCCACGATCCGCTCGACGCCTGGCAGTTCGGCAGGCCGGCCGGACGTCATCATCCCGAACAGCACCTCGCGTCCCCCTGCAGCACAACGCGCGAGCGCCAAGGCCCACGCCCCCTGAATCAGCACGTTCTGCGTCAGCCGGCGTGTCTGGGCCAGTTCCTGCAAGCGCGCGGTCAGCTGTTCCGGGAGCATCACGCGATGCTCGCCAACCTGATCCGGCGTCGCGGTCCCGTCGCCTTGTGGCAGATCGAGGCGGTGCGGCAGCGCTGCGCCGCCCAGGCGCTCCTGCCAGAAGGCTCGGCTCGCCCGGAGATCCGCCGAAACCAGCCATGCCAGATAGTCGCTGTAACGCTGTGGCGCAGGCAAATTCGCTGGCCGACGCCATCGCGCGGCGGAATACAGCTCCATCAACTCGTTCAGCAGAAGCGGGATCGACCATCCATCCAGCACGATGTGATGAAAGCTCAACACGAAGATATTGCGGCCAGTGACGAGACGCAGCAGGCTGGCCCGCAACAACGCACCCGAGGCGAGATCGAAACCTTGCCTCCGATCGTCCGCAAGCAGGTCCTGCAGACGGCGCTCGGCGACATCGGGACCGAGCTCGGAGCAATCGATGGCGCGCCACGGCAGCCGCGCATCACGCCGGACGACCTGCACCGGCAGCTCATCGTCATCGGCCATGGCGATGCGTAATGCGGCATGACGATCGGCCAATGCGGCCCACGCCGCCTCCAGGGCGGCAGCGTCCAGTTCGCCATCCAGCGTCAGGCATAATTGCTCGTGATAGGCGACGCTGTTGGGTGACCGGCGCGCATGGGTCAGCATGACATACTGCATTGGCGCCAATGGCCAGATGTCGTCGATATCAGGATAGATCCGTTGCAACGTATCGAGCCTGACCTCAGTGAGCCGGACCATCGGGAAGTCCGATGGCGTGAAGCCGCCGACGCCACGCGTCGTGCAATGACGGATCAAGCCGCGGAGGGTGACCATGAAGCGCTCCGCCAGATCGGCAACAGAGGCATGATCATGCGCGGCCGGCCAATATCGCCATTCGGCGACCAGCGTCCCGCCTCTGACGGCGGTCACTACCTCGAGCAGATGCCCCCTGCTCCGCTCCGGCGCGATCGCCGGGCCGGAGCTCTCGGCGGCCGCGCGCCAGCCGCTCGTGCTACTCTCATCGAAACGGCCGAGATAGTTGAAGCTGAGTTGCGCACGCGGCAGCGCCCGCAATACGCCTGCGGTCCGCGCGTTGAGATAGCACAGCAGGCCCCAACCGATGCCGCCTTGCGGCACTGCACGAAGCTGCTCCTTGACGCGCCGAAGCACTGCACCGGCAGCCGCGCCGCCGCTCCTGGCGTCGGCGTAATCCAGCGCACCGGCATCGAGCCGCACCGGAAACATCGTCGTGAACCAGCCGACCGTGCGGGACAGGTCGACATTCGCGTGCCGCCTTGCCGGTCGATCGCCCGACCGATCCGCGCAATGCAACCTATCGCGACACCAAGGGACTAACGACGGCGCTGTCGCCCGAGGACACCCAGGCGCTGCTGACGACCGTGCCGCAGGCCTATCGCAGCCGCATCAACGATGCGCTGTTGGCGGCGTGCCGCATCGTGCCGCGCCACCATCGTCCGATCTGCTCGATCATGTCATGAGGTCGATGCGCCGGCCGCACGCCGCGGCGACGTTTCGCAAATGGGAGCGACGCGAGGTCGGGTGGCATGGTTTGCGAACCTGCTATGTCGATCGGCTTCCAGAGCTGGATGTTCCCACGCTCATTCTCCATGGCGCCGATGATCCTCTCATCCCGATCGCGGTCGCCGAACGCGCCAGCCGCCTGCTCCGGCATGCGCAGATCGAGATCATTCCCGATTGCGGCCATCTCGCACCCTTGGATCAGCCTGAGGCCGTGACACGGGCATTGAGCGACTTCCTCCTGCCCGGCCCCGACAGCCCGACCGCGACTTAGAACTCCGGCTGCCAGTCGCGTGCGGTCCGCGCGGCGTTGGTGACGGCGCCGATGGTCGTGAACGATGCCGTGTCCACCATCAGCGCGCGCGCCAGCCGCAGGCTGCGCGCCTCGCAAGTCGCGCGCATCTTCGGGTCCTCGATCAGCTCGAAATCGATGTTGTGGGCAAGCCCGAGGATGCGACGAATGATCTTAGCCGCGGTAAAGCCAACCGTGTCCTGGAATAGACGTGCCATATAGGCTTGGCGTTCGGCCTCTAGCCGTGCAGCCCCTGCTTCGCCTGAAAAGAGCGACAGCGGATAGGCATCGCCCGCTGCTTCGCCGCGCCACAGCTCGAGAAATTTGCGTGCGAACTCGCCCCAAACCTGCTCGACCGTTTCCAGCACCCAGGCCTCGAATACGCGTCGCGCGCCCGGCTCGCGCTCGTGTCCGGAGGAGGCCAGATAGGCCATCAGCAGATTGGCGATGATGGCGCCGATATCGAATCCCATCGGGCCATAGAAGGCGAATTCAGGATCGATCACACGTGTCTCGCGCGCAGTGACCATAATCGAGCCGGTGTGGAGATCACCATGCAGCAGCGCCTCTGCAGAGCTCAAGAACTTCAGCTTCAGCCTGCTGATCGCCACATGCAATTCGAGATCATCGCGGAACTTGGCGGCGGTCGCATCCAGCCACGGCACGGTCCAACGATTCTGCTCGGCGACGCGATAAGGATCGGTGAAGATCAAATCTTCGGTGATCTTGCACAGCGCATGGTTGCCGGCGAACGCTGCGATCGCCTCTTTCTTCTGCGCAGCCGGCAGCGCGAGATCGGAGGAGAAGAACAGCATGCGCGCGATGAAAGTCGTGATGTGGTCGACGAAGGCAGGATAGGTCGTACCGGCAACCAGCCCCTTGCGCATGATAATGTGCGGCTCGAGCAGCTCCATGGCGACCAGCGCGAGCCGCTCGTCGTGGTGGAGCACGGCCGGCACCAGATCCGCCGCGAGCTTGGCCTGATTCGTCAGCGCCAGATATTCGTAATGCGAGCGCGACAGCGGTAGCGGCCAGCTCTCGCCGACCAGCCTCACATACGGCAGCGCCTGCTTGACTGCGAGCCCGCCAGAGGCGCCCTTGACGATGAACACCAGATTGAGATTGCCGTCACCAACTTCGCTGATCGACCAGCCCTCCGGCGGGCCGCCAAGCCGCGTCGCCGCCGCAGGAATACCCGCAAGATAGTCGCGCAGATCACCCTCGCGCAGGATGCGATAACCCTCTGGCGGAACGGCATGCAAGGTCATGATGGACGGCCTCCCCTGATCGATCTTTGTTTTGTGACCCACTATAGCAAAAAGCCGACGCGCATGGGCGCATCGGCTTTGCATTCGGTCGTTGCAGCGCAACCGGTCTAGAACGGCATGCCCATCAGCTTCGACAGGCGTTGGACGTTCAGATAATCGGCATCATAGGCCGCAAGCCCGGCGGCGAAGATCGCAGTCGAGAGTACCGTCGTCCAGAGCAGCCGCCTGCCCATGCGGCTCACGATCGGTGCACCGGGATCGGTGCCGGCCACACCGCCGCCATCCTCGTGCTGACTGCGGATGCCGAACGGCAGGGTCAGGAACAGCGTGATCCACCAGATCACGAAGTAAATCGCAAACCAGGTCGAGATGATATACACCATCGGAAACTATCCCTGCTCAGGACTGCTCGATCTCGACCAGTGCGCCGGAGAAATCCTTCGGATGCAGGAACAGCACCGGCTTGCCATGAGCTCCGATTTTCGGCTGTCCGTCGCCGAGCACCCGCGCGCCCTCCTTTATCAAAGTATCACGCGAGGCGATGATATCGGCGACCTCGTAGCAGACGTGATGGATGCCGCCATCGGCATTGCGCTCGAGAAATTTCGCGATCGGCGAGGCCTCGCCTAGCGGCTGGATGAATTCGATCTTGGTGTTCGGCAGAGTCACGAACACGGTGATGACGCCATGCTCCGGCAGCGGTACGGCCGGCGAAATCTCGGCGCCGAATGCAGCGCCATAGATCTGCGCGGCCTTCTTGGCGTCCTTGACCGCGATGGCCACGTGATTGAGCCGGCCCAGCATGCTTCCTCCATTGTCGTTGACGCCGCCGACCTTATCGGCCTGCGCTTAGACTTGCAGCACGTGCACGAGGCAGATCGGCTTCTTGCCCCAGTGCTCGTTGACGGCGGCCCGCACTGCGCGCCGTATCGATTCCGCCATCGCGTCGGGATCGCGTCGTCGCGCCCGCGGCAGCCCTTCGAAGGTCGACATCACAGCATCGAACACGATGTCGTCGATCTCCTCGCCGGCCATCGTCTTCTCGGGGATGCCGACCAGATCGACTTCCGGCTCGTCGACCATCTCACCCTTCTCGCCGACGGCGATGGCGACGAAGATGCAGCCCGCGAACGCCATCTTGCGCCGCTCGGAAACTGCGCGCGACTTGGCGTCCTCGACGATATTGCCGTCCTTGTAGAGCCGGCCGGCCGGAACCTCGCCGATGATGCCGGGCTCGCCTGGCCCGAGCTTGATCAGGGCGCCGTTGCGGCAGGTGATAACCTTCGGCACGCCGCAGGCGCGCGCGAGCCGCGCATGTTCCGAGAGATGCAGCGCCTCGCCGTGCACGGGGATCAAGAGCTGCGGCCGGGTCCAGGCAATCATGTCGCGCAGCTCGTCGCGGCGGGGATGGCCGGAGACGTGAACCAGATGATCGCGGTCGGTGATGACCTTGATACCCTGCTCGACCAGCCCATTGATGATGGCGCCGACCGCCTTCTCGTTGCCGGGAATGGTGCGCGACGAAAAGATGACGCTGTCGCCACGGTTCAGGGTGACCTGGGGATGGTCGTCATTGGCGATCCGCGCCAGCGCCGCGCGCGGCTCACCCTGGCTGCCGGTGCACAGCGCCAGCACCTTGTCCGCGGGGAAATGACCGTAGAGATCCATGCCGCGGAAATTCTGCACGCCGTCGAGGTAGCCGGTCTCGCGCGCCACCTGAACCACGCGCTCCATGGCGCGGCCGACCACCACGACCTCGCGGTCGGCGGCTTTTGCCGCGTCGGCCACGGCGCGGATGCGCGCGACATTCGACGCAAAGGTCGTGACGGCGACCCTGCCCTTGGCGCCCTTCACCAGTTCGGTGATGGACTTGGCCACCTCGGCTTCCGAAGGCGAACGCCCGTCGCGCACGGCGTTGGTGGAATCGCCGATCAGGGCCATCAGCCCGGCATCGCCGAGCTCGCGCAGCCGCTTCTCATCGGTCGGCGCACCCAGCACCGGCGTCGGATCGATCTTCCAGTCGCCGGTGTGCAGGACGGTGCCGACCTCGGTGTGGATTGCGATCGCGTGCGCCTCCGGAATCGAATGCGCGACCGGAATGAATTCGACATTGAACGGACCGACATCGACGCGGCCGCGAGACGGGATCACTGTGACAGGAATTTTCGGCGCGTTGCGCTCGGCCGCGCATTTGGCCTCGAACAACGCAGCGCTGAACTTGGTCGCG
The DNA here is from genome assembly GCF_049798375.1 of Bradyrhizobium sp. Lineage (GTDB taxonomy): Bacteria > Pseudomonadota > Alphaproteobacteria > Rhizobiales > Xanthobacteraceae > Bradyrhizobium. The sequence continues at coordinate 30,026 of NZ_JBARGP010000082.1, forward strand.
TAGATAGGACATTTCAGCCGTGGCCATAAGTCGATGATGGCGCCGAAATGGTCCTCGTGGGCGTGCGTCAGCACAAGCCCGACCAGATTGTTGCGCTCCTTCTCAAGGAAGCTGATGTCCGGCATGATCAGGTCGATGCCCGGCAGATGCTCCTCATCGCCAAAGGAGACGCCGAGATCGATCGCAAGCCAGGAGCGCTGGTGGCGGTTGCCGAGCCCGTAGATCGACAAGTTCATGCCGATCTCACCGACGCCGCCGAGCGGCGCGAAAGTCAGTTCATCCGGCCGCGCCATCTAGAGCGCCCTCGCTGTCGCTGCCGTACCGAAATAAACGTCGCCTGCAGTGATCGGCACCAATCTTCCCTCCGTGGTCCGGACCACCATACAGCCCTGTTCGTCGATCGTATCGAACGTTCCCTCGATAATGGCAGTGCCGGAGCTGATGGCAACCCGCTGACCGAGCCCCGCAGCGCAGTCGAGCCAAGCCTTGCGGATCTCGGGGAAGCCGTGGCCATCCTGCCAGATGCCGCGATATTCCGCCCAGTGATCAGCCAGTGCTCTAAAAAGATCCTCAGCAGAAACGGCCATGCCAAGTGCATGCAACGAGGTGGCCGGCGTCGGCGTTCCCGCGGGCGCCCCCACGACGTTGGTGCCAATGCCGACCACGACCGCCAGGCCTGCCGCCACCTGTTCGGCCTCGACCAGGATGCCGCAGAGCTTCTGGCCGTTGGCTAGCACGTCATTAGGCCATTTCAGCGCAAAATCCAGCTGTCCGCCCCCGGTCCGCATCACGGCCTCGAGGCTCACCTGCCGCAGCGCGCTCACCATGGCAACGCCCACAGCGAAGCCGAGCGTCGCGGCCATTGCCGGCGTCACGTCCAAAATCTCGAGCACGCTGGCGGCGAGATTGCCTCGCGGCGCGATCCACGCCCGCTGTCGCCGGCCCCGCCCTGCGGTCTGCTCGGTCGTCACGTACCAGCAGGGCCCGCGCTCGCCGCCTCGCGCCCGCGTCAGTGCCTCGGCATTGGTCGAGCCGGCTTGATCGAACGCAATCAGCCCGTAGCCTGCCTTGGTCGCGCGCGGACCGAGAGTGAAGGCCATCTAGAACAGCGACTT
>NZ_JBARGP010000083.1:0-15042 GCF_049798375.1 Bradyrhizobium sp.
GCGGCAAGGAAGTCAACGAGGTGTTCTTCGATGATGTCGAAGTGCCTTACGAGAACCTGATCGGCGAGGAGAACAAGGGCTGGGATTATGCAAAATTCCTGCTCGGCAACGAGCGCACCGGCATCGCCCGTGTCGGCGTCTCCAAGGAGCGGCTGCGCCGCATCCGCGACCTCGCCTCCAAGGTCGAATCCGGCGGCCGTCCGGTGCTCGAGGACCCGTCGTTCCGCGACAAGCTCGCGGCCTGCGAGATCGAGTTGAAGGCGCTCGAACTGACCCAACTGCGCGTCGTCGCCGACGAAGGCAAGCACGGCAAGGGCAAGCCTAATCCGGCCTCGTCCGTGCTCAAGATCAAGGGCTCGGAGATCCAGCAGACCACCACCGAGCTTTTGATGGAAGTAATTGGCCCGCTGGCTGCGCCTTACGACGTCCATGGCGACGATGACAGCAACGAGACCATGGACTGGACCGCCCAGATCGCGCCGAGCTACTTCAACAACCGCAAAGTCTCGATCTACGGCGGCTCCAACGAGATTCAGCGCAACATCATCTCGAAGGCCGTGTTGGGGCTTTGAGCCGCTGCAGCGATACCAACTGTAGTCATCCCCCGCGAAAGCGGGGACCAGTACGCCGCAGCGATCCTGATCGACCTCGACGCCGGCGATTACTGGATCCCCGCTTTCGCGGGGATGACAGTGCAATGAATAGTGACAATTGCGGCACATCAACGCCCGCGTTTTAGAGAGCAATGACATGGATTTTGATCTGTCCGAGGAGCAGCGGCTCCTGAAAGAGAGCGTCGATGGCCTGTTGGCCGACGCCTATGATTTCGAAGCCCGCAAGAAGTACATGGCCGAGCAGGGCGGCTGGAGCAAGACGATGTGGGGCAAGCTCGCCGAGCAGGGGCTGCTCGGTCTGCCCTTTGCCGAAAGCGATGGCGGCTTCGGCGCTGGCGGCGTCGAGACCATGATCGTGATGGAGGCGATGGGCCGCGCGCTGGTGCTCGAGCCTTATCTGGCCACCGTCGTGATCGCCGGCGGCTTCCTGCGCCATGGGGCGTCAGCCGCGCAGAAGAGCGCGCACATCCCTGCTATCATCGACGGCAGCAAGACTTTCGGCTTCGCGCAGCTCGAGAAACAGTCGCGCTACGACCTGTTCGATGTCGCGACCTCGGCGAAGAAGAAGGGCGACGGCTGGGTCATCGACGGCGAGAAGTTCGTCGTCCTCAATGGCGACAGCGCCGACATGCTGATCGTCACGGCGCGCACCAAGGGCGCGCAGCGCGACAAGACCGGCATCGGTGTCTTCATCGTGCCTGCGAATGCCAAGGGCGTCACCCGCAAGGGCTATCCGACCCAGGACGGCCTGCACGCCGCCGACATCACCTTCACCGGCGTCGAGGTCGGCGCAGACAGCGTGATCGGCGATCCCGAGAACGGCCTGCCACTGATCGAGCGCGTGGTCGATGAAGCCCGCATCGCGCTGTGCGCGGAAGCGGTCGGCCTGATGGACGAGTCGCTGAAGACCACGGTCGAGTACATCAAGACGCGCAAGCAGTTTGGCGTCGCGATCGGCTCGTTCCAGGCCCTGCAGCACCGTGCGGCCGACATGTTCGTGGCGCTGGAGCAGGCGCGCTCGATGTCGATGTTCGCAACCATGGCGGGCGATTTCGACAACGCCAAGGAGCGTTCGACTGCGATTGCGGCAGCCAAGGTGCAGATCGGCAAGTCCGGAAAATTCGTCGGCCAGCAGTCGATCCAGCTCCATGGCGGCATCGGCATGACCATGGAAGCCAAGATCGGCCACTATTTCAAGCGGCTGTCGATGATCGAGAACACCTTTGGCGACACCGACTACCACCAGCGCCGCGTGGCCGAGGCGGGCGGGTTGATCTAACTAAGTGCCGTCATTGCGAGGAGCGAAGCGACGAAGCAATCCAGCCTTTCCGCTCAGCGGCTCTGGATTGCTTCGCTGCGCTCGCAATGACGGCGGAATACGGAGGAAACAACAATGAAAAACATCCCCTTCGATCTCACCGGACAGGTCGCCGTGGTCACGGGCTCCAGCCGCGGCATCGGCCGCGCCTCGGCTGAACTCCTGGCGCAGCTCGGCGCTAAGGTGGTGATCTCGAGCCGCAAGGCCGATGCCTGCCAGGAAGTTGCGGATGGCATCAAGAAAGCCGGAGGCGACGCCCATGTCATTGCCTGCAACATCTCGCGCCGTGCCGAGGTCGACGCGCTGATCGACGGTGCGGTGAAGCACTATGGCAAGGTCGACATCCTCGTCTGCAACGCCGCGGTGAATCCCTATTACGGCCCGCTGCTCGACATATCAGATGAAGCCTTCGACAAGATCATGGGCTCGAACGTGAAGAGCAATCTCTGGCTCTGCGCCAAGGCGATGCCGGCGATGGCCGAGCGCGGCAAGGGCTCGGTGGTGATCGTGTCGTCGATCGGCGGACTGCGTGGCTCGACCGTGATCGGCGCCTACGGCATCTCCAAGGCGGCGGATTTCTCGCTGTGCCGCAGCCTCGCCGGCGAATGGGGGCCGAAGGGCGTGCGCGTCAATTGCGTCGCGCCGGGCCTCGTCAAGACCGACTTTGCCCGCGCGCTGTGGGAGGACGAGGCACGGCTGAAGCAGCGCTGCGCCACCACGCCGCTGCGCCGGATCGGCGAGCCCCACGAGATCGCCGGCGCCGTCGCCTATCTCGCCTCCGATGCCTCAACCTTCATGACCGGCCAGACCATTGTCGTTGACGGCGGCGTGACCACGGCGGCGGTGTAACTTCGCTCCACACGACGGATCGCCCCTCTCCCCTTGTGGGAGAGGGTGGCTCAAGATCGCGAAGCGAGATTGAGACGGGTGAGGGGGGTCTGTCTCCGCAAGCGCGTATGCCGAGAGAGACCCCTCACCCGCCTCGCTTCGCGAGGCACCCTCTCCCGCAAGGGGAGAGGATAGCACTGTGCGTGTAGTAATCGCCTTGACCTCCGCTTTCCAATCCGCTTGCTTGGGCGTCCCACAACAGCTTTCCCGGGATGAAACGTCATGTCCTTCGTGTTGGCCATCGATCAGGGCACCACGTCCTCGCGCGCCATCGTGTTCCGCTCCGACATCTCGATCGCGGCGACTGCGCAGCAGGAATTCCCGCAGCATTTCCCGGCGTCCGGCTGGGTCGAGCACGAGCCGGAGGACATCTGGACCTCCACAATCATCACCTGCCGCGATGCGCTGGAGAAAGCGGGCCTCAAGGCCAAGGACGTCGCGGCGATCGGCATCACCAACCAGCGCGAGACCACCGTGGTGTGGGACCGCGCCACCGGGCAGGCCGTGCATCGCGCCATTGTCTGGCAGGACCGCCGCACCGCCGATATCTGCGCCCGGCTGAAGAATGAGGGCCACGAGCCCAAGGTCTCGGAGAAGACCGGCCTGATCATCGATCCTTATTTTTCCGCCACCAAGGTCGCCTGGATACTCGATCATGTGCCGGGCGCGCGCGAGCGGGCCGAGGCCGGCGAGCTGATGTTCGGTACCGTCGACTGCTATCTGCTGTGGCGCCTCACCGGCGGCAAGGTGCATGCGACCGACGCCACCAACGCTTCGCGCACCCTGCTGTTCAACATCCACACCGGACAGTGGGACGACGAACTGCTGAAGCTGCTGCGGGTGCCGCGCTCGATGCTGCCGGAGGTGAAGGATTCCTCGGCGCATTTCGGCGAGACCATCCCCGATCTGTTCGGCGGTCCGATTACGATCGCGGGCATCGCCGGCGACCAGCAGGCCGCGACCATCGGCCAGGCCTGCTTCACGCCGGGCATGATGAAGTCGACCTACGGCACCGGCTGCTTCGCACTGCTCAACACCGGCACCACGCCGGTTGTCTCGAAAAATCGCCTGCTGACCACGATCGCCTATCAGCTCGGTGGCGTCCGCACCTATGCACTGGAGGGCTCGATCTTCGTCGCGGGCTCGGCGGTGCAATGGCTGCGCGATGGGCTCGGCATCATCAAGCACGCCGCGGAGACCGGGCCGCTCGCCGACAAGTCCGACTCGATGCAGTCGGTCTATCTGGTGCCGGCCTTCGTCGGCATGGGCGCGCCCTACTGGAATCCGCGCGTGCGCGGCGCGCTGTTCGGGCTGACCCGCAACACCGGTCCGGCCGAGCTCGCGCATGCGACGCTGGAGAGCGTCTGCTACCAGACCTACGATCTCTGGGCGGCGATGCGCAACGACTGGCCGGACGCGTCCGCGGCCACCATCGTGCTCCGCGTTGATGGCGGCATGACCGCGTCGGACTGGACCATGCAGCGGCTCGCCGACCTGCTCGACGCGCCGGTCGACCGCCCGATGATCCAGGAGACCACGGCGCTCGGCGCGGCCTATCTCGCGGGCCTTCATGCCGGCGTCTACCCGGAGCCCTCGCGCTTCGCCGACAATTGGCGACTCGAGCATCGCTTCAGGCCGGCGATGAGCGTCGCCACGCGCGAGCGCAAACTGAAAGGCTGGGCGCGCGCGGTGAAGGGCGTGCTCGCCAGCGACGAGGGGGAGTAACGAGCGATGATGCGCGCCGCTACGACTGCGTGCCGTCCTTGCTCGTCACCTCCTGCGCTTCCAGCATGATTTTCAGCGTGTCGGCGCTGAGCTTGCCGGAGGTGAACGGGATGTGCCGCTCAGTCGCCTCGCCGCGCGTTCCGGGTGGAGACAGGTTGGAGCGTGGAGCAGGTGCGGGCAGCGGGCCATCGTCGATCTCGTCCGCCTCATCGGAGCCGTCTGTCGCGCGCTTGCGCCAGACGCCGACGATGCCGCGCTTGCGCCGGGTTTCCTTCGGCTTGGACGGCTCAGGCGTGGCGACAACAGGCGGCAGCGTATGATGGCGCGACACGAGCAATGCTCCGCTGTTCCCGTGATGGAACATCAGCGCCTGATTCGCTGTAATGCGGCCAGTGACGATTTGGTCAGGTCGCGCCCTGATGGTTGCATATTAAAGTTTACGCCAAAATTGGCTGCCCCGTCAGCCGCGCATATCGCGTGGCCTGGACGGCGCCGTCATTTCCGCCGCATCGCCTCCGGCGCGTCCGGCTGTGCCAGCGGATGCGCCTGGGCGAAAGCCGGCAGCGCCATCGCCGTCTCGAAGATGCGCGTCGTGATCGGGTAGGGCGTGAGATCGATGTCCTGCATGACCGCGATCGAGACGTGGCCCACCATGCAGATGTCGGCCATCGTCGGGGCATCGCCATGGCAGAAGCGGCCGGTGTCCCTGTGGCCGCCAAGCTGCGCCTCCAGCGTCGTCAAGGTTTCGACGATCCAGTGCTTCCGCCAGGCGGCCTGCGCGTTCCGGTCGAGCTTGACAACGTCATTGAGATATTGGCGGACGCGCGGCACCAGCAGCGGATGTCCCTCGCAGGCCACCATCAGTGCCAGCGCGCGTGCCCGCGCGCGGCCTTTGATGTCGGCGGGCAGCAGCGGCGGCGCGGGAAACGCCTCGTCGAGATAATCGAGGATGGCGATCGACTGAAACAGCACGGTGCCGTCGTCGAGCTCCAGCGCCGGCAGCGCCATCTGCGGATTGACCTTGGCGTAGTCAGCGCCGCGCTGCTCGTTGTGGTCGATATCGACCAGCACGACCTCATGCGCGGCGTTCTTCAGGTTGAGCGCGATGCGCACCCGAAAACTCGCCAGCGATCGCCAGAAGGAATAGAATTTCATGATGCATCCCTGCTCGGTCGGACCGTGCCGGAGAAACTATGCGAGTTCGTTACAGCTCGCGCTAGTAATAAGACTGTCATCGCCCGCGAAGGCGGGCAATCCAGTATTCCGGGAAAGTGTTGATCGATCGAGGGGCTGCGGCGTACTGGATGCCCCGCTTGAAGCGGGGCATGACAGCAGGGGTGGAGCGGCTGCCTTCGCCAAAGCAGACAATGAGAGATAACTACTTCGCCCCCACCGCCTTCTTGCGCCAAGCCAGATGCACGGCGCAGGCGCAGCCGGGGGGATGGCCGGCGAGCTCCTTCGACGCCGCATCGTCGGCGCTGCTGTCGTTGGCGGGCACCGCCGCTGCAATCGACGCCGCGGCGTCCTTGGGGCGCGCCGCCTGCGAGGGGATGTAGTTGAGGATCGGCGCCAGCCAGCGCTCGATCTCCGCCGCGCTCATGTTCTTACGGGCGGCGTAGTCCTCGACCTGGTCGCGCTCGATCTTGCCGACGCCGAAATAGAAGCTCTCCGGGTGCGAAAAATACAGCCCCGAGACCGACGATCCCGGCCACATCGCAAAGCTCTCGGTCAACTGCACGCCGGAATTGTTTTCGGCATCGAGCAGCGCGAACAGCGTCGCCTTCTCGGTGTGGTCGGGCTGCGCCGGATAGCCGGGCGCCGGTCGGATGCCCTGATACTTCTCCAGGACCATCTCCTCGTTGGAGAGCGCCTCGTCCGGCGCATAGGCCCAGAACTCGCGGCGCACGCGCGCATGCATGCGCTCGGCAAAAGCTTCCGCGAGACGGTCGGCCAGTGCCTTGACCAGGATCGAGGAGTAGTCGTCGTTGGCGTTCTTGAAGCGGTCGGCGACGACGTCCTCGCCGATTCCCGCCGTGACGACGAAGCCGCCGATATAGTCGGGAATGCCGGAGGCGCGCGGCGCGATGAAATCCGACAGCGCGGTATTGAATCGGCCCTCGCGCTTCTCGAGCTGCTGGCGCAGCGTGTGCAACGTCGCGATCTGCTTGGTGCGCGTCTCGTCGGCATAGACGACGATGTCGTCGCCCTCGGCATTGACAGGCCAGAAGCCGATGGTCGCGCGCGCGGTGAACCATCTCTCCTTGACGATGCGATCGAGCAGCTTGCGGGCGTCGTCATAGAGCGCGCGCGCGGCCTCGCCGACGGTGGCATCGTCGAGGATCGCCGGGAAACGGCCGGCCAGCTCCCAGGCCTGGAAGAACGGCGTCCAGTCGATATATGGTACGATCTCGGCGAGATCGTAATCGGCGAAGCTCTTCAACCCCAGGAATGTCGGCCTCACCGGCGGTGTCTTGGCGAAATCGACCTTGGTCGCGTTGGCGCGGGCCGCGGCCAGGGCCAGGCGCTTCTTGTTGGCCTGGCCGCGCAGATGCGCTTCCGCGATCCTGGCATATTCGCTGCGGACGTCGTCGGCATAGGCGCCGCGGCGCTCCGGCGATAGCAGCGAGGAGGCGACGCCGACCGCGCGGCTGGCGTCGTTGACATGCACGACCGGGCCGTTGCGGTAGTTCGGATCGATCTTCACCGCCGTGTGCACGCGGCTGGTGGTGGCGCCGCCGATCAACAGCGGCATCTGCATGTTCTGCCGTTCCATCTCGGCAGCCAGATAGGCCATCTCGTCGAGCGACGGCGTGATCAGGCCGGAGAGGCCGATGATGTCGGCCTTCTCGGCCTTTGCCGCGTCGATGATCTTCGCCGCCGGCACCATGACGCCGAGGTCGACCACCTCGTAGTTGTTGCACTGGAGCACGATGCCGACGATGTTCTTGCCGATGTCGTGGACGTCGCCCTTGACGGTGGCAAGCACGATCTTGCCGGCGGAGGAGCGACCGTCGCCGGCGATGCCGTTGGCGAGATTTCGCGCCTTCTCGGCCTCCATGAACGGCATCAGATAGGCGACCGCCTGCTTCATCACGCGCGCCGACTTCACCACCTGCGGCAGGAACATCTTGCCGTCGCCGAAGAGGTCGCCGACCACGTTCATGCCGGCCATCAGCGGCCCCTCGATGACGTGAAGCGGGCGCTCCGCCGCCGCGCGGGCTTCTTCGGTGTCCTGCTCGATATATTCGGTGATGCCGTGCACGAGCGAATGCGCGAGCCGCTTCTCGACCGGCCATTCGCGCCAGGCGAGATCGGCTTCCTTGACCTGCTTGCCCTGGCCGCGGAATTTCTCCGCCAAGGCCAGCAGCCGCTCAGGCGCCGCCGGATCGCGATTGAGAATGACGTCCTCGCAAACCTGGCGCAGCTCCGGATCGATGTCGTCATAGACGATCATCTGCCCGGCGTTGACGATGCCCATGTCCATGCCGGCCTTGATGGCGTGATACAGGAACACCGAATGCATCGCCTCGCGCACCGGCTCGTTGCCGCGGAACGAGAATGACAGGTTGGAGACGCCGCCCGAGATATGCGCGTGCGGCAGGTTCTGGCGAATCCATTTGACGGCTTCGATGAAGTCGACACCGTAATTGTTGTGCTCCTCGAGCCCGGTCGCGATCGCAAAAATATTCGGATCGAAGATGATGTCCTCGGGCGGGAAGCCGACCCGCTCGATCAGGAAGTCGTAGGCGCGCTTGCAGATCTCGGTCTTGCGTTCGTAGGTGTCGGCCTGGCCCTTCTCGTCGAACGCCATCACCACGACGGCGGCGCCATGACGGCGCGCGATCGTCGCTTCGTGCAAAAATTTCTCCTCGCCTTCTTTCAGCGAGATTGAGTTCACCACCGGCTTGCCTTGCACGCATTTCAGGCCGGCCTCGATGACGTGGAATTTCGAGGAATCGACCATGATCGGCACGCGCGCGATGTCAGGCTCGGCCGCGACCAGGTTGAGGAAGGTCCGCATCGCGGCTTCTGAATCGAGCAGGCCTTCGTCCATGTTGACGTCGATCACCTGGGCGCCGTTGGCGACCTGGTCGCGCGCCACCTGCAGTGCCGCGGTGTAGTCGCCGGCGGTGATCAGCTTGCGGAATTTCGCCGAGCCCGTGACGTTGGTGCGCTCGCCGACATTGACGAAGGGGATCGCGGGCGTCAGCTCGAACGGCTCGAGGCCGGAGAGCCGCAGCCGCGGCGCGATCTCAGGCACCGCGCGCGGCTTGTGCGGGGCAACGGCTGCGGCGATCGCAGCGATATGGTCGGGCGTGGTGCCGCAGCAGCCGCCGACGATGTTGACGAGGCCATCGCGGGCGAACTCGCCGACCAGCCGCGCCATGTACTCGGGCGTCTCGTCATACTCGCCGAATTCGTTGGGCAGGCCGGCGTTCGGGTAGGCGCAGACCAGGGTATCGGCGACGCGGCCGATATCGGCGATATGCCCGCGCAGATCTTCAGCGCCGAGCGCGCAATTGAAGCCGATCGTCACCGGTTTGGCGTGCCGCACCGAATTCCAGAACGCCTCCGGCATCTGGCCCGAGAGCAGGCGGCCGGACTTGTCGGTGATGGTGCCGGACACCATCACCGGGATGTCGATGCCACGCTCATCGCAAAGCTCGGCGATAGCATAGAGCGCGGCCTTGGCGTTGAGCGTATCGAAGATGGTCTCGACCAGCAGGATATCAGCGCCGCCGTCGAGCAGGCCTTTCGCCTGTTCTCCGTAAGCAATGCGCAGGTCGTCGAAGGTCACGGCGCGATAGCCGGGATTGGCGACGTCGGGCGAGATCGAGGCGGTGCGGTTGGTCGGGCCCATCGCGCCGGCGACGAAGCGCGGCTTGCCGTCCTCAGCCGCGACCTGCTCGGCGGCATTGCGCGCCAGCCGCGCGCCTTCGAAATTGAGGTCGTAGATGATGTCGGTCAGGTCGTAATCGGCCTGCGCGATCGTCGTCGAGGAGAACGTGTTGGTGGCGACGATGTCGGCGCCGGCGCGCAAGTACTGCGCGTGGATGTCCTGGATCGCCTGCGGCTGGGTCAGGATCAGCAGATCGTTGTTGCCGCGCACGTCGCGGTGAAAGTCCTTGAAACGCTCGCCGCGGAAAGCGGCCTCGTCGAATTGCAGCGCCTGGATCATGGTGCCCATGGCGCCATCGAGCACCAGGATGCGCTTCGATGCGGCGGCGAGCAGGGCAGTACGTTTAGCAGACACGGGAGCACTCATCAGGCAGCGGCTTTCTTGACGGGCTTGGTCGGGCGTATGCCGAGCAGATGGCTGATCGCGAACACCAGATCGGCGCGGTTCATGGTATAGAAATGGAAGGTGTCGACGCCGCGCTTGGCGAGCTTCTGCACCTGGCCGGCGGCAACCGTCGCCGCCACCAGCTTGCGGGTCTCGGCATCGTCATCGAGCCCGTCGAATTTCTCCGCGAGCCATTGCGGCACCGTGGTGCCGGCGCGGGTCACGAAGCCGCGGGCCTGCTTGAAATTGTGCATCGGCATGATGCCGGGCACGATTGGGATGTCGATGCCGCGGGCGCGGACGCGGTCGAGGTAGCGGAAGTAGAGGTCGTTATCGAAGAACACCTGGGTAATGGCGCGGGTGGCGCCGGCATCGACCTTGGCTTTGAGAATGTCGACGTCGGCCTTGAAGTCCAGGCTTTCGGGATGCTTCTCGGGATAGGCCGAGACCGACACCTCGATATCGGGGTGACGCTTCTTGATGCCGGCGATCAACTCCGGCGAGCTCTGATAGCCGTCGGCGTGGGTGTAATAGGGCGTGCCGATGCCGCCGGGCGGATCGCCGCGCAACGCCACGATGTGGCGGACGCCGACCTCATGATAGCGGTCGACGATCTCGTCGATCTCGCCGCGCGCGGAGCCGACGCAGGTCAGATGCGCGGCCGGCAGCAGGCTGGTTTCTTTCAGGATGCGGGAGATGGTGGCGTGGGTGCGCTCTCGCGTGGAGCCGCCGGCACCGTAGGTCACCGAGACGAAGTTCGGCTCCAATGGCGCAAGACGCTCGATCGAGGTCCACAGCGTCTTGTCCATCTCCTCGGTCTTGGGCGGAAAGAATTCGAAGGAGATTTTCGGCCGCGTCAGCCCGGCGGCTCCATTGGCGATGGGCGTCGTCAGGTCGGTCATGGTTTCAGGCGCTCCGTTGGGCGTCGATATCGGTTCATGGCCCTCCGCGCGGGGGCCTAGTGCCGTAAGATAAGTGAAACGCGGTGGAACCAATAGCCCACTCGCTATGGGAAATTGCCCACTACGTGCCGAAATTTGTACGTTAAGCTTCGAGGTCTTGATGACTGCGCTGTCAAAATTTCCAAAAATTCAGGAATTAATCCGACATATTCCGCGATTTGGCCGAAAAGAGAGTGGGCAGGACGTCAGTTTGGTCGGAATATCGACTTTTTAGCCCACCAAAAATCGGGTCCCCCCTCCCAATATCATCGTCCGCAAAGGCGGACGATCCAGTACGCCGCGGCCGCTGGATTCAAGCGCTGCTGTCTCGGAATAGTGGATCACCCGCTTCGCGGGCGATGACACCGAGAATCCAATGGACGCACGGTGCGAAACGCTCCGGACAACCTTTGCGCCGCGCTCGAGTACCGCTAGCTTAGCCGAATGATCCCGCTCTCAGTCCTCGACCTCTCCGTCACCACGACAGCCACCAAAGCCTCCGTGGCGCTGCGCAACAGCATCGATCTGGCTGTGCATATCGATGGCCTGGGCTACGTCCGCTACTGGACCGCCGAGCATCACAGCCTTTCGTCGGTCGCGAGCCCGGCGCCCGACGTCATGATCGGCCAGATCGCCGCGGTCACCAAACACATCCATGTCGGCGCCGGCGGAGTGATGCTGCCCAACCACGCGCCGCTGGTGGTCGCCGAACGCTTCAAGATGCTGGAGGCGCTGTTTCCCGGCCGGATCGATCTCGGCCTGGGACGCGCGCCCGGCACCGACGGCACCACGGCCTATGCGCTGCGCAGCCGGCTCGACCGCCGCGAGGGCGACGACTTCCTGGAGCGGTTGCACGAACTGACCTTGTGGGAAACCCGCGAGTTTCCGGACGGGCATCCCTATCACAATGTGATCGCGATGCCGGATGACGTGCCGCTGCCGCCGATCTGGCTGCTCGGCTCCAGCGACTATTCGAGTGAGCTCGCGGCGCAGGTCGGAATGGGCTTCGCCTTCGCGCATCATTTCGCCAGCCATGACGCCGTCACAGCGATGGTCAATTACCGCGCCCGTTTCCAGCCCTCGCGCTGGCGTGCTACGCCGCATGCGATCCTCGCGGTGGCCGTGGTCACGGCCGAGACCGATGCCGAGGCCGACCGTCTCGCGTCCTCGATGGACCTCAATCGTCTCAGGCGCGACCGCGGCACCTATGCGCCGCTGCCGAGCCCGCAGGAGGCGCAAGCCTATCCCTATACGGACGCCGACCGCGCCTCGATCGCGCGCAACCGCAAACGGCTGTTCGTCGGCTCGCCGGCAACCGTGATGGCAAAGCTGAAGCCGATGATCGAGGAAAGCCAGGCGGACGAGTTGATGGTGATCTCGGCGATCTTCGACCATCAGGCGCGGAAGCGGTCTTACAGCCTGCTGGCGGAAGCATTTGGGTTGAAGGCGCCATAGCCTCTTGCTTTCATTCCGGGGCGATGCGCAGCATCGAACCCGGAATCCGATCTTGTTGTGAGAATGCAAGCCAAGCTCGAGATTCCGGGTTCGAGGCCTGTGGCCTCGCCCCGGAACGACAGCCTCTATCACTCGCTCGCTCCGCTGAACGTCGCCCGGAACGGGTGACCGGGATAGACGCCGACGATGCGGAATTCGCGGGAGAAGAACTTTAGCTCCTCGATCGCGTAGGCGAGGCCCTTGTCATCGGGATGGCCCTCGACATCGGCATAGAACTGCGTGGCGAAGAACTCGCCGTCCACCATGTAGCTTTCCAACTTGGTCATGTTGACGCCGTTGGTGGCGAAGCCGCCGAGCGCCTTGTAGAGCGCGGCGGGCAGGTTGCGCACCCGGAAGACAAAGGTGGTGACTAGCGGGCCGGAGTTTTGCACGGCCCATTTCGGCTCGCGCGCCAGCACGACGAAGCGCGTGGTGTTGTGAGCCTCGTCCTCGACGTTCTCGGCGAGGATATCGAGCCCGTAGATTTCGCCGGCCAACCGCGTGGCGATCGACGCGCTGGTCTTGTCGCCGCGTTCGGCCACGATGCGGGCGCTGCCGGCGGTATCGGCTGCGACGATCGCCTTGATGCCGAGCTTGCGGATGATGTTGCGGCACTGGCCGAGCGCGTGGACATGGCTCTCGACCGTCTTGATGTCGCCGAGCTCAGAGCCCTTGATGCCTAACAGCTGGTGGTGAACCGGCAGGAACCATTCGCCGACGATGTGCAGGCCCGACGCCGGCAAGAGATGATGGATGTCGGCGACGCGGCCCGCCACCGAGTTCTCGATCGGGATCATGCCGAGATCGGCCTCGCCCGAGGCGATCACAGCCAGCGCGTCCTCGAAGGTGGGACAGGGCATCGGCTCGGCGTCCGGATAGGCTTCGGACACGGCGATGTGGGAATTGGCTCCCGGCTCGCCCTGGAATGCGATTTTCAATATCTTGGTCATGAGGCGCCTTGTAGCAGCCGCTCACCCCTTGGAAAGGGCGCGGCGGGCAGTTTCGAGGTCGGGCAGAGTGTCGACCCCGCGCGGGACGGTGTCGACGATGCCGATGTCGATGCGCATGCCGGCTTCCAGCGCGCGAAGCTGCTCCAGCTTCTCCTGCAGCTCCAGCGGCGAGGGGGGCAGGCTGACGAAGCGTTCCAGCGCGGCGCGACGATAGGCGTAGAGTCCGATATGGTGGTATTGCGGTCCGTCACCATGGGGGGCCGAGGCGCGGGTGAAATACAGTGCGCGCAGTCGCCGCGGCCCGATCGGCGAGCCCACGGCCTTGACCACGCTTGGGGCGTTGCTCTCTTCCGCGGTGTGAATCTTGGCCGCCAGCGTTGCAATATCGACGGCCGGATCGGCCAGCGGCGACAGCACGTCGCGAATGTTGTCCGGGCGGATGGTCGGGAAGTCGCCCTGCAGATTGATCACGATCTCCGCCCGGCCTTCGGGATCGAGCTTGCACATCGCCTCGTGAATCCGGTCCGAGCCGGAGGGATGGTCGGGGCTGGTCATGACAGCTTCGCCGCCATGCGCCGTGACGGCCTGTGCGATCTCGGGCGTGTCGGTTGCCACCGCGACGCGGCCGATTGCTGCTTCCTCGGCCCGGCGCAGCACATGCACGATCATGGGAAGGCCAGCGATGTCGAGCAGCGGCTTGCCGGGCAGGCGCGTCGCGGCCATGCGGGCCGGAATCAGCACGAGGTTGCGAGAACGGGTCATCCTGGTCGAATGCGGCCTTCAGATATGCGGATATGAGTGGGGGAAGGGCAAAAGCAGGCCCGCTTATACGGGTTGCCAGACCACGGGCAAACCGATATCTCACTCCTGCCGAAGGGGGGAGGCAGCAATACCGATTCCTGAGGCGACCCATAATTTGCGATACACGGGTACGACCCGTGGTCCCGAACAATGCAATTCCCGCCTCGGAGCCTGACCGAAGATGGACTCCTTCGAACTCAATAAGATTCTCGGCGCCGTCCTCGCCTCCTGTCTCGTCCTCTTGGTCACGAGCTTCACTGCGAATGCGCTGTTTGCCCCCAAGATGCCGGAGAAGCCCGGCTTCGAAATTGCCGTGAAGGCTGAGCCGCCAGCCGGCGAGAAGGGCGGCGCCGCGCCGGCCCAAGCCGAACCGATCGAGAAGCTGCTCGCCAGCGCCTCCGTCGAGAAGGGCGAAGCCGCGGCCAAGAAGTGCCAGGCCTGCCACACCTTCGAGAAGGGTGGCCCGAATCGGGTCGGCCCGAACCTCTATGGCATCGTTGACGACAAGAGGGGCGAGGACCGCAACGGCTTCAACTTCTCGGCTGCGATGAAGGCCAAGGGCGGCACCTGGACCATCGACGACCTCAACCAGTTCATCACCAGCCCGAAGACCTTCATCCCGGGCACCGCGATGGGCTTCGCTGGCATCCAGAAGGCCTCCGAGCGCGCCGACGTGATCGCCTATCTGAACTCGCTGTCCGATAACCCGAAGCCGCTGCCCACCGCGGCCAAGTAAGCCCTTTTGTCTGGTGGGACGGCCTGATGCCGGTCACGGACAAGCAGAGCGATATCAAACGGCCAGGGTCATCCCTGGCCGTTTTCGTATGAGATGGCCGTTATTCGCAACGGTTTGGGACCTTTCGCCGCAGCGCGGCCGTTCACAAGCCGGTATCATGAGGAAAAAGCAAGGTTATTTGTCGAAACCTTGCCTTATATTGCCCCCTCAATGAGTGGAACTCGCGATCCCGGCCAGTTTTTTCCAGACGGCACGAACCACGGCTTGTTGTGGGAGTCATGCTCAAGAGAT
>NZ_JBARGP010000084.1:0-1998 GCF_049798375.1 Bradyrhizobium sp.
GCGCCCGCGCCGTGCCGTAGAGCGAGCGCGCGCGCTTGGTCTCGGAGCGCGGGGCAACCGTGACCTGGCCGTTCTCGAACTTCACCTCGACATCGTCATGGACGATGAACTGAAGCTGGCCCTTCGGGCCCTTCACCTTGACGGTCTGTCCGTCGACGGCGGCCGTCACACCGGACGGCACCGCCACAGGCCTCTTGCCAATACGTGACATGACTAATCCTTTTTAGAACACCGTGAAGAGAACTTCACCGCCGACATTCGCGTCACGCGCGTCATGATCGGCCATGATTCCCTTCGGCGTCGACAACACCGAAATGCCAAGCCCGTTGTTCACGCGCGGCAGGTTCTTCACGGAAGTGTAGACCCGACGACCGGGCTTGGAGACCCGCTCGATCTCGCGGATCACAGGCTCTCCGTCGAAATATTTCAGCTCGATCTCGATCTCGCTGCGGCCCGAGGCGTGCTCCACCGTGGCATAGCCGCGGATGTAGCCCTCGGACTTCAGCACTTCGAGCACGTTGGCGCGCATCTGGGAGCCCGGGGTCGAAACCTTCGACTTCGAGCGCATCTGCGCGTTGCGGATGCGGGTGATCAGATCGCTGATGGGATCGTGCGTTGACATTGTGCGACCCTCCTTACCAGCTCGACTTGACGAGGCCGGGAACCAGGCCCTTCGAGCCAAGCTCACGCAGCGCGATACGGCTGAGCTTGTTCTTGCGATAGTTCGAGCGTGGACGGCCCGTCAGCTCGCAACGGTTGCGAATGCGGGTCGCCGACGAGTTGCGCGGCATCTCGGCGAGCTTCAGGGTCGCGGCGAACCGTTCCTCCATCGGCTTTTCCTTGTCGGCGATGATCGCCTTCAACCGCGCGCGCTTCGGAGCGGCGTTCTTCGCCATCCGCTTGCGCCGGTTGTTCTTCTCGATTGAACTCTTCTTTGCCATGCTTGGCTCCTGGGTATCCGCGTATGAGATGCTTTTGACGATCAGCGTCTCACTGCCGGAACGGGAAATTGAATGCGGTCAGAAGGGCACGCGCTTCTTCATCGTTGCGCGCGGTGGTGCACACCGTGATATCCATGCCCACGCCTTCCCCGGCCTTGTCGAAGTCGATTTCCGGGAAAATGATGTGCTCCTTGAGACCGAGCGAATAGTTGCCGCGGCCATCGAAGCTCTTCGGGTTCAGGCCGCGGAAGTCACGCACGCGCGGCAGCGCGACGGTGACCAGACGGTCGATGAACTCGTACATGCGAGCCTTGCGAAGCGTGACCTTGCAGCCGATCGGCTGGTTCTCGCGCAGCTTGAAGGTCGCGATGGCGACGCGCGAATAGGTCACGATCGCCTTCTGGCCCGCGATCAGCGACAGATCGGCAGCCGCCGTCTCGGCCTTCTTGCGGTCGTTGACGGCCTCGCCGACGCCCATGTTGAGCACGACCTTGTCCAGCCGCGGCACCTGCATGACGTTCTCGTAGCCGAACTTTTCCGTCAGCTCGCTCTTGATCTTGCGGTCATATTCCGCGCGCAGGCGCGGCGTGTAAGCTGTCTCAGCCATCGATCTCAGCTCCCGAGCTCTTGGCGATGCGCACCTTCTTGCCGTCCGCCTGAATCTTGAATCCGACGCGTGTCGGCTTACCGTCCTTGCCGACATAAGCGATGTTCGACAGGTCGATCGGCGCCTCCTTGGAGACGATGCCGCCTTCCTGCTGCGCCGTCTGCTTCTGGTGGCGCTTCACCATATTGACGCCGCGCACCAGGGCCTTGCCCTCGGTGGGACGCACCTCGAACACCTCGCCAGTGCGACCCTTGTCACGGCCGACCAGCACGATCACCTTGTCGCCCTTGCGGATCTTGGCAGCCATCACAGCACCTCCGGCGCAAGCGAAATGATCTTCATGTGGTTTTTGGCGCGCAGCTCGCGTGGCACCGGCCCGAAGATACGGGTGCCGACCGGCTCGGACTGATTATTGATCAGCACGGCGGCGTTGCGGTCGAAGCGGATCAC
>NZ_JBARGP010000085.1:0-4856 GCF_049798375.1 Bradyrhizobium sp.
GCGATCGAGGCCGCATGCAGCTTCGTCAGGCCATGACCGGCCGCCTCGACGCCATAGATCTCAACCGAAGGATCATCGAGGAACGGATGGAATAGGCCCATCGCATTGGAGCCGCCGCCGATGCAGGCGACCAGCGAATCCGGCAGGCGACCTTCCAACTCCTGCATCTGCTCGCGCGTCTCGTTGCCGATCACCGACTGGAAGTCGCGCACCATCATCGGGTAGGGATGCATGCCGGCCACGGTGCCGATGCAATAGAAAGTGTCGTGCACGTTGGTGACCCAGTCGCGCATCGCCTCGTTCATCGCGTCCTTCAGGGTGCGCGCGCCGGACTGCACCGGGATCACCTTGGCACCCAGCATTTCCATGCGGATCACGTTGGGCTGCTGCCGCTCGACATCGACGGCGCCCATATAGACGATGCAATCAAGACCGAAGCGGGCGCACAGCGTCGCGGTGGCAACGCCGTGCTGGCCGGCACCGGTCTCGGCGATGATGCGCTGCTTGCCCATGCGCTGCGCCAGCATGATCTGGCCGAGCACATTGTTGACCTTGTGCGAGCCGGTGTGATTGAGCTCCTCGCGCTTCAAATAGATTTTGGCGCCGCCGAGATGCGCGGTCAGCCGCTCGGCGAAATAGAGCGGCGACGGACGGCCGACATAGTGCTTGAGATAGCCGTCCATCTGGGCCTTGAAGGCCGGATCATCCTTGGCTGCGGCGTAGGCCTGCTCCAGCTCAAGCACCAGCGGCATCAGCGTTTCGGCGACGAAGCGGCCGCCGAACATGCCGAAATGGCCGCGCTCGTCGGGGCCGGAGCGAAAGGAATTGGGACGTTGCGTGGTCATCGGCTGGTCAACTCTTCGGTGGCGCGCGCAGCGCGGACAAAATCTCTGATCATGTCGCAATCCTTCACGCCGGGCGCGCGCTCGACGCCGGAGGAGACATCGACGCCGCCGGCGCGGGTCACGCGCACGGCCTCGGCGACGTTGTCGATGCTCAGGCCGCCCGAGACCATGAAGGGCCGATCGAGCGCAAGGTTTTCCAGCAAATGCCAGTCGAAGGCGGCGCCAAGCCCGCCCGGACGCGTCGCATCCTTCGGCGCGCGGCCATCGAACAGGATGCGGTCGCAGACCGCGGCATAGCCGGCGAGCGGCGCCAGGTCGGCTGCGGTTGCCACCGGGATCGCCTTCATGACCGGCAGGCCAAAGCGGCTCTTGAGATCGCGAATGCGCGCGATGCTCTCGTAGCCGTGCAGCTGCAACAGGTCCGGCCGCAGCATCTCGACGATGTTTTCGATCGTCGTATCGTCGGCATCAACGGTGAGCGCCACTTTCAGCGCGCGGCCCTTGGCCGCAGTGCCGAGCTCGCGCGCAGCCTCCAGGCCGAGGTGCCGCGGCGACGGCGGGAAGAACACGAAGCCAACCATGTCTGCGCCGGCCGCGAGCGCCGTGTCGAGCGTCTCGCGCGTGGTCAGGCCACAGATTTTGACGAGCAGGGACATGGTACAACGGGTTCCGGAGCGGACAGGAGAACGTCCGCTTGTGCAGCGCCTTCTACAACGCTGCGTCCTGCTTGTCTCGCCTGTAAGGCCCAAACAGACCGGGCGGAGGACCGGGCTGGAACGACGCCGGCAAACGCTGCGATCCGCCGTGCGGCACCACGGTAGCTTTCAGGTTGGCCAACTCGGTCCGCGCGGTCTCGGCATCGGTGCGGTGCTGCCGGGCGGCCCGCCGCCAGCGGCGTTGGCCGATCCAGGTGGCGCAGCCGCCGACCAGCACGCCTGCGGCTACAGACGCGATGATCAGCACGAACAGCGGCATCGTGTACGTCAGCACCGGATCGCCCGAATTGAACGGATCGAAAGACACCGTCACATCATGCCGGTTCGCAACTGCGAACACGACAAAGAGAACGAACAGCGCGATGATGACCACTGTGGTGAGAAATTTTCGCATCCGCCAGCCTCACGAGCAACATGGATGACTGCAACAACCGATTTGGCCTTGCGATCCAGCCTGATGGGGTGGATTTGACATTCGCTTCAGCAGCGCGGCGGGACATTCAAGCGAATGTCAGAGCCGGACACTAGGCTTCGTCTGCATCCGCGTCGTCAGCGGCCGACGGATCATCGCGATTCAGCCGCTCCCGCATTTCCTTGCCGGTCTTGAAGAACGGCACGCTTTTCTGGTCGACCGGCACATGCGCGCCGGTCCGCGGATTGCGTCCGGCGCGGGCTGGACGGTGCTTCACCGAGAAAGCGCCAAAACCGCGCAGCTCGACGCGATCACCGCGTGCAAGGGCGGCCACGATCTCGTCGAGGATCGCATTCACGATATTCTCGACATCCCGCTGATAGAGATGCGGGTTGTGCTCGGCGATACGCTGAACAAGCTCGGATTTGATCATCGAGAAGGTGTACCCGGGGAAAGTCGGCTGTCCATTTCCGTGAAAATGCCTCAGGCTGTCAAGACGCTAAATCATTCAAAGGCGACGCGAAATTGCGTGACAAAGCATCAAGACGAGCTTTGCCGCGACACACGCAAAACGGGAAATCGTCGACGAGGCGGCTTTGACGGGAATTAGTTCCCGCTGCCGGGCTGCCACAATGCGAGCATGCCATCCAAGGCGAGCCGATCGACCGCCTGCGTCATGCCGGTATGCTCGATCTGGCGCGCAATGGAACCAAAGCCCATCGCGTCGAGGGTGATCGAGGCTGCCGTGCGCAGGAAAGTGAGATCGCCGAAGCGCGGCGTGAGCTTGTAGTCGCGCACCGGCAGGTCTTTCTTAACGTTCTTCTGCGCGACCAGCCACGCCACCGCGGTCTTCTCGTCGCCGAGTTCATCGATCAGCTTCAGGTCAACAGCCTGACGGCCCGTGAAGACGCGGCCATCGGAAACCTTCGCGAGTTGCGCGTCATCCATGCCGCGCCGGGTTTTGACGAGATCCTTGAACCAGGCGTAGGAATCCTTCACGAGCGCATCGAGCGCGTCACGCGCCTCCGGGCTGGTCGGCTCGTAGCCATTGGGCGCAGCCTTCAGCGGGGTGGACTTCACTTCTTCGATCTTGACGCCGACGGTCTTCAGGAGATCGCTGACATTCGGGAACTGGAACAGCACGCCGATCGAGCCAACCAGCGAGGTCTGTTGCGCGATGATGTGGTCGGCCCCGATCGCGGTAATGTAGCCGCCCGAGGCGGCGAGGCCTTCGACGACGACGACGAGCGGCTTCTTCGCCTTCAGCTGCACCAGCGAATCATAGAGCTGCTCGGATCCCGCGGTGGTGCCTCCCGGCGAGTTGATATGCACGATGACGGCGGCCGCAGACGAATTCCCCAGCCGCTCCAGCGCCTCGGTGCGCTCCTGGTTGCTGCGGATCAGGCCCTCGATGTTGACGCGCGCGATCGAGCCGGTGGCCGACAGCACGGCGGTCCCGCGCGGCGACAGCACAAGTCCAGCAACGGCCAATGCGGCGATCGCGATCAGCACGGCGGCGACCCGCCAGAACGTCAGCTTGCGGCGCAGCCTGCGGCGATCAACGATCACATCCGAATCGAGCGACATGGAAATCTCCAGGAAATGACAGCCGGTATTGCATCCGCAGGGTGAAAACAGCGTTATCTGCTTACATCAATTGCGGCGCAATATGAAGAAAGCATGGCTCGATGCTGCGGCGGGTTTGCGCTGGCGCGCGAACCGGAATGACGCCTGAAACAATTCACTTGTAAAAAAGCCCCGACCTTTCGGCCGGGGCTTCGATGTCTCGCGATGTGAGACGGCTTACTTCTGGTCGCGGTTCTTGAGCGCGGTGCCCAGGATGTCGCCGAGCGTAGCGCCCGAATCGGAGGAGCCGTACTGAGCGATGGCTTCCTTCTCTTCCGCGACTTCCAGCGCCTTGATGGAGACCTGCACCTTGCGGGCCTTTTTGTCGAACTGGATCACGCGCGCATCGACCTTCTCACCGACGGCAAAGCGTTCGGAGCGTTGATCGTTGCGGTCACGCGCCAGCTCGGAGCGCTTGATGAAGGAGGTGAAGTCGGTGCCGGTGATCTTGACGTCGATACCGCCATCCTTGACGTCAATCACCTCGCAGGTGACGACAGCGCCCTTCTTGACATCGCCCGGCTCGGCGAAGGGATCGCCTTCGAGCTGCTTAATGCCGAGCGAGATCCGCTCCTTCTCCACGTCGACGTCGAGCACCACGGCCTTGACCACGTCGCCCTTCTTGTAGTTGTCGATGACCTGCTCGCCCGGCTGCTTCCAGTCGAGATCCGACAGATGGACCATGCCGTCGACGTCGCCCTCGAGACCCAGGAACAGGCCGAACTCGGTCTTGTTCTTGACCTCGCCCTCGACCGTCGAACCGGTCGGATGGCCTTCGACGAAGACCTCCCACGGATTGCGCATGGTCTGCTTGAGGCCGAGCGAGATGCGGCGCTTGACGCTGTCGACCTCGAGCACCTGGACTTCGACTTCCTGCGAGGTCGAGACGATCTTGCCGGGGTGCATGTTCTTCTTGGTCCACGACATCTCCGAGACGTGGATCAGGCCTTCGATGCCCGGCTCCAGCTCGACGAAGGCGCCGTAGTCGGTGATGTTGGTGACGCGGCCCGAGAAGCGCGCACCCAGCGGGTACTTCGCCTCGATGCCCTGCCACGGGTCGTCCAGCAATTGCTTCATACCTAGAGAAATGCGGTGCGTCTCGTGGTTGATCTTGATGATCTTGACCTTCACCGTCTGGCCGATGGTGAGCACCTCGGTCGGATGGTTGACGCGGCGCCACGCGATATCGGTGACGTGCAGCAGGCCGTCGATGCCGCCGAGGTCGACGAACGCACCGTAATCGGTGATGTTCTTGAC
>NZ_JBARGP010000086.1:0-6233 GCF_049798375.1 Bradyrhizobium sp.
GCCCGGCTGGCAAGCCACAATCGGTGATGCCGCCGCGCTACGACCAGGAGGAATTGCTCGGCATCATGGCGATGGACCACAAGCGTCCAGTCGACATGCGCCAGGTGATCGCGCGCATCGTCGACGACTCGGACTTTGTCGAGATGGCGCCGAATTACGGTCCGGCGACCGTGTGCGGCCATGCCCGCATCGACAGCCAGGCGATAGGCATCATCACCAACAACGGTCCGCTCGATCCGGCCGGCGCCAACAAGGCCACCCACTTCATCCAGGCCTGCTGCCAGACCGGAACGCCGATCCTCTATCTCAACAACACCACGGGCTACATCGTCGGCCGTGCCTATGAGGAAGGCGGCATGATCAAGCACGGCTCGAAGATGATCCAGGCGGTGACGTCTGCCACGGTGCCGCAGATCACGATCTATTGCGGCGCGTCGTTTGGCGCCGGCAATTACGGCATGTGCGGCCGCGGCTTCCATCCGCGCTTCTGCTTCTCCTGGCCGAATGCCAAGACGGCGGTGATGGGCGGGGAGCAGGCGGCCGAGACCATGGCGATCGTCACCGAGGCGGCAGCCGTGCGGCGCGGCAGGCCGGTCGAGAAGGAGCGGTTGAACGCGCTGAAGGCAGAGATCATTGAGGTGTTCGAGGGCCAGATGGACGTGTTCGCGACCTCGGCGCGTCTGCTCGATGACGGCGTGATCGATCCGCGCGATACCCGCGCGGTGCTGTCGGAAGTCCTGTCGATCGTCCGCGAGGCAGATACGCGCACGCCGCAGCGCATGCAGTTTGCGGTGGCGCGGCCATGAGCGCAGGAAACGCGACGACATTGCGCACGCCGTTCTTCAAGCTGCTGATCGCCAATCGCGGCGAGATCGCGCTGCGCATCATACGCACGGCGCGCCGACTCGGCGTCGGCATCGTCGCGGTCTATTCCGACGCCGACCGCGATGCGCTGCATGTCCGGCAGGCGGACCAGGCGGTGCGTATCGGCGAGGCGCCCCCGGCGCAGTCCTATCTGAACATCGCGGCGATCATCGCCGCGGCAAAGGCCACCGGCGCCGACGCGGTGCATCCCGGCTATGGCTTCCTCGCCGAGAACGCCGCGTTCGCATCGGCCTGCAGGGACGCGGGGCTTGTCTTCATCGGTCCCTCGGCCGAGGCGATCGATGAGATGGGCAACAAGGCCGGCGCCAAGGCAATCATGCGGCGCGCCGGCGTGCCCTGCATTCCCGGCTACCAAGGCGAGGATCAAAGCGACAGCGCGATGCTCGCCGAGGCCCGACAGCTCGGCTTTCCGGTGATGATCAAGGCCGTGGCCGGCGGCGGTGGCCGCGGCATGCGGCTGGTCGCGGACGCGGCGTCATTTCCAGGCATGCTGCGCAGCGCGCGCTCGGAAGCATCCGCCGCGTTCGGCGACGACACGGTGATTTTGGAAAGGGCGATCGAAAACCCCCGCCATATCGAGATCCAGGTGTTCGGCGATCGTCATGGCAACGCCATCCATCTCGGCGAACGCGACTGCTCGGTGCAGCGGCGACATCAGAAGCTGATCGAGGAGGCGCCATCTCCGGCCGTAACGCCGGAGTTGCGCGCGAAGATGGGCGCGGTGGCCGTGCAGGCGGTGAAGGCGCTGCGCTACGAAGGCGCCGGCACGCTCGAATTCCTGCTCGACACTGGCGGCCAGTTCTACTTCATGGAGATGAATACGCGGCTGCAGGTCGAGCATCCGGTCACCGAGGCGATCACCGGGCTCGATTTGGTCGAGCTGCAGCTTCGCGTCGCCGCGGGCGAGCCGCTGCCGCTGCGGCAGCACGACGTGACGTTCACCGGACATGCGATCGAGGTGCGGCTGTGTGCGGAGGATGCCGCGCAAGGCTTCATGCCGCGCTCCGGCCGGATGTCGCGCTGGGAGATGCCGGAAGGCCTGCGCGTCGAGCACGCGCTGCAATCGGGCGCGGAGATTCCACCTTACTACGATTCGATGATCGCCAAGCTGGTCAGTTTTGGTGCGACGCGCGAAGAGGCGCTGATACGGTTGATCTGCGGACTGGAGCAGGCCACAGCATTCGGCGTCGCGACCAATCGATCGTTCCTGATCTCCTGCCTGCGCCACGGCGCGTTCGCCCGGGGACAGGCGACGACCGCCTTCATCGCGACGCATCGCGATGAGCTCTTTGCGCAGCACACAACGGCGCCCAACGACATTGCGCTGGCCGCGCTGTTGCTGCACCTCAGCCAGCCGCATGCGCCGCGATGGCGCGGCGGCCGCTCGCTGGCGCCAGGCTTTCCGGCGCCGTTGCGCTTCCAGCTCGGCGATGCGTTGCATGAATGCGACGTGGTGCGCGACCGCGCCGGCGACTATGTCGTCGGCAGCAATGGCGACGCGCAGCGCTTCACGCTCGATGAGCTCGGCGGCGGCGCCGTCCGTTTCCGTCATGGCGAGGTCTTGGAGACCGTCCGATTTGATCGCGCCGGCGATCAGCTCTGGCTGCAGCGCCGCGGCGTGACGCTTGTGGTGCGCGATCTGACCTGGCCGCCGCCGGAAGCGCGAGCCGGCTCGAGCGGCGACGGCAAGGTCCGCGCCGCGCTCAGTGGCCGCATCGTTTCTGTTCTGGTGAAGCCGGGCGAGCGCGTCGCTCTGGGCCAGCCGGTGCTGACGCTGGAGGCGATGAAGATGGAGCATGTGCACACCGCGGGCATGGCCGGCACGGTATCCGCGGTCGCGGTCGCCGAAGGCGAGCAGGTGACCACCGGGCGGATCGTGATCGAGATCGCGCCGGGGTGAAGCGAGCGCTCAGGCGTTCGGCATCTGCCGTTTCAACTCGGCAACCAGCCGTGCGGTCTGGAACGGTTTCGACAGTAGCGGCGCGGTGGCGAATTCGCGCGGGCACTGGTCGATCGAATAGCCGGTGACGGCGATGAACGGAACGTGCGCTGCGGCGAGTGTGCGCGCGATCGGCGCCGACGTCTCGCGCCCGAGATTAACGTCGAGGATGGCGACGTCGCAGCCACGATCCTGAAACAATGCGAGCGCCTTGGCGACGGTCGGTGCCACGCCGACGATCGCGAAGCCATGCGCTTCGAGCTCGACCGCAAGATCGAAGCCGATCAGCGGATCATCCTCGACGATCAGGATACGCGGGCTCGCAACGTCAGCCATTGCCTCGACCGCGTGTGATCCGCCCGATCGGACAGGCGAGGTGCCAGCGCAATCCGGACAATGGGAACAGGACGTCGACCGTGCCGTCCAGGCTGAGCCGTACCATGTCTGAAATCACCTTGCTGCCAAAGCCGCGGCGTTTCGGCGGCGCGACTTGCGGGCCGTCCTGCTCGATCCAGTGCATGGTGAAGCTCAAATCGTCGCGCGTCCAGCCAATATCGACCCGGCCCTCATGGTTGGCAAGCGCGCCAAATTTAGCCGCATTGGTCGCAAGCTCATGGATCGCCATGCCGATGGCCTGTGCGGACTCTGGCGTCAGCTCGATGGACGGCCCTTCGATCCGGATGCGATTGCCGATCGCGTCGCCGAAGCTGCGCAGTTGCGCGCGGATGAGATCGGCGAGCGGGATGAAGCGCCAGCCATTCTGGATCAGCAGGTCCTGATTGCCTGTCAGCGCCTGCAGCCGCTCCAGGAAACGGTCGAGATCGAGCTGGTGGCCTTGCCGTGTCATCTGGCGTGCGATCGCCTGTACCAGCGACAGCAGGTTCTTGCTGCGATGGTTAACCTCGGCGAGCAGCGTGTGCAGCTGGTCCCGGGTCTGCCGTTTGTCGGTGATGTCGCGGACGATCTTCGAGGCACCGACAATACGTCCCGAAGCATCGCGGACCGGAGAGACCGTGACCGCCACGTCGATCAGCGTCCCGTCGTTGCGGATGCGCACCGTCTCGAAATTATCGATGATATCGCCGGCCAGGACGGTCGCCAGAATGCGGTCTTCCTCCGCCTGCCGGTCGGCCGGGATGATCCTACGGATCGAGGTGTTCAGCATGTCGGCTTCGGTAAAGCCGAGGATGCGTTCAGCGCTCTTGTTCCAGCTCGTGATGATGCCGTCCAATGTCTTGCTGACCACGCCGTCAGTCGTGGAGGTGATGATGGCTGCCAGCATTGCAGCGCCGCGCTCGGCCTGCTTCTTCTCGCCGATGTCGCGGATCACGCTGGAGACGCCGATCACGACATCGAAGGCGTCACGAATCGGTGAGAGCGTGATTGCGACCTCGATCGGCCGGCCGTCTGCCATCAAACGCACGGTCTCGTAGTTCTCGATAGAGGCGCCGGAGGCCGCGCGGCCAAGAGTTGTTTGCTCCTCGTTCCACAACTCGCCGGGAACGATCTCCAGGACGGACTGTCCGATCATTTCCTGGGATGTACGTCCAAACAGACGCTCGCAGGCCGCGTTCCAGCTTCTGATCGTGCCATCCCGCGTGGTGCCGAGGATCGCGTCGGCGGACGAGGCGACGATCGCGGCGAGATAGGTCGATGAGCTCAGGGGTTCGGGCATTGCAGGAGGGGCGCCGGGCTGTCCGTGCACGTGGCGGGCTCCTTGGTACGAACGGATCGGAGCGGATTGTGCCGGTGGCCACTAACCGCCAAAACCTGGAAAACTCAAGACGGCATCCGCCCGGCCGAAGCCGGGCAGCGCGAATGTGAGATCGGGGCTGCCGACGAGCGGCGGCTTCTTGCTGGTGGTGTGCGGGCGCAAAAAGACATCACGCTGGACCGCAACCCGGCGAGTGGTTGCGAAACGCACAAAGTGCGAATTGGTTCCCGCCCGGTCCGCAAAAAAGGCCGTCTTGGGCCGGTGTGTCCCAGCGGGCACGATTCGATGGAATCTGTGGGCGGAGGATTTGGAAGGAAAATCGAGTCCTTCTCCCCCCGTGCTGGAGAGCACGTCATGCAAAAACAGTTCAAGCAGACCACCTCATTGCAGGAGCGTCTTGCCCGCGAGGCGGAGCAGGCGCGGGCACGCGCGACTTCATTGCCGTCAGGCAAGGAGCGCGACGCGTTGCTGCGCATGGCGCGCCTGGCGGAGACCGCGTCTCGAATCGACGCCTGGCTGTCGTCACCGGGATTGCGGGCGCCGGAATAGCGGCGCGCCCGCGATCCGCAACGGCCCGAGAAACGTCACAGCCCGGCTCCATCATTGAGCAGGCAGGCGACTTGATGTTTCGGGCCGACATCGCGCAGCGCCGGCCGCTCTATCTTGCATTGGGCGAACGCAAACCTGCAGCGGGTATGGAAGGCGCAGCCCGTGGGCGGATCGACCGGGCTCGGAACGTCGCCATCGACCAGCGGCGCCGGACGCTTCTGCTTCGGGTCAGGCGACGGCACCGAGGCCAGCAGCGCTCTGGTGTAGGGATGCCGCGGGTTATGAAACAGCTCGTCCTTGTCAGCGATCTCGACGATGCGGCCGAGATACATCACCGCAACCCGGTGGCTGATATGGGCGACGACCGCGAGGTCGTGCGCGATGAACAAATAGGACAAGCCATGGCGGCGCTGCAGGTCGATCAACAGATTGATCACCTGGGCCTGGATCGAGACGTCGAGCGCCGACACCGGCTCGTCGCAGACGATCAGCCGCGGCGATAGTGCGAGGGCGCGGGCGATGCAGATGCGCTGGCGCTGGCCGCCGGAGAATTGATGCGGGAAGTTGCGCATCTGGTCCGGTCGCAGCCCCACCTGCTGGAACAGCTCCGCGATCCGCGCCTGCCGCTGTTCGCCGGCCGCGAGGCCGTGCACGGCAAGCGGCTCGCCGACGATGTCGCCGGCGCGCATGCGCGGGTTGAGCGAGGCGAACGGATCCTGGAATACGATCTGCATCTGTCGCCTGACCGGGCGCAGCTCGGACTTGCTGAGGCGGGTGATGTCGCTACCATCGATCGCGATCGCGCCCGAGGTCGGCTCGACCAGCCGCAGCACGCTGCGCGCCACCGTCGACTTGCCGCAGCCGGATTCGCCGACCAGCCCGAGTGTCTCGCCGGCGCCAAGCGAGAAGCTGACGCCGTCGACCGCATGCACGGTGCCGACGCGCCGGCGCAGCACGCCGCTGCGGACCGGGTAATGTTTGACGAGGTCCTTGACCTCCAGCAGGGCGGGCTGCGCGTCGTTCACGAGGCCTCCGCAATCTCGCCAGCGCGCCAGCAGGCGGCCTGATGATCTCGGTCGAAGTTTTGCAGCGCCGGCGTATCGCTGCGGCAGCGATCGATGGCGAGCGCACAGCGCGGCGCAAAGG
>NZ_JBARGP010000087.1:0-3195 GCF_049798375.1 Bradyrhizobium sp.
TGGTGAGCAGCGAGAGCGGCGATCAACCGCTCGAGGTCGACGAAGCCCGCGCGAGCGCGTTTCTCGCGATCTGCGAGGTCGGCAAGGCGCTGCATCGCGGCCAGCCCGCAGCTCCGCTGTGGGCTGCGGCCGTCACCGCGACCGAGCGCTGGCTGGCTCTGGTGACCTGAAGCAAATCCGCTGGGTCGTTATAGCCGAAACGATATATGGGTTATCGCCGGCCGCGCTCGAAAGTCCCGAAGCGTGTAACAATTACGGCGCAATAGCCGTATATTGCTCGGGCCTCTCACGAGCGATCGACGGTCCATGCCATGCTGCTTTTCCTGCTCGCTTATCTCGGCGGTGTGCTGACCATCATCAGCCCCTGCATCCTTCCCGTCATCCCGTTCGTTCTGGCCAGGGCGGACCGTCCGTTCCTCAGGAACGGCCTGCCGATGCTGGTCGGCATGGCGCTGGCGTTCGCGGTGGTCGCCTCCCTGGCGTCGGTCGCCGGCGGCTGGGTGGTGTCGGCCAATCAATATGGCCGCGCCGCCGCGCTTGTCCTGCTCGCCCTGTTCGGCCTGACCTTGCTGTTTCCCGCGCTTGCGGATCGCGCGATGGCGCCGCTGGTCCGGGTCGGCGCGCGGCTGTCACACCTGGGTGAGGGGAAAGCCGATGGTTCACTGCTGGTGCCGCTCGTGCTCGGTGTCGCCACCGGCTTTCTGTGGGCGCCGTGCGCCGGTCCCGTCCTCGGCCTGATCCTGACCGGCGCGGCGCTGAAGGGCGCCAACGCGACGACGACCCTGCTGCTGCTGACCTATGCCGCGGGAGCCGCGACATCGCTGGCGTTGGCGCTCGCCGTCGGCGGGCGGGTGTTTGCAGCGATGAAGCGCTCGATCGGTATCGGCGAATGGATCCGGCGCGGCTTGGGTGCGGCCGTGCTGGTTGCGATCGTCGCGATCGCGCTCGGCCTCGACACCGGCGTGCTGACCAATCTCTCGCTGAGCGGGACGAACGCGATCGAGCAGAGCCTGCTCGATCGGCTGCATCCGCGCCAAGGCCAGAACCCGGTCGCTATATCTGGCGGGCCGGCCAAGCCCGCAGCATCGGAGGCTGCGGATGCCGACCTGCCATCGGAAGGCCCGATGCCGCCGCTCGACGGCGCGACGGCGTGGCTGAATTCTGCACCGATCACGACCGAGAGCCTGAAGGGAAAGGTCGTCCTGGTCGACTTCTGGACCTATTCCTGCATCAACTGCCTGCGCTCGATTCCCTATGTGCGCGCCTGGGCGCAGAAATATCGCGATCACGGCCTCGTCGTCATCGGCGTGCACGCGCCCGAATTCGCCTTCGAGCGCGACGTCGACAATGTGCGCAAGGCGATCTCAACCTTCAAGATCGACTATCCGGTCGCCGTCGATAACGACACCAAGATCTGGCAGGCGTTCGAGAACGAATATTGGCCGGCGCATTACTTCATCGATGCCAACGGCGATATCCGCCATCACCACTTTGGCGAAGGCGGCTACGCAGAGTCCGAGCGGGTCATCCAGGAGCTGCTGACCGAAGCCGGTCAGCGCGACATTCCCGGCGGCACGGTCGATGTGAATGCGTCAGGCGCGGAAGCCGCGTCCGCCGCCGCCGACGTCAAATCGCCCGAGACCTATCTCGGCTACGACCGCAGCAACCGGTTCGATTCGCCGGGCGGCGTGGTGCAGGACGCCGCTCATACCTATGAAGCGGGCGCGCTGCAGCTCAACGCATGGTCGCTGGTCGGCAACTGGACCATCGGCCCGGAACGCGCGACCTTGAACGAGCCGGACGGCAAGATCGTCTATCGCTTCCATGCGCGCGACCTGCATCTGGTGCTCGGGCCGACGGAGGAGGGCAAGACGATCCGGTTTCGCGTCACCATCGACGGCAAGCCGCCGGGATCGGCGCACGGCATGGACACTGATGCCAATGGCGAGGGCGCCGTGACCGGCCAGCGGCTCTATCAGCTCGTTCGGGATACCGGCAGCGTGGCGGACCACAATTTCGAGATCCAATTCCTGGACCCCGGCGTGCAAGCCTATGCGTTTACGTTCGGCTGAGGCTTAAGCATTCGCGTCGAGCCGATCGAGAAAGGCACGCACGGTGTGCACAGAGCCGGTATCGGCCGGCTGATAGCCCGGCAGCGCCGCGATCGCCTGTTGGAATTCGGCACCCTTCATCAGCGCGATGACGCGGCGCATCGGCTCGGTCTCGAGAAAGGCCTGTCGGCAGACGAAGAAATAATCCTCGGTGAGGATGCGGATGAAATCGAGCCCGAACTGCCGGGCGGCGGCCTCGACGCCGAAGCTCGCATCCGCCATGCCGCTGGCCACATAGGCGGCGACGGCGGCATGGGTGAATTCGATTTGCTGCGCGCCGTTGATATGGGAGGGATCGATGCCGTGCAGCGCCAGCAGCTGGTCGAACAGGATCCGCGTGCCGGAATCGTGATCGCGGTTGACGAAGCGCGCCTTGCTGCTCACGAGGTCGGCAAGGGAATTGATGCCGAGCGGATTGCCGCGCTTGACCATCAGTCCCATCTCGCGGGTCACTAGGCTGATCACGCGGTCTTGTTTCGGATCGAGCCATTCGCGGCACGCCCTGATGCCTTCCGCGCGCAACTCGCCGCGCGGCAGATGTAGGCCGGAGAGGTCGCAGGCGCCTTGGGCCAGCGACACCAGCGAATGCTGGCTCGAGACATAACGGAGGTCGACGCCGATGCCGGGCTCGCGATCCAAGAGCTCGCGCAGCTTCGCCACCGCAAAGCCGTGGCTCGCATGCACACGGATCACGGAGGGGCGCTGCTGCAGGAACGGCTTGATCTCGGTGGCGAGCTCCTGCGCCAGGTTCTCGAGCTGCGGGCCGAGCCGGGCCTGCATGCGCTCGCCAGCCCACACCAGCTTGTCGCCGAACGCGGTCAGCCGCGAGCCCTTGCCGCGCTGGGTCTCGACCAGCGGCACGCCAAAAAAGGCCGACCATTGCTCGATCAGATTCCAGACGTGCCGGTAGGACAAATGAACGTCGCTGGCGGCAGAGGTGATCTTGCCGGTCTTCCGGATCTCGCTGAGAACGCCCAGCATCACCACCACGCTCTGCGGGTGGCCGTCCTTGTGAAAGCGCCAGACAGGTTCGATCTCGATCCGCAGCATGTGTGATCCATTTATGAAGGCGAGTTCATATCTC
>NZ_JBARGP010000088.1:0-9592 GCF_049798375.1 Bradyrhizobium sp.
GCTAGAGCATGATCCGGAAAAGTGGAAACCGGTTTTCCGAAAAGATCATGCTCAAACAAAGAGATGAGATCACGATGCGATTCTGTGTAATCGCATCGTGATCTAATGCCGGCAAGGCGGATGAGGCGGAGGGTGGCTCGGAGACGCCCAAGCGATAAGCGCGCCGGTCACGCCGGCGCGGCAGCCTTCGCACAATAGGTCTGCCAGAACTGGCGATAGCCGGCTTCGACCCGCTGCGTGTAGATTTCGATGTTGCCGGCTGCGGAGTGCGCGATCAGGCTGGGCAGCTCGGCCCGCAGCGTGCCGAGATAGGCAGGGTTGGTCGCGAACGCCTCGGCGATCTCGACATAGCCGTCATCGTCCTCGGCAACCCAGTCATCGAGACCGATCGCCTTGAGGATGGCGCCGGCTGCGCGCGAGGAGGCGCCGCGGCCGAGCTTGGCAATCACCGGCACGCCCATATAGAGGGCTTCCCAGGTCGAGATGCCGCCGTTCTGCGGGAAAGGATCGAGCGCGATATCGATCTCGGCGAACGCGCGCAGATGGTCTGTTCGTTCCGATGCGCCCATGCAGATGACCCGGTTGTCGGGCACGCCGGCGGCCACGAAGCGGCCGAGCAGGCCGTCGCGCACCGTGGCGTCATTGAGCGCGAGATGCTTGATCACGAGCTTCGATCCTGCGACGGCGTCGAGCAGCCGCGCCCAGACCGCGAGCGCGTCGTCCGAAATCTTGTCGATCCGGTTGAACACGCCGAAGGTGACGTGGCCGTTGCGCAGCATCGGCAAGCTCGACGGCGCGACATCCTTGATCGGATCGATGGTGATCACCGACGGCAGGTCGTAGACCTCCTCCGCAAACAGGTGCCGCACCTCCTGCGGAATCGTCACGGGATCGGCGAAGAAGTAGTCCATGGTGGCGAGCCCGGTGCCGGTGCCGCTGCCCCAGGCCGTGACCTGGATCGGCGCCGGCTTGCGCGCGAATACCGGCATGCGGTTGCCGGTGGTGTAGCCGGAGAGGTCGACCAGAATGTCGACGCCGTCGGCCTGGATGCGGTCGGCCAGCTCGTCCTCGGACAGATTGATGGCATCGACCCAGACGTCGGCGATCGATTGGAAGGTCGCGGTGAAGGCATCCTTCGAGGTCGATGACGAGTAGCAGTTGATCTGGAATTGCGCCTTGTCGTGGCCGCGCAGCACCGGCATAAAGGCGAACGCCGCCGAATGCGTGCGGAAATCGGACGAGACATAGCCGACCACGATCCGCCTGTTCGGATCGAGCGAGCGGGGAGCGAGCTGGCGCCGCGGCATCTTGCTGCCGACCGCGTCCCACCATTGCCGCCGCGTTGCCTGCTGGACCGCGAAATCGGCCTCGCTGAGAAAATCCTGATAGAAGATCTTCTTCGAGATCGCCTCGTCGTAATCGGGGTTGATTTCGAGCGCGCGGTCGAAATGCCGGATCGCGTTCGCGGTATCGCCGAGCCGCCCCAGACAGGCGCCGAGCAAAGTGAGCGCGACCTCGGCGGTCGGGTTGTGCTCCAGCACGCGCTTGCAGGCCAGCATCGCCTGCGCGACGTTGCCGGTGAGCATGCAGACCTGCGCCTTGCCCTGCCAGCCGACCTCAAGGGAGGGATCGCGCGCCACCGCGGCGTCGAAATCGGCTTCGGCCTCCGCGCGCCGTCCCAGCAGCATATTGAGCCGGCCGCGATGCGCCAGCACCTCGGCCATCTCGGGTCTCACGGCGATCGCCAGATTGAAGGCTGCTTCCGCGACGTCAAAATGACGCAGTTCGAGCTGCGACAGGCCCTTGTTGACCAAGGCTTCGAAATGACGCGGCCTTAAAGCAAGCGCCCGCTCGGAGCTTACGGCGGCGGCGTCCCAGCGCTTCAGCATCAATTCGGCCACGCCACGATTGCACCAGGCATCGGCATCACCGGCGTTGAACGCGATGGCACGATCGAAGGCCGCGATCGCGCCCTCGGCCTGCTTCAGGCGCAGCAGGACGTTGCCGAGATTGCGCTGCGCGGTCGGAAAATTGGGTTTGAGCGCCAGCGCCTTCTCGATCGCCGCGCGCGCCTCCTCGTGGCGCTCCAGGTTGAACAGCGCGAAGCCGAGATTGGACTGCGCATCCGCGTTGCGTGGTTCGAGTCGGACGGCGTGCTCCAGATACGGCACCGCCTCGGCGATCCGGCTGGATTCGACCAGCGACACGCCGAGCAGGTGCGCGGCGTCGAAAAAATCAGGCAGGTCAGCCAGCATCTGCCGGCACAGCGCCTGCACGTCGGCCTGCCGGCCCTCGCGATAGGCGAGGAAGGCGGCCGGCAGCGCCGTCTCGGCCAGCTTCTTCAGCTTCTTCTGTGCCCGCGCATTCTGGAAGGCACGGGATCCGACGGTGCTTGCCATGTTTTTTGTCTTCCCCATCAGAAAAGCGGCCGCGCGTGCCAAAAGATTCGCCCGGCAAATTTTGCCGGGGGTATGGTTAGCATCCGGTTAATGCGACGCCCGTGGGATTGCGGGCTCCGGAATGCGGCTGCGTTCCTCCGAACGGAGGAGGAAGCCCGACGCGTCGGAATTCGCTTGTTGCGCTGCTTCTGCATGCCCAATCCGGCGGCATTGGCGCTTGACCACGCTGCCGCGGCCGGGGAATTTGCGCCTCCCATGCATAAGCCCTCGACTCAATTCACACAGGCACCCGCCTTCGTTCCGGACTCGCGTCAGGCCTGGAGCCGGCTGGCTTTGGCGCTCCTGATCGCCTCGATCGGCGGCGTCGGCATGTGGTCTGTCGTCGTGGTCCTGCCGGGCGTGCAGGCCGAGTTCGCGGCCTCTCGTGGCGCGGTCTCGCTGGCCTATACGCTGACCATGTTCGGCTTCGGCCTTGGCGGCGTCATCGTCGGCCGCGTCACCGATCGCTTCGGCATCGTCACCGCGATGGGTTTGAGCATCGCCTGCACCGCCGTCGGTTATCTGCTCGCCGGCGCGTCGGCGACGCTGTGGCAATTCCAGGCGGTCTATTTCCTGATCGGGCTCGGCACGTCGGCGACCTTCGCGCCTTTGATGGCGGAGGCTTCGCACTGGTTCAGCCGCTACCGCGGGCTCGCCGTCACCATCGTCGCGGCCGGCAATTACGTCGCCGGCACGGTGTGGCCGCCGCTGATCAATCTCGGCCTGCAGCGGTTCGGCTGGCGCAGCACCCATGTCGTGATCGGCCTGTTCTGTGCGGTCGCGATGTCGCTGCTGCTGTTGCTGCTGCGGGCGCGGATGGGTGGCGCCGGCGCCCATGATCACGCCCACGCGCCGCCCCCGCCGCTCAAGCTCGCGATCTCGACCAACGCGCTCACCGCGCTGTTGTGCATCGCCGGCGTCGCCTGCTGCATGGCGATGGCGATGCCGCAGGTCCACATCGTCGCCTATTGCGGCGATCTCGGCTATGGCGTCGCCCGCGGCGCCGAGATGCTGTCCTTGATGATGGGCTTCGGGATCATCAGCCGGGTCGGCTCCGGCTTCCTCGCCGACCGCATCGGCGGCATCCGCACGCTGCTGCTCGGCTCGCTGGCGCAGGGCTTTGCGCTGATGTTCTATCTGTTCTTCGACAGCCTCTCCTCGCTCTATCTGGTTTCGGCGATGTTCGGCCTGTTCCAGGGCGGCATCGTGCCGAGCTACGCCATCGTCGTCCGCGAGACCATGCCGGCGCGCGAAGCGGCGACGCGGGTCGGCATCGTGATCTTCGCCACCGTGGTCGGCATGTCCTTCGGCGGCTGGATCTCGGGCGTGATCTTCGACGCCACCGGTTCCTATGCGGCTGCTTTCGCCAACGGCGTGGCCTGGAACGCGGTCAACGTCGCGATCGTGCTCTGCCTGTTGATCCTGGCCCGGCGGCGGTTGGCGGTGGCGTGACGGCCGCTAGACCGACTGCTCCGCCTTCAAGAGCGAACAGCCGGTGATCTTGAGGTCGCCGTCCGGCTGCGTCTCGAGCGTGTAGAGCGCCTCCCAGGCCTCGCCATTGGCGTCGATGATGTGAACGCGCTGCGCGATCACGCCGCCCTCCGTCTTGCTCTCGCCGAATTCAAAACTCTTGCGCCGGTAGAC
This sequence comes from Bradyrhizobium sp., assembly GCF_049798375.1. Classification (GTDB taxonomy): domain Bacteria; phylum Pseudomonadota; class Alphaproteobacteria; order Rhizobiales; family Xanthobacteraceae; genus Bradyrhizobium. Next base: position 4,083 of record NZ_JBARGP010000088.1, read on the forward strand.
CGGCGCGTAGCCTTGTCTCACCATCGCCATGAAGATTTCGGGCGAAGGAAACATCGCATGAAGCTCCGGCGCGGCCTGCGCATAGGCGGCTGCCGCGTCGTCGCGTGCAAAGGCCTGCTCCTGCCGGCGGATGGCACTCTGCGCCGGCGTCGCGTCATCGGCAACAGCGAGGCCGGGCGCAGCGGCGAGCACGGCTAGCAGCAGCAGGACCATGCGCATGGCGGGATTCCTTCGATGTTGCCGAGCGCGATGATCCTAGCAGAGGCGCTGCGGCATTGCCGGGGCAAATCGATCGCAGCGGCGCGCCGGTCCTGACGCGGCGGCAGACGGCCGGCCGGGACGCGAAGCACCGCTGCGCGCGAAACGGGCTTGCTGCTGGCGATTCAGAAAAAAATCGTCGCCGCGCATTTCGAATGTGATCTATTCGACTTGAGATTGTGGAAAAACCCCGCGCACAATGTGCCGTCGCGATATCAGGCTGGGGCGAGACGATGCAGCAGCAGACTCATCCGGAGAAGCCGGCGCAATCCTGCGACGTCGTCATGAAGGGCGGCATCACCAGTGGCGTCGTCTATCCGCTCGCGCTGGTCGCGCTGTCGAAGAAATACCGCCTATCGCAGATTGGCGGCACCTCAGCGGGCGCGATCGCCGCGGCGGCCGCCGCAGCTGCCGAATACGGCAGGTACGTTCCGGGCGGCGGCTTCGAGCGGCTGGCGAAGATCCCGCAGGAGGTCGGACCGCATCTGCTGTCGCTGTTTCAGCCCGCGCCGGCGTTGAAGCCGCTGTTCAATATCTTCATCGCGACCTTGCAGGCCAAGACCAGCATCGGCAAGTTTGTCGCCTTCGTCTGGGCCGCGATATCAGGCTATCTGATCAGCGCATGTCTCGGCGCGCTGCCCGGAATCATCATTGCCGTGATTGCGATCGTCCGTTGCAGTGTGGGTGGTGTCGCGTTTGGCTTGCTGCTGGCACTCGTCGGTCTCGTGCTGGCATTGATCGTGAGCCTCAAGAGCACCGTCACGCGCGATCTTGCCGCGCATGATTTCGGCGTCTGCCCGGGCATCCGCCAGTCGCGATCCCTGCCGGAGGCTTTCACCGACTGGCTGGCCCGGCTGATCGAAGAGGCCGCCGGCCATCAGGCCGGGGGCCGACCGCTGACCTTCGGCGACTTGTCGAAACCGCCTGACGGCGCTGACCCAATCCATCTGAAGATGGTGACGACGAGCGTGGCGGAAGGACGTCCGTACACGCTGCCGATGGAGACCCGGCGCTTCTTCTTCAGGAGAGACGAGTGGGAGCGCCTGTTTCCGACCGACATCATCGCCTTTCTCGTCCAGACCTGCGAGCGCTTCATGCCGACCGAAGGCGAGCAGGGCGAATTCTATGATTTTCCGAAGGAAGATCAGCTGCCCCTGATCGTCGCGGCGCGGATGAGCCTGAGCTTTCCGTTCCTGATCTCGGCGGTGCCGCTATGGACGCGTGATTTCCTGATGAAGGAGGGCGAGAGGGCGAAGCTCAGGCGTTGCCTGTTCAGCGACGGCGGATTGTCGAGCAATTTTCCGATCCAGTTCTTCGATCATTTGCTGCCAAACAGCCCGACCTTTGCCATCTCGCTCGACGATTTCGATCCGCTGACGACGCGCGATCTGGTCTGGCTGCCGCAGACGGCGGGAAGCGGCGACATGTTGCCGATCCAGTCGTTCCGGGGGCTGTTCGGCTTCGTTGCCCGGCTGTTCTATTCGGCCAAGGATTGGCGCGACAATTTGCAGGGGACGCTGTCGGGTTACCGCGAGCGCATTGTTCACGTCGTGCTGAAACCGGATGAGGGTGGGCTCAATCTCACCATGAGCAAAGAGACGATCGACGCGCTGGTCGCGCGTGGCCAACAGGCCGGGCAGACGCTCTGCGACCAGTTCAACATGGACGAGCACCGTTGGCGGCGCTTTCTGGTTTCGATGGCGCGGATGGAGGAGACGCTCGACGACGTTGCGGTCGCCTACGGAAGCGGGCCGGGGCGATTCGGCGATTTCCTCGACGGTTATGTAAAGAATCACGCGCCCTATCGCGCGCCGCCAAGCGGCAAGCCCCATCCGCCCTACAGCCAGGACACCAGGGATCAGGTTGACGAGTTGCTGCGGCGCGCGGCCGAACTGGTCGATCTCGGCAAGCGGTGGCGCGGAGAGCCGACGGTTCGCGACGGCCACATTCCGAAGCCGGCGACGGATCTGCGCATCACGCCGAAATACTAGGCGGCGAACCTGGCAAGATCGAGTGGGTGGCTAGCGGTCTGTTCATTTCATGCGATCGGAAGGGACAGGCCGGCATCAGAGGGCGCTACTTCAGCGGCAAAAACAGGTCCGCGACCGCCTCATGCTCCGCCACCTCCGGGAAGAAGCTCAGCCGTTGGCAATAGATCGGGAAGTCGCGGGCTTCCTCGCCGCTGGCCGGAAGCCAGTCGCGGTAAAGATAGAGCGCGGCGGGCTCCAGATTGTCGGTGTGGCCAACGACGCGCAGCACTGCGCAGCGTCCGCCAGGGATCTCGCCGGCTTTGATCTGCTCGCCGTTGGCCTCGATTGGTTGGTCGGTACCGACACAAAGGTCCACGCTATAATCGGCAGGCGACGCAGGACGCCGCTCGGAACGCCAGACATTGAAGGTCGGACTTGTCTTGGGGTGCAGGCCGGCCGCTTTGCGCCATGCGATATACCGCTGGATGCTGGCGCCAAGCGTCGCCGGGTCGCCCCGATGCTCCATGATCGCCACCCGCGTCGGAGGCACATCGCGAATCGTCACATCGTCGGTGGTAAAAGTCTTCTGCATGAGCTTGTTCCTTGCGTTGTCGAGAGGCCCGAAGGCCGCAAGCCACGGCTCCCAGTCGGGAGACTTCCGGAACGAGGAAGGCGATTGCCCGAACCGTTGCCGAAAGGCGCGGGCGAAGGCGTCCGGCGCATCGTAACCGGCATCCATCGCGATATCAGTGACGCTATGGGCATCTCCGTAGGCCAGCCAGTATGAAGCGCGCTTCATGCGGGCGAGCTGGACATAGCGATGCACCGATAGCCCAAAGGTCGCCGTGAACTGCCGGTGGAAATGATATTTCGAGTAGGCGGCGACGCTGCTCAGCGCGTCCAGGTCCAGATCATGGTCCAGATGCCGGTCGATGTGATCCAGCACCCGCTGCATCCGGGCATGGTAGTCTCGAAGCGCCGCCTTCATCGTTCTGTCCTTCGTGGCAGCGCCAGCTAAGCGCATGCAGACATGACGCGCTCGACCGATCTTGCGGTTTCGTCACGTCGCAGACCATCGCCAAGGACCGCCTCCCGAGTTCATGCAGCACGCCGGCTCCTTCAACGTGCGCGGCGTCTTCACCAATCTCTTGACGCGCGAGGTGCCCGCCACCGGCGTAGTCGCGGCGTCGGGCGGCAATCACGGCGTCGCCGTTGCCTTCGCGGCCAACCGGCTCGATCGCAAGGCCGCGATCTTCGTGCCGACCATCGCCTCGCCCTCCAAGATCGAATTGATCCGACGCCATGGCGCAGAGCTTCATGTCGGCGGGGACCGTTATGCGGATGCGTTGGCGGCGAGCGAACATCATGTTGTGGAGCATGGCGCGCTGCCGATCCATGCCTTCGATCAGGCCGAGACCATGCTAGGGCAGGGCACGGTCGGGCTCGAGATCGCGCGCGACGCGCCCGGGGCCAACACGACGGCGGTCAACTTCGAGAACTGACCTAGGCGTCGTGCGAGCGAAGCGAAGCAATCCAGCGCGAGAGAAGCCTGGATTGCTTCGTCGCTTGCGCTTCTCGCAATGACGATATCCTGGGGAGAAGCTACCCCTCGGCCACGGCCTCGCTCCAGGGCGAAGCGATCTCGGAGGCGCCGGAGTTGGTGGCGCCGTCGCGCAGCACCACGCTCGGGCAGGCGAATTTCAGCGGCAGCGTCTGCAGATGCGCCTCCTCGTAGTCGAACCTGGCGCCAAGCGCGGCGCGCGCCTCCGGCGGCAATCGTGTGTCGGCAATCACGATCGCGCCCTCGCTGGCATCGATCCGCGGCTGGTGGATGGCGGCGTCCAGATCCATGCCGAAATCCATCACGAAGGACAGGATCTGCGCCACCGAGGGCAGGATGCGGCGGCCGCCGGAGGCGCCGAGCGCAAGGCGCCGGCCGTCGGCGGCTTCAGCCACCGCGGGTGTGTAGTTGCAGAGGCAGCGCTTGCCGGGCGCCAGCGAGTTGGTGGTGCCCGGCGTCGGGTCGAACCACATGATGCCGTTGTTCATCATGATGCCGCTTTGCGGCGTCTGGAACTTCGAGCCGAAATTCGACAGCAAGGTCTGCGTCACCGCCGCCATGTTGCCGTCGCGGTCGACCACCGCATAATGCGTGGTGCAGGCCGGGGCGAGATAGTCGGCGCCGAGTGACCGGCGTCCGTCCGCATCGCCCATGCCGTTGAGCCGCTCGCGGTAGGCCGCCTGCAGCGCCTCGGCATAGGCGATGTAGGCGTCCGTACCGGGCACGCTCCCCGACGGCTGCAGGCTGGCCTGCAACAGCCGCAGCGTGTGCGCCAGCGTCGGCCCCGCGGTGAGCTCCGGCGTCGCGTAGACGGTGCCGCCGCGATAGGGGATCTTCAGCGGCTCGCGCAGATGCGCCTTGAAGGCGGCGAGATCCTCGACCGCGAGACAGCCGCCGGCGGCCTGGATGTCGCGGGCGATCGAGCGGGCAAGGTCGCCGTGGTAGAAGTCACGCGCGCCGGCGCTGGCGAGATGCGTCAGTGTCGCCTTGAGCTCGTCCTGCGGCATGCGCACCGACGACTTGATGCCCCAGGGCGCGCTTGGCGGCAGCCCGTCCTTCAGAAAGGCCGCCGCACTCGCTGGATAGCGGCGCAGATCGGCGACCGAGCTTGTGATCGACAGCGTGGTCCACCAGTCGATCAGCAGGCCCTCGGCCGCAAGCTTGACGCTCGGCGCCAGCAGGTCCTGCCACGGCAGCCTGGCGTAGCGCTGATGCGCCTCGCCCATGCCGGCAACCACGCCAGGCACGGCGATCGCACCGGGGCCATGGAGATTGCGATCGGCCTTCACCCGCGCCCAGGGAAAGAGATCGGGGGCGAGGCTGCCGTCGCCGACGAGCGGATAGTCCGCGAGGCGCAGGCTGTCCGGCGCACGCATGCCATAGTCGATCACCTCGACCTTATTCTCCTTGGCGCGGTACAGCACCATGGCGCCGCCACCGCCCATGCCGCTCATCCAGGGCTCGAGCACGCCGAGCGCAAAGCCAGTGGCCACGACGGCATCGACGCAATCGCCGCCGGCCGCCAGCACCTCCGCACCGATCTCGGCCGCGCGTCGCGATTGCGCCGCCACGATGCCGCCCTTGGATGTCACGGCGGGCTTGCTGATCTGTTGGCGGCTGGAAAACTGGTTCGGCATGGTGTCTCCTCGCGGCGCGACGTCATTCTCCGCAGCAAATTGACACCGGCAGATGGCGCGAGGCAATCCGCACAAGCGGTTGCC
>NZ_JBARGP010000089.1:0-46453 GCF_049798375.1 Bradyrhizobium sp.
GGCTGGATGGTCGGACCCGGTTTCGGACCTGTCGACGCCGAGGTCGCGGCGACCGTGAAGGCGGCGGCGGCCGCGCTCGAAGGCCTCGGCCTCTCCGTCGAGCAGGTGCGCATCCCCGCGCTCGAGCGCGACTTCGCCCTCGACGTGTTCAGCCGTCTCCACGTCAGGGAGATGAAGCCTGCCTTCGTGGAGGCGACCGCGGGCCGCAGCGAAAGCGAGCTCTACACGATGGCGAAGAGGATGCTCTCGCTGCCCGATACGTCGATGCAGGACTACATCGATGCGGAGCAGGCGGCGGAGCGCTTGCGAGACGGCTATGCCGCCTACTTCCGGGACTACGACGCGCTGATCACGCAGGTGCTGCCGATCGCCGCGCACGAGCACGGCGCATCTGAACTCGTCATCGACGGTCAGAAGGTGAACGCAACCTACGTGATGGGCGCCACCGTGCCGCTCAACGTCACCGGCCTGCCCGGCCTGTCGATGCGCTTCGGAACCAGCAAGGAAGGGCTGCCGATCAACGTGCAACTGGTCGGGAGCTGGCTCGCCGAGTCCACGATCCTGCATCTGGGCTCGCTGCTCGAATCCGTGAGCACGGTGCGCGACCTGCATCCAGAGCTGTGACGCGCAAACTACGGCGCTCACCATGCATCCGCTTCCAGAGACGCGCTAATCTGCGCCAGCGCAATGTGCTGGTCGTCGGCCCGACCGGCGACCAGCAACGCGAGGTGCTGGTGTCACCCAGCGGTCTGTTGCTGCGTGTCAGTCATGTTTTGTCCGATCCGCCACAATACCCCGGCCGGGTCAACGACTACAAAGTCGCGAATGCCCCATGGCCTATCCTCGGGGGGATCAGCCTTCACGCCATACTTGGCCGCAAGTGCATTGTCCCGAACGTGGGCCCACCAGGCTTCGACGTCTTCGACAAGCAGATGCATCATGAAGTTGTCGGCGTGTTCCTTGACGTAGAAGTTCTGCAAGAGGAAGCTCGATCGCCCATGATGGAGATAGGCGAGCCCGTCAGACGACCATGCGAGATTGAAGCCCAAATCCTGGTAGAAGCGCTTAGACAAGGCGAAGTCCTTGGACGGGACGAAGGCCTTCACTTCGATTGCGGTCATGTCCGGCATTGCCGTGGTTTCCTCGCTTCGGAGCCGCCATGTTGCCGAGGGCTAGATGTCCCAGTGTCTTACCCACAAAATCAGGAATCCAGTAATCATTCCCAGGATTGCGACAATCGCGAACGGCTGATGGATCGCGGCGTCCTCCTGCAAATAAGTCGGGTAGAGGCTTTGGCGGTTCGCAGGTTCACGGCCAGGTAACGCGGGAAACCTTGTCCGCCGGGCACATCGAAGCCGACGAATTCATCGCGCGACCATCATTTGGACGATAGGATTCATTGCTTCGAAAAACTAAATTCATTTGCGCATCCAAACCGATGACCTCTGTCCAGATGCTGCGTGTAAAAAATTTCTGTTTCTATTTTTCAGAAAATGTGATTATATCCTGCCATCCCGCCTCGATGAAGAGGGCGTTTCGGCCAATCGTCACGATACGTGGAGGCGGGGAGCGATGGACGTGGATGGCGCGGCTTAGACGATCGCGCTTGAGGCGGACGCGAAATCGTGTGGTCCTGGTCTCCCGGTGCTGAGGCCAAGCCGGCGCAAACGCTCATGCGTTGTCGCAGGTGATGGGGGCAACAAGCCGGTCCCCAAGGAGAGCGCGTATAAGCGTTAAAACTGTCGCGCAGGGAATGCCGGATGTTCGGCTGGACCTGTGGTGACTGCCGCCAGCTTTCTTTGTTGCTGGCGGGCCATGGGTTGCGGCCAGCACCCGGCATTCCCTGCACCCTCTGATCTTCCGGAAGAGGGTTCATCGGCACAACTCGGGCGCGATCGCGCCGTGAGACTGCGAGCGCATGACGGCGTCGTCCCCGGAGCCATCGAGACCTGCGGTCCTGCGTCGGCACGATGAGCGCGCGGAACAGGTTGATATGGGCCTTTTACTCATGGCAATACGTCGCGCCACATGCGGTCGAACCGCTGGGGTCGCCGGCACTTTGTTTTGCACTGCAAACGCGGGGGCCGGAGCGACAACGAACAGCGTGCCAACGCGGGAGATCCATCATGTCAAGCACCGATCGCCGGACCTTATTGCAAGGCGCCGCCGCGCTGCCGTTTCTCGCTGCCGGCGTGACCATCGCTGCGGCTGATGGGTCCGACAGTCCGGCCGCGCCAGCCAAGCCTTTGGAAGCCAAGCCTGCGGCGGCGAAGCCCGCGCCGCCCGACGTCACGCGCCAGCTCGCGCATTACATCGTCACGGCCGGCTATGACGACCTGCCAGCCAATGTCCGCAAGGAGGGCGTGCGCACGCTGTTGAACTGGGTCGGCGTTGCGATCGGTGGTTCGCATACCCAGACCGTCGACATCGCGGTCTCGGCGCTGGCGCCGTTCTCGGGTCCGCAGCAGGCCTCGCTGTTCGGCCGCAAGGAACGCTTCGACATCATGAACGCCGCCTTCATCAACGGCGTTTCCAGCCACATCTTCGACTACGACGACACTCACCTGAAGACCATCATCCATCCGGCGGGGCCCGTGGCTTCGGCGATCCTGGCGCTGTCGGAAATCCAACCCGTCTCGGGCAAGGACTTTCTCAACGCGCTCGTGCTGGGTGTCGAGACCGAGTGCCGGATCGGCAATGCGGTGTATCCGAACCATTACGACGTCGGCTGGCACATCACCGGCACGGCCGGCGTGTTCGGGTCGGTGGCCGCGGCCGGCAAGCTGCTCAGGCTCAACGAGCAGCAGATGGTGTGGGCGTTGGGACTGGCCGCCTCGCAGCCGGTGGGCCTGCGTGAATCGTTCGGCTCGATGAACAAGAGCTTCAATCCGGGCCGCGCCGCCTCCAACGGCATCTTTGCGGCATTGCTGGCCTCGAAGAATTTCACCTCGTCCGACCAGATGATCGAGGCCAAGCGCGGCTGGGCCAACATCATCAGCACCAAGCAGGATTACAATGAGATCCTGGGCGATCTCGGCAAGCGCTACGAGGCGGCGCTGAACACCTACAAACCGTTCGCCTGCGGCATCGTCATGCATCCGGCGATCGATGCGGCGATCCAGCTCCGCAACGAGAACAAGCTGACGGCGGACCAGATCGATCACGTCGATCTGAAGGTGCATCCGCTGGTGCTGGAGCTCACCGGCAAGAAAACGCCGCGCGAAGGGCTCGAAGGCAAGTTCAGCATCTACCATGCGGTTGCGGTGGCTTTGATCGAAGGCGCCGGCGGCGAGAAGCAGTTCAGCGACCGGGCGGTGACCGATCCAGCCGTCGTCGCGTTGCGAGCTAAGGTCAATCCGGTGGTGACGCCGGGCATCAAGCCGGCGCAGGTCGACATGACCGTCGTGCTCAAGGACGGCCGGCAACTGCACCGCTATATCGAGCACGCGATCGGCAGCGTCGAAGTCCCGATGACCGACAAGCAGCTCGAGACCAAGTTCTCCGATCTCGCCGAAGGCATCATTCCGCCGGATGCGATCCGCCGCGTGATGGATGCCTGCTGGAACGTGGAGACGCTGCCCAACGCGGCCGAGATCGCAAAAATGTCGGCGTCGTCGTAAGCGAAACGGTAACGCGCGCGCCGCAACGGTGCGCGGCGCATATCACAGGAAAGATACATGTCCAAGACCTCTCGACGAAACCTCCTTGCCGCGGCAGCGGGCGCCATCGCAACCGGCGTGATCGCGGACGCGGCGCCCGCCGCGGCTGCGGACGCAGCCGTAAAGCCGATCTTCGAGGTTCCCCTGACCTGGATTCCGATCGTCGGTGAGAAGGAGGTGTTTCCGGTGCGCCGCATCTACTGCATCGGCCGCAACTATGCGGCGCACGCGATCGAGCGCGGCTCCGATCCGACCCGCGAGCCGCCGTTCTTCTTCCAGAAGCCGACCGATGCGATCCAGACCGTCGCGCCGGGGCAGGTCACGGACCATCCTTATCCCTCGCTGACCAAGAACTATCACCACGAGGTGGAGCTGATCGCGGCGCTGAAGTCGGGCGGCAGCAACATCGCGCCGGAGCAGGCGCTGGAGCACGTCTATGGCTATGCGCTCGGCCTCGACATGACCCGGCGCGACCTGCAGAACGCGATGGCGGGCGAGAAGAAGCCGTGGGAGATCGGCAAGAGCTTCGATCATGCCGCGGTGATCGGCCCGATCCATCCCGTCGCCAAGGTCGGCCATTTCACCAAGGGCGCAATCTCGCTCGCCGTCAACGGCAAGGTGCGGCAGAGTTCCGATCTCAGCAAGATGATCTGGAGCGTCGCCGAGCAGATCGCGAAATTGTCGGAGGCGTTCGAGTTGAAGGCCGGCGACATCATCTATTCCGGAACGCCGGAGAATGTCGGGCCCGTGGTCAAAGGCGATTTGCTGCTGGCCAAGCTCGAAGGGCTGCCGGACGTGTCGATCAAGATCGTCTGACGAGACAGGATGACGAGAAAAGATGACGGCCTGCAGCGCTCGGAATGCTGCAGGCCATCAGCCCGGGTCAGGCGTCGCGGCGTTCCGGCTCGATGGCCTGATGGTGCTGGTCGTGTGCACGCTCGGTCGCCGCATCACCGATCGGTCGGCGCGACAGCGTCGCGATCACGCCATCGTAACGCTTGCGTTGCGGCTGCGCCGCATGGGCCCGTCCGGGCAGTCGCTCGTAGATTCGCATGGCTGGCTTCCCCCCAATGAAGCTTGCTTTGTGAGTCGTGCGCTCGAAAGCTTGCCGCTGTCGCGGCCGCTGCGCAATCCGGAACACGCCGGATTTGGGGAGCTACGAGAAATCGCCTGCGATCCATGTGGAGATCGAGGGCAATTGTTGCTGTGCGTTGCTTCGGGCGGGCTGGTTGCCGATCGGCAGGCTGCGAATGCGCTTTCCGGTCCGCCGCAAAGATCGCGTTGTCAGCGGGAGGACGGAGCAGGGGAAGGCAGGGGCAATCAAGGAAATGCCTCGCCGGCGGCAAGCCTGCGAGGCATCAAGTTGGTCAGGAAGGAATGTGTTGACGTCGGCCCCCTCAGGCGGCCTTGGCCTTGGCGACGTGGGTCGCGATCGCATCCATCAAAGGCGGCGACAGGCAATCATAGGGTTCCAGCCCAAGTTCCTTCAGGCGTCCGCGGATGGCGCCCATCTGCTCCGGCTTGACGCCGGACTCGATCACGGAGGAGACGAAGGCGGCGAAGCCCGGTGCCGCCGAGCCCTGTTCCTGGAACAGCTCGGGGTGGATGAAGTCGAGCCCGTAGAACGGATGCCCGGTGTTCTCGATGCGGCCATACATATGGGTGCCGCAGGCCTTGCAGGCGTGACGCTGGATCACCGCCGAGGGGTCGACGACCTGGAGCTTGTCGCCGTTCTCGAGCACGGTCACGTTTTGCCGCGGCACCACCGCGACGACCGAGAAGACCGCGCCTTCCGGCTTCCAGCACTTGGTGCAGCCGCAGGCGTGGTTGTGGGCCACGTCGCCCTTGATGCCGACCTTGACCGGCTTGTCGTGGCACTTGCAGACCAGCGTTCCGCCGGCAAAGCTACCGGAACCCTGCTTGACGCCGTTATCGACCGACGGATGGATATGAGCAGTCATGGGCAGTTCTCCTCCTGTTTGACGTTTGTCGAAATCAGAACACGACGACCGAACGGATCGACTTGCCCTCATGCATCAGGTCGAAGCCCTTGTTGATGTCCTCGAGCTTGAGCGTGTGCGTGATCATCGGATCGATCTGGATCTTTCCGTTCATGTACCAGTCGACGATCTTGGGAACATCGGTGCGGCCGCGCGCGCCGCCGAATGCGGTGCCCTTCCAGACGCGGCCGGTTACGAGCTGGAACGGGCGGGTCGCGATCTCCTTGCCGGATTCGGCGACGCCGATGATGATCGACTCGCCCCAGCCACGGTGGCAGGCCTCCAACGCCTGGCGCATCACCGTGGTGTTGCCGGTGCAGTCGAAGGTGTAGTCGGCGCCGCCATCGGTCAGCGTGACCAGATGCGGGACGATGTCGCCCGAAATTGTCTTGGGATTGACAAAGTGCGTCATGCCGAAGCGGCGGCCCCATTCCTCCTTGGAGTCGTTGATGTCGACGCCGATGATCTTGTCAGCGCCCGCCATCTTGGCGCCCTGAATGACGTTGAGCCCGATGCCGCCGAGGCCGAACACCACGACGTTGGACCCAGGGGTGACCTTCGCCGTGTTCACCACGGCGCCGACGCCAGTCGTCACGCCGCAGCCGATGTAGCAGCTCTTGTCGAAGGGGGCGTCCTCACGGATCTTCGCCACCGCAATCTCGGGCAGCACCGTGAAGTTCGAGAAGGTGGAGCAGCCCATGTAGTGGTAGACGGTCTGGCCCTTGTAGCTAAAGCGCGAGGTGCCGTCGGGCATCACGCCCTTGCCCTGGGTGGCGCGGATCGCGGTGCAGAGATTGGTCTTTCGGCTGAGGCAGCTTTTGCACTGCCGGCATTCCGGCGTGTACAGCGGAATCACGTGGTCGCCCGGTTTCACCGAGGTGACGCCCGCGCCGACCTCCCGCACGATTCCCGCGCCTTCATGTCCGAGAACCGAGGGGAAGATGCCCTCGCTGTCGAAGCCGTCCAACGTGTAGGCGTCGGTGTGGCAGATGCCCGTCGCCTTGATCTCCACCAGCACTTCGCCGGCCTTCGGCCCTTCCAGATCCAGCTCGACGATTTCCAGCGGCTTCTTGGCCTCGAAAGCGACCGCGGCGCGCGTCTTCATCTTCAACTCCTATGTCTCTGCTTGGGCGCCACAGGCTTCGTTGCCTGGTCTCCCATCTCACTTATCACTTGCGCCCCATGCAGGAATTTTCCGCCTCTGTATAGGCCTTCGGCTTGTCTTCGTGCTTTTCAGGCCGCTGGCGTCCCCAGGCGTCGTTGGCTCGGGCGCGCAGATAGACGTAGATGTCGTCCATGTAGCAGGCGACGTTCGGATTGTCGCCGAAAGCCGGCATGACGTTCTCTTGAGCGGTGCTGACGTTCTTGCGGCCGCTTGCAACGACCCCAAGAAAATCGGCATAGCTCATGGTCTTCAACGAGTCCTTCAGCGCCGGTGCGTAGCTCGAGCCCATGCCGTCAGGACCGTGACAGACGTGACATTCCGAATGGTAGCGGCGATAGCCGGAATAGGTGTACCAGTCCACGGTGCCGTCGGCCTGGATCTTGTAGGTTGGGTTTCCATCCTTGTCGGAATATTTGCCGTCCTCGGACTTCACGGCGGTCGGATCACCCGAACCATCCGCCAAGGCTGTCGCCGGCAAGACCATCGCTGTTAAGGCAATTCCTCCGGCCACCACGACAAGAGCCGCAGCTGCCGCAAAATAGATTCTACGCAAGTGCTTGATCCCTGAGATTGGATGGAGGCAAGCCGGCGCATGGAGTCATCCATGCGCCGGAAGCAGACAGGCCGACTTACTGAGGCAGCGAGAACACGGTGAGCGTGCCGCCGAGCGCCGTGTAGTTGCTCAGGGCCGCGTAGCCGCCGACCGCGCCGAGACCGGCGTTCGGATCGGTCAGGCCGGCTGCGAGACCGATGCCGGCCCAGCCACCGACGCCCGAGAGCACCGCGATGTACTGCTTGCCATTGTTCTCATAGGTCGTGACGTTGCCGATGATGCCAGAGGGAGTCTTGAACTTGTAGAGCTCCTTGCCGGTCTTGGCATCGACGGCCTTGAGATAGCCTTCGAGCGTTCCGTAGAACACCACGTTGCCTGCGGTCGCGAGTGCGCCCGACCACACCGAGAACGGCTCCTTGTTCGACCAGACGATCTTGCCGGTCTTGCCATCCCACGCGATGAAGTTACCCATGTTGGTGTCGCCCGGGGGCGGATACATCGACAGCGTCGCGCCGACATAGGGCTGACCTGCGGTGTAGCTCACCTTGAAGGGCTCGTAGTCCATGCAGACATGGTTGGTCGGCACGTAGAACAGCTGCGTGTCCGGAGAATAGGCCGCCGGCTGCTCGTCCTTGGTGCCGAGCGCGGCCGGGCAGACCCCCTTGGTGTTGTGGTCCTCACCATTTTGGTCGGTCGAATATTGCGCGACGACCTTCGGACGCCCATAGGTCTGCGAGTTCTTGTCCATATCGACGCCGGTGGTCCAGTTGACCTTCGGATCGTACTTCTCTGCGACGAGCAACTCGCCGCTGGCGCGATCGAGGGTGTAGCCGATACCGTTGCGGTCGAAATGGGTGAGCAGCTTGCGTGCCTGGCCATTAATCGTCTGATCGCTGAGGATCATCTCGTTGACGCCGTCATAGTCCCACTCGTCGTGCGGCGTCATCTGATAGACCCACTTCGCCATGCCGGTCTCCGGATTACGCGCGAAGATGGTCATGGACCACTTGTTGTCACCTGGACGCTGCTTCGGATTCCAGGTCGAGGGATTGCCCGAGCCGTAATAGACGAGGTCGAGCGTCGGATCGTACGAAATCCAGCCCCAGGTGCAGCCGCCGCCGATCTTCCACTGATCGCCTTGCCAGGTCTTCAGGCTGGAGTCCTTGCCGATCGGCTTGCCGAGCGCGGTGGTCTTGTCGTCGACCAGGATCTGGTCATCTGGGCCTTCGGAGTAGGCTTTCCAGACCTGCTTGCCGTCCTTGACGTCGTAGGCGGTCATGCTGCACTGCACGCCGAACTCGCCACCCGAGGTGCCGACCAGCACCTTGTCCTTGATTACGATTGGCGCCGAGGTGCCGGTCTGTCCCTTGGACGGATCGCCATTGTTGATGCTCCAGGCGACCGCGCCGGTCTTGGCATCGAGCGCAACCAGCTTGTCGTCGGCCTGATGCAGGAAGACCTTGCCGTCGCCATAGGAGAGGCCGCGGTTGACGGTGTCGCAGCACATCACCGGAATGACGTTCGGATCCTGCTTCGGCTCATAGCGCCAGACGATCTTGTTGTCCTGCGACAGGTCGAGCGCATAGACCTTGTTCGGGAACGGCGTGTGCACATACATCATGTTGCCGATGATCAGCGGGCCGCCCTCATGGCCGCGCAGCACGCCGGTCGAGAACGTCCAGGCAACCTGGAGCTTGCCGACGTTGGCTGCGGTGATCTGATTCAGCTTAGAGTACCGCGTGTTGGCGTAATCGCCTGCCGGCATCACCCAGTCCTTGGGGTTTTCCGACATCTTGACCAGATCGTCGCTGGCCCATGCACCGCCTGTACAAAGCGCGGCAACTGATGTGAGACAGGTTGCGAGTAGCACCTTTCGCATCGTCATTCCTCCCAGGTTAAGATTCTTAGGGTTCCGCGAGATGCGGCCCCGGTCGTTGATTATTCACTGTCATCCCTATCCGGTCCGGAATCGAGAAACTTGCCCAAGAGCGAAACGCGCTTGCTCAAGAGTGAATCTGCGGGAATTAAAAGTACTTTTTGGTGGGAGTTTTTCCTATGCGGCTCATCTGCGCGGCATCTCGCTATTCTTGCTGCGCAGCATCAATGAGCCAAAGGCATAGTCTCAACCGTAAGTCAGCGTTGATGTTTTCCTTGACGTTGCAGGGACGAAAGCACAGGATCGATGTGGGGATAGTGCTTAAGGAGGACTCCGCCTGCCAAGTTCGGAAGCTGCCCCAAAAGGGAATAATCCTGCTTCAACATCGGCCGTCACCGCGAGTGCCGGAACAGTTGTTTTTCGATCTTGAATCGGTGGATGGACATGTCCGATACGATCCGCTCGCTCAGCACCACGGGATTGGCGACGAAGAAGCAGATCCAATGTTGGTCAGATGCGCTGACCGATCTGTGTGGGCGATTTGACATCGATCCGCTGGAGGGCATGTCCTTCGAGGGACGGATTCATTTCACCACGATGTCGAAGCTCAAGCTGTGTCAGATCGAGGCGAGCCAGCATCGTATCGGCCACAGCTATGCCCGCGCGCGCTCTGGCGAACATCCCTATATCAAGATCCTGTTTCAGACCTATGGCGTGTCCTATTTCGAGCAGGACGGCCGGAGTATCGAGATTGGGCCGGGCGACTGCTTGGCCTATGACGTTTCATGTCCGCATACGATCGTGAGCCCGGCCCTGACCCGGCACGAAGTCGTGATCGTGCCCAAAGAACTCCTGCGCGAGCGCGGCTTTCGCCTTGAGAAGATGTCGGCCTGCAAGCTCTCGGCGCGCAGCGGTACCACGCGCATCGCGCACGAGTTCGCCCACGCCGCGTTCGACGAGGCGAACCGGCTGTCGCCAAATAGCGCAGCGGGCGTTGCCGATTCGCTGATCGACCTGCTGCTGTTGCCGCTTCGCGAAGCCGACGCCATGTTCGATCGTGGCGGCCCCGAGGCGATGTATGTCCGGGCGCAAGGCTTCATCCGCGAGCATCTGCGCGACCCCGAACTTTCGATCGAGCAGATTTCCGCGGCGCTCGGTTGCACCAAGCGCTATCTGCACATGGTGTTCAGCGATCGCGGCATGACGGTGAGCGACTATATCTGGCGTGCCCGGCTGCAGCATTGCCGCCAGGAGCTCGAAACCCAGGGTGGCAAGACCATCACCGACGTCGCCTTCTCCTGGGGCTTCTCCAGTTCGTCGCACTTCAGCCGCGTGTTCCGGAAGTATTTCGGCGTCGTGCCGTCGTCCGTTCACAAGGCGGCGGCGGCACGAACCTGAGGCCGAGCGCGCCGCGCGTCATTGCGCGCCGTTGCGTAGAACTTTCTGAAACGCATCTCCGAGCACGGTCGGCTCGCGCGGTGGCAGATAGGTGAGGCCGGTCGCCTGACCGAATGCGGCCAGCTTGCCCTGCGCCTGCAGGCCATCCAGCACCTTGTTCACATCGGCAATGAGGCCCGCATTGCTGGCCAGGCCCACATAGCCCCTGTTGGCACCGATTGGATAAAGATAGCCTGATGCGGCCAAGGTCGTGTCGGGATGTGCCATCCGATACGCATCGAAGCGCCTGAGGTCGAGCAGGGTGGCATCGAACCGGCCTTGTTCGAGCGCTCCGAGCAGGTCGTCGCGCGCCGGCACGAGATGGGTAATGCTGTCGATCAGCCGTCCCTTGTCATAGGTCATTAAGATGGCGTCGCCGAGCGTTCCGCTCTCGATCGCAAGGCGAAGGCCGGAGAGATCGCCGATGTCGGTGATCCGCTTGTCTCGCGCCTGCTGACCCAGCACCACCGTCAGCGACGAGAACATATAGGGCTTGGTCGGCGCGAGAATGCCGATCGTGATGCGCCGGCGATGGTCGTCTCTGGTGGCGCCGTCGAAGTCGGGCAGCTTTGCGGTCTTCACCCCTGGCACGACCAGCGAATCCTGCGTGAAGGCGTAGCTGCCGACGAGCGAACAACGGCCGTCGGAGAGCAGCGCATTGGCTTCGAGCGCGGGGCTCGAATCCTCGTCGAGCTTGCTTTCGAACCACTGGACCTCGAGCCGACGGCCGAGGCCTTCTGCAACCGCTCGCGCCAAGGCGACGTCGAAGCCCGTGCCCGGCTTGCCGCGATGGTGCATCGACAGCGGCGGCAAATTCTCGTCGAGGCACACGCGCAGCGGCTCGTCAGCCGCGCGCGCGAGCGACATCGTGACGGCGCCGGCGGGCAAGGCGATCGCCCAGGCCGATATCATGGCTGCGATCAGGCGCCTCATGGGGTTCTCCGGCTGGAAATATAGGCCCAGAGTGCGCCGATATCGTCGTCATTCAGGATATCGCCCCAAGGCGGCATCCGGCCATTCTTGCCCTGCTTCACCGTGGTGACGAAGCGCGGCTCGTCATCCGGAAAGCGCCGCAAATCCGGCGTGATGGTGCCTGAATTGACCATGTTGGGTCCGTGACAGTGCGAGCACTTATGGGCGAAGGTTTCCTTGCCCAGATCGATCTTCGCCTGATCGACGCCACTCTGCTGTTGGGCGATGGCGGCTGTCATCACGACAGCCGACACCACGGTGACGGCGACGACATGCGCCGCCGTCCAGATGATTCCACTCCGCTTCACTGGCAATCCGCGCTCAGTTCTTGACCGCGAAAACCCAGAGCGAACCGCCGGTCGGCACCTTGGCCAGACGCTCGTCTCCTGAAAACAGCGAATAGACGCCGCCGTAGCCGCTGGCCACTGCAACATACTGCACGCCATCCTGTTGCCAGGTCACGGGCTGCCCCTCAATGCCGGAGCCGGTCTGGAACTGCCACAGCTTCTTGCCGCTGTCGGCATCGAAGGCTTCGAATTCACCCGTCAACTGGCCGGAGAAGACGACGCCGCCCGCCGTGGACAGCACGCCCGAGAAGCGCGGAATGTCGCTCGGTTGTTCCCACTTGGCCTTGCCGGTCATCGGATCGATCGCCTTGAGCTGGCCGCGCGGGCCATCGCCCCATTCCCAAGTGTCGGTCAGATCCATGCCGAGGTACCACTCGCCGGCCTTGTAGGTTGCCGGCTCGGTCTTGTAGTGACCGCCGAACACCAGCGTGTTGGCGTAGGCAAGGCCGGTTTGCGGGTTGAACGACATCGGCTCCCAATTCTTGCCGCCGAGGATCGACGGAAAGACGGTCACCTTCTTGCCTTCACGTGCACCGGTCGTGACGTCGGTCTCGATCGGCTTGCCGGTTTTCATGTCGATGCCGGAGGCCCAGTTGACCTTCACGTAAGGATTCGCCGCCAGCAGCTTTCCGTTGGTGCGGTCGAGCACATAGAAGAAGCCGTTGCGATTGGCATCCATCAACACCTTGGTCGGCTTGCCGTCCACGGGCAGGTCGGCCAGGACCATCTCGGCAACGGAGTCATAGTCGAACGGATTGTTCGGCGAGAACTGATAGTGCCACTTGATCTTGCCGGTCTTCGGATCCAGCGCGAGCACCGAGCAGGTGTAGAGGTTGTCGCCGGGGCGCACGGCCGCATTGAACGGTCCGGGATTGCCGATGCCCCAATACACCGTGTTCAGCTCGGGATCATAGGAGCCCGTGATCCAGGTCGAGCCGCCGCCGAGCTTCCAGGTATCGCCTTTCCAGGTATCACCGCCGGGCTCGTCGGGGGAGGGCACCGTGTAGGTGCGCCACAGACGCTTGCCAGTCGCGGGATCCCAGCCGTCGATGAAGCCACGGGTGCCGAACTCGGCGCCGGACATGCCGGTCAACACGACGCCGTCGGCGACCAGCGGCGCGACGGTCATCGAATAGCCTTCCTTAATGTCGGCAGCTTTCTGCCGCCACAGCTCCTTGCCGGTCTTGGCATCGAGCGCGATCACATTGGCATCGAGCGTGGTGCGGAACAGCTTGCCATCGTACAGTGCGGCGCCGCGATTGATGATGCCGCAACAGACGATACGCGGCGTTTCCGCGGGATATTCGACCTTGGTCTTCCAGATCTGCTTGCCGGTCTTGGCGTCGATCGCCATCGTCGCATTATGCGTCGTGATGTAGAGGGTGCCCTGATAGATGATGGGTTGGGATTCCTCGCTGCGGTCGTCCGCGAGGCTGTAATTCCAGACCGGGACGAGGTCCTTGACGTTGTCCTTGCTGATCTGTGTCAACGGGCTGAATCGCTGCAGATTGTAGCCCATTCCGTAATTGAGGACGTTCGATGTATCAGTTGCGCCCTTGACCAGTTCATCGGCGGTCTGTGCGCTTGCGCCATGCGAAGCAAGAACAGCGAGGCTTACGGCCAACGCGATCCGTTTCATCCATTCCCTCCCGAATATTGTCTGCGCGCCTATGCTGACGCGACGCGACCAACACTCTGCCCGAAACGAAAATGCGTCAACAAGGAAACGCGCAAGCGCTGCTGACGACGCCACCATGCATCACCGCACGGAATGTTTCCGAGGCATTTTGCGTTGTGGCGCTGTCGTCGGGAGTTGGTCGGTGAGCGTTGCGGTGCGGGAATTTGTACCAAGCATGAGAATCATTTTTCCTTAGTCGCAACAGATGCGTTGTATGCCACGCGCAGTCCGATGCGCTCGACCGTCCTTCCGATGCTCGGAGGATGATAAAGACGACAACGACGGGAAGCCGGCACGAACAGCGGCATCGCGCAGCTGATCCAAAAAGCGCCTTGCTTTACAAACAGGAAGACTGAAAGTGGTCGCTTTTGCGTTGCAATATGTTCGCGGGCGCTATATTCGACAGCTTCTTCATAGCGTTGGTAAGGCCGCCGCCGCCGAGGCGTTGTTGACGGCTGTCCCGGGCACGACAAATATTCCTGCAGCAAGACGACGATTGGAGATCAAGCATGAGATCGAAAACTGTCATCGCCCTGATCGCGATGGGTACAATGTTTGGGGGCTTGCCGGCCTTAGCGGCTGCGCGTGCCCCCGATCCGATCAAGACCTTTGATACCGACAATGATGGGACGCTCGACCTGATGGAGGTGAAGAAGGTCGCTGCGGCCGAGTTCGCCAAGCTCGATCGCGACCATGAAGGCACGCTCGATGCCCGCGAATTGCGTGGCAGGCTGAGTGCAAAGGATGTCAAAGCGGCCGATCCCGACCACGATGGTACATTGACGATGGATGAATATCTTGCCGTGGTCACGCAGCGTTTTGACGCCGCTAATAGAGACAATGACGGAACCGTCGACGCCAAGGAGCTGAGGACGCCGGCCGGAGCCGCTCTGCTGAAGCTGCTGCGCTGACTGGTCAGGATCGAACGATTCCGGGGCCGATGTAGGACATATAGGCAGAACTTTATGGTTCCGGGCGCATCTTGCGTTCCGTCAACCGTGGCCCTAGCTTCAAACTTGGCGCGAGCAACGCGCCAACCACTTGGAAACCAGAGCTTGGGAGAGTGACATGACCTGGAAGACCCCGAAGATCGTTGAAGTGCCGGTGGGCATGGAAATCAACATGTACGCCTGTGCGGCGCGCAAGTAATCACGGCTGAAAAGTCTTGATCTATCAGTGATCTGCCAGACCTGCTCGAGCGTAATACGCGAAGCCCAGGCCTGGCAGACTTAGTTATTCTGGCAGACATATTATAAGGTCTGACTTATAAGTCAGACACATAGATTCTGGCATACGGCGCGACTGCCACTCACAGCTCCTGAGTGTCGAAGATATAGAGATCGACACCACCGTCCGCGAAATTGGGAAGATCACCCGCCGCGGCCTTTCCCTCCGCAGACCCCATACCGGCCTTCAGCGCATCCATCGTATCGAACGACAAGGTCGCGACGAGGTGAATGTCCGCGCTCGGGCCGGCGGGGGTGCCGACCCCGCCGCGGCTGATGTCATAGGCGGTCAGGCCGGGAATTTTCTTGGCGAGCGGTGCGTGGACTGACATGTAGTGCTTCTCGAACGCTTCAGCATTCTTTGGCTTCTTGTAGAGCACGAGAACCTTCGGCATTGCTTGATCCTCCCCTTTTGTTGCGGCCTCTCGGGACCGGCGTCATTGCATCCGATCTTTGCCCGGGGATCAAGCGCGGGCTCGCTGGTCGCCACTCTCGATGACGTGATAGAATGTTAACTTACGCAGCGCGCTGCTCCGATTTACCAATGTCTTGCGGACTGTGAATGCCTGCCACCGCAAATGCAGTCTGTACCGCCGTCTCGTGCGTCGCGATGCTGGTCTCCGGCGCCACGCATGCCGAAGGCATTGATACCGAGCGCATCTTCGGCTTCATGATCGGCAGCGATGTCGGCGAGCACGAATTTCAGAGCGAGACCACCGGACGATTCGGCAAGGGCGGCGGTCACTACCATGGCGGCGAGCAGGAGCTGGAGCTCGAGCTGGTCCCGGCGAAGAATTTCCGTATCGAGCTCGGGACCGCGTTTGTCGGCAATGACATTGGCGGGCTCCCCGGCTTCGACGACCGTCCCCAACTGGCCTGGCAGGGTGCCTCGCTCGATCTGCGCTACCGCTTTCTCGACCGCGAGACCGCGCCGTTCGGGATGGCATTGTCCGTGCAGAACGAGGCGAGCCGGATTGATGACAGCAGTGGTGCGCCGACGCGGCGATACGGTACGGCGTTCACCCTGGCATTCGATCGCGAGATCGTGCCGGATCGCGTCGTTACTGCCCTGAATCTGTCCTATTAGCCGCAATGGACACAGCTTTCCGGTTCAGCCGAGATCGACCGCAAGGCGACGATCGGAGCGGCCTTCGCCGTGATGGCGCAGCTTCGCCCGGGGATTTGCTCGGCGGCAAAGCGCGCTACTTCAGGCGATATGATGGCTTCGGGCTCGATACCTTGTCCGATCAGGCGCTGTTCATCGGCCCCACCGCCTATCTCCAGCTCTCCGACCGGTCGCGGCTGACGGCGTCATGGAGCACGCACGCCTGGGGACGGGCCAGCGGGATGCCGGCCGGACTCGACTTCCGGGAGTTCGAGCGTCATCAGGCCCGGCTGGTTTTCGGCGTCAATTTCTAGCGAGGCCGGTTGAAACTTCGGGACAGGCTGGAGGTTTCATGACAGCGTTTGAAACTGCGGCGCTGCCGCGGCGTAGCTGTTAATGCTCGCTACATAGCGCTTCACGGGATTTCCAGCCATGAATCCGATTGATCTGATCGTTACGGTGTGTGCGGTGCTTTCGCCGGCGACCTGCGAGGAGACGCATCTGGTGTTTGCCAATGGCGTTTCGCTAAGGCAGTGCGCAATGCAGGCGCCGCCCTATATCGCCCAATGGGTCGGCGAACATCCGAAGTGGACCGCCGTCAAGTGGCGCTGCGAATTTCCGCACACGAATGACAAGGTCGAAGGCGCCGCGACCGGCTCCGCGGGTTGATCCGACCAGACCACCGTCCCAACTACTTGTTGCAGTCCTTCAAATCCTTGTCGGCCACCGAGAACACCGCGTCGGCCTTGATCTCGATGCCGTGCACGAGGCATTGCTTGCCGCCGGTGTAGCTGACCCTTGCGTCGTAACGCCCGGGGTCGACGCCGCTGATGCGCAGCCGTTCGTCGTGATCGACCTCCTTGTCCTTGTCGTTCAGGGTCTGATTGGGGCCCCATTCGGTCTTGCCCGCCGGCGACAGCTCGAAGCCGGTGATGGTGGCGGTGGTCAGATTCCACAGCCGGACGCCTTTGCCCTGCGCCAGCAACTGACCAGGCGCGATCGAGAGCAGCAGGGCAGTGGCGACCATCAGCTTGCGCGACATTCAATTCTCCCAGACCCAACGTTCATTGTCGTTGTCCGCCAGCGTCCGATACGCCCTGCGAATTTGCAAGGTTCAACCTGGTGATATCGGCCTTGATCGCCGCGATGGTCTGCTCGTCGCGTGCCGCGCGCGGAATGGCGATCGGCAGGGTATGGAGCAGGCGCGCCGGACGCGACGACAGCAGGAGCAGCTTGTCGCCAAGGCGCACGGCGTCATCCAGGCTGTGCGTGACCAGGAGCGTGATCATTGGCCGGTGGCCGACCAGGCCCGCGATCTCCTCGCGCAACCGTGCCGCGAGAGCGTCGTCGAGTGATGCCAAGGGCTCGTCGAGAATGAGGAAATCCGGCTCGATGGCGAAGGCCCGGGCCAGCGCAACGCGGCGGGCGAGGCCGAGCGACAATTCACCGGGATAGTGTTCGCGGTGCGCGCCCAATTCCAGCAGCGAAAACAGCGCGGTGAGCCTGGCCTCATCGGCCTCGGGCGCGGCAAGGCGGACGTTGTCCTCGACCGAGCGCCAGGGCAGTAGCCTTGGCTCCTGAAACACCATTGCCAGTCGCGCCCTACCGGGCCGCGCGACGCGTCCCTGATAGTTCGGATCGAGACCTGCGAGGATTCGCAGCATAGTGCTCTTGCCGCAGCCGGACGGGCCAACCACGACGCCAACCTCGCCGGTGGCGAGCGAGAAGCGGATATCCGCAAGCACCTGATGCGGCTTGCCGGCTGCGCTGATGAAGCTCTTGCCGGTGATATCGACCTCAAGCTGCACGGAGACGCCACCGGGAGACACGGAGTTCGAACGGCTGCACCAGCACGGCCTCGATCACGAGCACGACAGCGGCGAAGCTCAGCGAGTAAGCCAGCAGCAGCGGAATGTCGAACAGCTGGAAGGCAATGCCGATCTCGAAGCCGATGCCGTTGGGCCGGCCAAGCAACTCGGCCACCAGCACGATCTTCCAGACCAGCGACAGGCCGGAGCGTGCGGCGGCGGCGATATAAGGCGCAAGCTGCGGCAGCAGGACGTGGCGGAAGGTGCGCCAGCGCGGGAATGCGAACACCTGCGCCATCTCGTCCAGCGCAGGATCCAGCGCACGCGTACCTTCGCGCAGCGTAACCACCGCGGTCGGCAGCTTGTTGATGGCAATGGCAGCGATCGCGGCTGCCTCCGTGAGGCCCGCCCAGATGTAGGCCAGCACGATCACCACCAGCGCCGGCAGATTGAGCAACAGGATCAGCCAGGGATCGCCGACCCGGTTCGCGAGCCGGCTCCGGCCCATCAGGTAACCGATGGCGCTGCCCACGCTCATCGCGAGCGTAAACGCCAGCACGACGCGGGCCAGCGTGGCACCGAGATGCAGAAACAGCGCGCCGGACCGTGCCTCCGTGATCATGGTGGCGAAAACGATCGAAGGGGCGGGCAGCTTGGCGCTGCCCGCGAGCAGCGCCGCGACCCACCAGGTCGCCAGGAACAATGCGAAAGAGAACAGGCGCAGCACCTCAGTCCCTCGGCTGGGGATTGTAATAGGTGCCCGGGCTGAGTTCGGCGCCGGGGCCGACAAGCTCGCGACCGCCGATGCCGGCCAGCACGCCATAGAGGATGCGGGCATCAGCCTCTTCATCTGATATCGGACGGTGCGGAATGCCGTCCCGGTAGCGATCGCGATAGGCCTGCAGAGTAGCGGCGTCAGCGGCTCCGGTCAGCGGCGCGATCGTGCTCCATTCGGCGTCGGACGTCGCAAGAATCTCCTTGGCCTTGGCGGTCACGGCGAAAAAGCGCGTCAGCAGGTCACGATGGGCGTTGGCCCAGTCCTCGTCGAACACGTAGCCGACCATCGCCACGCGCCCTTTCACACCGAATTTCGGCAGGATCTGCTCCATGCCGGCCAGACGGCGAAAACCCTTGGCTTCCAGCGCGGCGCAGAAATTCCAGTAGTTGAGGTTAGCGTCCATCTCGCCGTCGGCCATCTTGGCGGCGAGCAGCGGCGGCGCGCCATAGACGATGGTGGCCTGCGATTTGAGGTCGAAGTCCTCGCGCTTCAACGCGGCCTGCAGCAGCAGCCAGCTCTTGTCGATGGGACCGCCGGCGATCGCGAGCTTCTTGCCCTTGAGATCGGAAAGATCGTGAATCGGCGAGTTGGCCGGAACCATCACCGCGCCCAACGCGCTCGAATAGGGTGAGAAGACCAGCTTGGCGCCGAGCGCCCGCTCGCGCGACACCCACAGCCAGTCCGAGACCACGAGGTCGGCACTCCCGGCGCGGAGCGCGATCTTGCCGGCTTCGGGACTCGCAAGCTCGATGGTCTGGATCTCGATGTCCTGCTGCTTGTCCAGCCCATGGGCGCGAATCACCGCGAGCTCCCAGGCAAAGGTGCCGGTCTTTTGCGCCGCAACCCTGATCGTCTCCGCAGCGCAGCATGCGGAGACCGGGAGGAGTGCGCAGACCAACGCGCCCAGCAACAAACCAACGAACCGTGCCATGTGCGCCGTTCTCATCTTTTCATCCCGCCACTCATAGCATAGCTTTCGGGTCGTGCTCCGGGAGGAAAGCAATGATGACATGCAGACGGGCAGGACCAATTGTCGCCGCGGCCGCAATTCTTTTCGGCCAAATCTTTCTCGGCCAAGCCCGCGCCGCGGACCTCAACGATTATCCGACCGCCGCGCGCGCCGAATATGTGTTCGGCTGCATGAAGGCGAATGGCGAGGTCCGGCAGGCGATCGAGCAATGTTCCTGCTCGATCGACGTGATCGCCAGCATCATCCCTTATGATCGCTATGTCACGGCGGAGACCGTGCTCAGCATGTCGCAGGTGCGAAGTACGCTCGGTTCTGAATTCCGCTCGGCCGAGCAGGCGACCTCACCCGTCAACGACCTCAGGCGCGCGCAGGCCGAGGCTGAGGTGAGGTGCTTCTGAGGTTGCGCTTTCGAGTTCCGCTCAGCTGCCGGAGCTCTCGACCGGCCATTCGTGCTGGAAGACGTGGCCCTGCGTGTCCTTGGCCTCGGCCTCGAAATGCTTGGCGCCGTTCGGCACATAGGTGAAGCGGATGTTCGGGTCTTCCGAGATCGAAATGCCGCCTTCCATCGCGAGCACCAGGCTGCCGTCCTGCGATAGCTTGAGATCGTCGATGAAGAAGGCCGGGATATAGAGCTGGGTGACCTGGTCCATCTGCAGTCCCGAATTGTTCGGATGCCCGACCATCACCTGGGCCTCGCGCGCGCCGCTCGTGGCGCCGTCGCTGGCTTGCGTGAACTGGCGATAGCGCAGCTGCCCGGTATGCGCCTGGGCCTCTTCCGGATTCTTCGCGGCCGGAGCCGAGCAGCCGCCGGAGGCCTTCACATAGACCTTGGTGACATAGAGCTGGCCGTCGCTCAGCTCGGCCACCGCGTGAACGTCGGTGTAGCTGTTGACACGGACCCGGGTCGAGATTGCCGTGACATTGGCGTCTTGGCCCAGCGTGAATTTCGCTGCCATCGGCGCCGGGTTCTTGTCGATCACGAGGGTGATGGTCTTGATGCGACGGGTGTCAGCCGGCGACAGTTTGCTGCGCAAGGTCACCGGTACCAGCGAGGCATCCTCGGCGCGCGCCGGCATCTCGATCGCGAGTACCTCGGCGCCGTCGTTCATTGGACGGTTGTTGAAGATATCCTGCACCAGCCCCGGCCAGGGATCATAATCTTCGGCCTTCGCAGATGCGAAAGACACTATCAGCAGAACGCCAATCAGCAGAACGCCGGAGAGTGGCACACGGAGGAGGCGGGCTGCAGCTGTCATGTCGCATGTCCTCATCGATCCCGGGGATCCGAAGCGCGAAGCCGCAATATAGTCGCTCGCGCCTGCTATTCCCACTCCATTTGCGAAAATGCCGCGGTGGCGTTGCGGGCATTGTAGTCGTCGAACAACTGCCATTTCGGCCGTTCCGAGGCCGCGGCCGAGTTTGCAGCGTCCGTGATCGGGCGTCCCTGCGCGATCAGCTGGTGAATATCGGTGGCGAGTGTGTCGAGGTAACGGCGCTCATCGGCGAGTGCGGCCGGCCAATCGCCGACCGGCCCATGACCGGGAACGACGCGTTGGGCGGGCAAGGCGGCGAGCTTGTCGAGCAGGCCGCGCCACCCGCTCAGGCTGCCGTCCATCACCGGAATATGCGATACGAAGACGAGATCGCCAGCAAACAGCGTCCGGCTCTGCTGGTCATAGACGGTGAGATCGCAGTCGCTATGTGCTGTTGGCCAGGTCTGCAGCACCAGCGAGCGACCGCCGAGATCGAGGGTGAGGCTGTCGTCGACCAGCAAGGAGGGAGGCACTAGGCGCACCTCATCGATCAGCTCCGCGCCCATGATCTGCCTGAACGCCTCGATATAATGCGGTCCGCGCACAGCGAGCGCCCGCGGCAGGTTCCTGGCGCCGACAAAACTGGTTCCCGGCCGATCGAAGGCGCCGTTGCCGAACAAATGATCGGGATGGGCGTGGGTGTTGACGACGTAGCGGATCGGCTTGTCTGTGCGGGCGCGGATGGCGGCCAACAATTGCCGGCCCTCGCGGACGCTACCGCCGGTGTCGATCACGGCAACGGCATCGCTGCCGACCACGAAGCCGACATTGGCGATGTCGCCTTCATTCTCTTTGGTCATGAGCGCAATCTGGCCGTTATGCACGAACACGCCGGGCGCGATCTCGTGCACGTCGAGTTCCTGCGGCGCGGCGCCTAGGCATGGCGGAGCGAATATCAGCAGCAGGACAACGAAAAGGGCGGAACGTGCCATGGTTTTGCCTGCTCTATCGCTCTTGCACGCGCGGAAGCGCCAGCATAGCATTTTGAAAAATAGCACAACATACCCGGGCGGGATGGAAACGATGATGACCAACGGCAATCTTTACCGCGGCCTCCTGCTTGGCCTTGCGGGATATCTCACGCTGGCGGCGGCGCCTGCCGCGTTCGCGCAAGCGAGCGGCGACGGCGCCGACCTCTCGATCGAGCTGATCGATCCAAAGGTGCTCCGCGTCTGCGCCGACCCACGCAACATGCCGTTCTCCGACGAAAAGGGCGAGGGCTTCGAGAACAAGATTGCCGAGCTGTTTGCCGCAAAGCTGCAGAAGAAGCTCGACTACATGTATTTCCCGCAGGCGACCGGCTTCGTCCGCATGACACTGGGAGCGCACCGCTGCGATGTCATCATGGGCTATCCGCAGGGTGACGATCTCGTGCAGGGAACCAACCCCTATTATCGAACGACCTACGCCATCGTCACCAAGCCCGGCTCTGATCTCGCCGATGTTGCAACCCTGGAAGACACGCGCCTGAAGGGCAGGCACATCGGCATCATCGCCGGCACGCCGCCGGGGACCAACATGGCGATAGCCGGGCTGATGGCGACCGCGAAGCCGTATCCGCTGATGATCGATACCCGCGTCGATTCCTCGGCGCAGGCGATGATCGATGACGTCAAGTCTGGCGCGATCGATGCCGGCGTGCTGTGGGGACCGATGGCAGGCTACTACGCCAAGCAGGCGTCGCCCGCGCTGCACGTCACGCCGCTGATCAAGGAAACCACCGGACCGAAGCTGGTCTACCGGATCGGCATGGGGGTCCGCCCTGCCGATCAGAACTGGAAGCGGCAGCTCAACAAGATGATCCAGGAGAGCCAGGGCGAGATCAACAAGATCCTGCTCGACTATGGCGTGCCGCTGCTGGATGAAAGCGATCATCTGATCACCGCCGAGGCCGTCACCAAGTCGCCATGATACGCGCGCTGGGTTGCATGGCGCTTGCAGCCGTGTGGCTCATGGCTGCCGCGCACGCGCAAAGCGGCGTCGCTGAGCCGGATGGCTATCGCACCGAGAACTATCGCAGTCCGGTGCCGGCGACATTGGCCGGCGCGCGTGTGCTTTCGACCGAGGACGTCGAGGCGATCTGGCACGCCAAATCGGGCAGCTTCGTCGACGTGCTGCCCCGGCCGCCGAAGCCGAAGAACCTGCCCCCAGGCACGGTCTGGCGCGACCAGCCGCGGCAGGATATCCCGGGCAGCATCTGGTTGCCGGACACCGGTTACGGTGTGCTGGCGGCCGCGACCGAGGACTATCTGAAGCGCGGCCTCGCGCGCGCCTCCGGCGGCGACCGCCAGCGCCTGCTGGTGCTCTATTGCCTGGCCGATTGCTGGATGTCGTGGAACGCCGCTAAGCGCGCGCTATCCTATGGCTACACCAATATCGCCTGGTATCGAGAGGGTACCGATGGCTGGGCCGCCGCCCTTCTGCCGCTCGAAGAGGTGCAGCCAGAGCCGCGGCCGGAGGAGTGAGCGGCTATTTGAAGTCAGCAGCCATGAAAGCCGCTACTCCATATCCTGCTGGATCTCGCGCCCGAGCGCGAACAGGCGCTGGTCGATGGTGGTCGGCACCTCGCACACGAACTTCAGCACGCGGCGGCGGTCCTCGAAGATGCGAGTCTCCCAATTGAGCTGATTGCCGAGCTCGTCGACCTTGGCCTGATCGGGCGAGGCAGCGCCCTGCATGTCCTGCAGCGCGACCGTGTCGGCCTTAATCTTCTCGACCGCAGCGCGCTGCTTGCGCATGACCCGCTCCAGGCCGTTCATGACGGAGCTGCGCTGGGCGTTGAGGGTGTCGAACAGGCCGGAGAACAGCAGCTTGCCCTTCATGGTCTTTTCCTGCGCCGAGCCGGTGAGGAAATCAGCCACGTCCTTCTGCGCCTCCTCCATTGGGGTGCGGCGCGCGGCGAGCTTTGCGACCAGCGCCGAAACCTTGGCGTCGTCCTTCCATTTGCCCGCGACGTCGTCGAGCGACGGACCCGCCCACACAGCGGCCACCGAGATCTCCGGGACCTTGGGTTGCGCGCAGGGCCAATCCGGATAGCGAGGATCGGCGGCCAAGCAGGCGCTAGTCGATGCTACAAGGAAAAATGCTGATATGATCGGACGCATCAAGTCTCACCTCCCGGACCACGGCGAACCAAGCCGCGCGACGGATCATAGGCCAGGATCGCGCCCACCATGAAGGCGATGGTGCAGCCGCCGACCACGCCGAGTGAAATCCAGTTCATCTTGCCATAGAGAGCGAAGCGGATCAGCTCGACCGCATGGGTGAACGGATTGGCTTCGCAGAGAGTGGCGAGCCAGGGGCTGCCTTCCTCGACGCGCCAGAGCGGATAGAGTGCGGAAGAGGCAAAGAACATCGGAAAGATCACGAAGTTCATGACGCCAGCGAAGTTCTCCAGCTGCTTGATCCCGGACGAGATCAGCATGCCGAGCGCGCCGAGCATCAGGCCTGACAGCACCAGCGCCGGCAGCGCGGTGAGATAGCCGAGGGTGGGCGGCGTGATGTCCCAGAACCAGGCGACCGCGAGGAAGGCGTAGACCTGCAGCACCGAGACCGCCGTGCCGGCGAGCAGCTTGCAGAACAGCAGATACCAGCGCGGCAGCGGACTGACCAGCAAGGTGCGCATGTTGCCCATCTCGCGATCGTAGACCATCGAGAGCGAGGACTGCATTCCATTGAAGAGCTGGATCATCGCCATCAAGCCCGGCGCGATATAGACCTCATAGGGAATGTAGGTCTCGTAAGGCGGGATGATCGAGATGCCGAGCACCTGGCGGAAGCCGGCTGCGAAGATGAACAGCCACACCAGCGGCCGCACCAGCGCCGAGACGAAGCGTTCGCGCTGATGCAGGAAGCGCAGCCCCTCGCGCCAGACGATACCGGTGAGACAGGTAAGATATTCTCTCGCCGAGAAGCCGGTTCGCGCCGGAGCGATCATCGTGACGCTCATGATTCCGGACTCCGCGCCGTGCTGTTCTGCGTGGTCAGTCGCGCGAACGCGGCGTTGACATCGGACGCGCCGGCCTCGGCGATCACGCGCGTCGCCGGCCCGTTGGCCAGCACGCGGCCCTGATGCAGCACTACGAGATTGTCTGATGGCGTGATCTCGTCGAACAAATGGGTCGCCCAGAGCACCCCGATGCCCTGTTCGGTGACGAGCTGACGGACATGGCCGACGATGTCGGCGCGCGCCTTGACGTCGAGTCCGACGGTGGCCTCGTCAAGCAACAGCAATCGCGGCCGGTGCAGCAGCGCGCGCGCAATCTCCAGCCGCCGCATCTGACCGCCCGAGAGATCGCGCACCTTGTTGCCGGCGCGGTCGGCGAGGCCGATCTGCGTTAGCAATTGCTCGGCTCTCGCACGCGCCTCGCGCCTCGATATGCCGTGCAGCGCGGCGTGGTAGAGCAGGTTCTGGGTCAGGGACAGATCGAGATCGAGCGTGCGTGGCTGGAACACCACGCCGAGCAGCCGCAGCGCCTCGCCCGGCGCGCGGCCGATGTCATGGCCGAAAATGCCGATATGGCCCGTCTGCACGCCGAACAGTCGCGTGATCAAAGAAAACAGCGTGCTTTTTCCCGCGCCATTGAGGCCGAGCAGCGCGGTGAAGTTGGCAGGCTGGACGTCGAAGGAGACATTATCGAGTGCGCGCCGCGCCCCGTAGGAATGACTGATGCCGTCGATGGCCAGCGCGGACGCGCCGCCGGGCTCGCGCCGCTCGGCAACATCACGCTGCTTGATGATGGTGGCTTCCGGCATCGTCATGGCTTTGCGATCGTGATGCCCCAGGGCAGTTCGCCGACCTGGATGGTCTTGATCACCTTCTCAGCTGCGACGTCGATGACGGAGACATCGTTGGAGACCCCGTTGGTGACCATCAGATACTTCTCGTCAGGCGTGAAGGCCATATGCCAGACGCGCTGGCCGACCAGGAGATATTTCTTCACCTGATGGCTCGTGCCGTCGACCACGGCGACGCGGTTGGCGGGACCGAGCGCAACGAACGCCGTCTTGCCGTCCTTGGTCATGCCGATGCCGACCGGCTGGATCGCTTCGTTGCGCAGGCCGGGAATGGCGAAATTGACCTTGCCGGTGACCACATGCTTGGCCGGATCGATGATCGAGACCGTGCCACCGATCTCGGAGGAGACCCAGAGCTCGGATTGGTCGCGCTTGAACTCGGCAAAACGCGGGCGCGCGTCGACCAGCACGTTGGCCACGATCTGGCGGGTGCCGGTGTCGATAAAATGCGCCATGTTGGTGGTCTCGGAGGTGCAGATCAGGATCTTGCCGTCGGGACTGACCGTCATGCCTTCGGGCTCAACGCCGACCTGGACGTCACCGATTTGCGCGCGCTTTTCGAGATCGATGATGGTGACCGTGTTGTCATTCTCATTGGCGACATAGAGCGTCTTGCCGGCGGCGTCCTGCGTGAACAGCTCCGGGTCGGGTCCAGAGGGCAGGGTGTCGACCACCTCCTGCTTGGCGGTGTCGATCACCTGGATGGTGTCGTCGTCGCCGACCGCGACCATCACGAACTTGCCGTCGCGGCTGAACTCGATGCCACGCGGCCGCTGCCCGACCTTGATGGTCTTGGTGACGGTCCAGCTGTCGGTCTCGATCACGGTAACGGTGTTGCCTTTCTCATTGGACACATAGGCGACGAAGGCCCAGCCCGGCGTCGCCGTCGCAAGCCAGACCGCGGCGCAGGGCGCGGCCAGTCGCAACGACATCGTTCGCATCATCTTGCCAATCCGCATCTCGGACTCACGCCTCACTGCAGCTTGCATTTGGTTTCGGGACGATCGATGCCGAGCGTATCGAGCTCGGAGACCTGGTGCAGAAAGCCCTCCTGCGGCGACACCGAGACGATCATGCGGCCGTCCGACAGCAGGATCGGCTGCCGCAGCTGCAGATTCCAGTCGCGCAAAGTGAGCCGCGTGCCCTTGAACGCCGCGATCGAGAAGTTCGGGCCTTTGACGAAGTTCAGCAGGGTCTTGGCGTCGCCGGAATTGGTGCGCGAGGCGGCCTCTCCGATCATCCGCACGCCGGTCCAGGCCTGCATGTCGAGCGCACTCATGCGCCGTGACGCCAGCCTGACGAACCGGTTCTGCAATTGCGTCGCACCCCATTGATCCTGGGCGGGATCCCAGCTCGTCGGCTTCAAGCCCGCGGAGCCTGCGACGGGCCGCGGATCCCAGGTGCGATATGGCAGATAGGACGCGAACACCTCGCTCTCGTCGGCCGCGACCAGGACATCGTAAGCTGGCGCCTTTTGGGTGAACACCGGTATCTGGCGCTGGATCAAGGTGACGCCGGAATCGGTGCGGCGGGCACCGCCGGTGTCCTCGAAGGTGCGCTCCTCGACGATCTTGGCGCCGAATTTCGTCGCAGCGCGGCGCAGCGCGTCGGCAAAGAGCTTGTCGTTGTCATGCGAGCCGGCCACCAGCAACCAACGCTTCCACTGCTTCCAGATCAGATATTGCGCAAGCGCGTCGGCGAGCATCGAGCGGGTCGGCGCGACATGCACCACGTTGGCGCGGCAATCCTGCTCGCGCAGGCTGTCGTCGATCGCGCCGACATTGAGCAGGATCGCGTCGCGGCCGCGCAGCGCATCGGCGGCCTTGAGCAGCGCATCGGCCGGAAGGTCGGCCAGGATAAAACCGGTCTTGGCGCCGAGGTCGTTCACGGCGGCAACGACGTCCTCGCCGTCCTTGAGACGATGCTCCATCAAGGTGAAGTGCTGGTTGAGGAATTTGCCGGTGGTGTTGTTGTCCTCGATCGCAAGGTGCGCGCCGGCGAGCCCGTCATCGGGGGCTGGCTGCTCGACCGGCGACAAGGTCTGCGGAACGGTCGCGCGGCCGAGATAGCCGATCGCAATCTCGGTCGGCTCCGCGGCCACGGCCGACGTCACGCCCGACGTGGCGAGCGCAGCAAGGCCGATCGCGCCGATCAACCATCGGATCATGACTCCTCCCTGTGTTCCTCCGCGCCGTTTTCGGCGCGAAGGCATTTCGGCTTGAAAGATGACTGAATTGGCCTAGCTTGCAACCCCACTTTAGCAACCCTGGCCTCATTTCGGATCACGACCGTGAAACTGCTCTTTGCTCTCGTTGCGTTGATGGTGATGTTGGCGCCGCCGGCCCGAGCCGAGCAGCCCAAAGTCGCGGTGTTCGATTTCGAGCTGCTCGACACCAGCCTGCAGGGCGAGATGCAAGGTGTGCGCAAGGACGAGCAGGCGCGTCTGGTTCATGTGACACAACAGCTGCGTCAGGCATTGGCCGATTCCGGCAAGTTCCAGGTGCTCGATATTGCACCGGTTGCTACTGCCGCGCACGACAGCAATCTGCAGGCCTGCGGCGGCTGCGATGTGAAGCTTGCCGAGAAGCTCGGGGCTGACATCGCCGTCACCGGCTTGGTGCAGAAGGTCTCCAACCTCATCATCAACATGAACATCTACCTGCATGATGTTCATACCGGAAAGCCGATCGCCGCCATGAGCGCGGATATGCGCGGCAACACCGACGAATCCTGGACGCGGACCATGGAGTGGCTGATCCGCAACCGCATGCTGGCGCCGAACTATGGTGCGGCGCAGGCGCAGTAGGTCGGCCGGGGGACATCCAACAGGGTCTCGTAGCCCGCGTGAGCGCAGTGATCGCGGGGGCTTCGGTCCGTAATTATCGCCGTCCCGGGGGCGCTTCGCTCACCCGGGCTACAATGCTCCTCCGCCTTCAATTATTCAATCGCGCCGCGTGCCAGCGCAGATGGTCGCACATGAAGGTGGAGATGAAGTAGTAGCTGTGGTCGTAGCCTTCCTGCCGGCGCAGCAGCAGGGGGATATTGGCCTTGGTGCAGGCCGCCTGCAGCAACTCGGGCTTGAGCTGCTCGGTGAGGAACTGGTCGGCATCGCCATAGTCGACCAGCAGATCGGAAAACTTGGCGCCGTCCTCGATCAGCGCCACTGCGTCATGCTTGCGCCAAGCGTCCTTATTGTCGCCGAGATAGCCGCCGAGCGCCTTGGTGCCCCATGGCACCTGCGACGGCGCGACGATCGGCGAGAATGCGCTTGCCGCGCGGTAGCGGTCGGGGTTGCGTAGCGCCACCGTCAGCGCGCCATGCCCGCCCATCGAGTGGCCCATCACCGACTGTCGGCGCGGATCGACCGGGAAGTTGGCGGCCACGACGCTCGGAAGCTCCGCCGTCACATAGCTCCACATCCGGTAATTCCGCGCGAACGGCTCCTGCGTTGCATCGACATAGAAGCCGGCGCCGAGGCCGAAATCATAGGAGTTGTTGGCATCGCCCGGCACGCCTTCGCCGCGCGGGCTGGTGTCGGGCGCGACGAACACCAGGCCAAGCTCGGCGCAGGCGGCCCGAAACTCACCCTTCTCGGTGACGTTGGCATGCGTGCAGGTGAGGCCCGACAGATACCAGACCACCGGCAATTTGGCGCCGGCCTCGTGCGGCGGCACATAGACCGAGAAGGTCATGTCCGTGCCGGTCTCGCGGCTAGCATGCCGATAGACGCCCTGCGTGCCGCCATGGGATCGGTTTTGGGAAACGGTCGTGAGCGTCATGTTGTCTTATCCTGTTTCACCATGGTGTCAGGCAGCGTCAGGTTACGCGACGCCATGGTCGATGGCGAGCCGCACGAGTTCGCCGGAGGTCCGTACGCCGAGCTTCTGGCGGATGATCGACGAAGTATTGGCGACGGTCTTGTAGGACGATTGAACCAGCCAGGCGATCTCGGTCAGGCTCTTGCCGGCGCCGAGCAGGCGCAAGATCTCCATCTCGCGCGATGTCAGCTTCGCAAGCGGACTTTGCGCCGCGGTCGGTCCGGCAAAGGCGAGGCTGCGGGCGATCGCCGGAGGCAGATAGGTATCGCCGCGTCCGACCTGGACGATCGCCTCGACCAGATCGTTGGGATCGCCACTCTTCGACACATAACCCTTGGCGCCGACCTCGATTGCACGGGCCGCGAACACGGGGTCGTCATTCATGCTGAACATGATGATCCGCGCGGCGGGCTGACGCTCTAGGATGCGCCGCGCGAGTTCGAAGCCGGACACCGTCGGCAGGTTGATGTCGATGACGCAGACGTCAGGCTGCTCTGATGTGAACACCCGTTCGCCGCCCTCGGCATCCGCGGCCTCGAGCAGCGCAATCTCAGGCTCGCCTGACAGGACCGCGCGGCAGCCGGACGCGACAATAGGATGGTCGTCGACAATCAGCACGCGCATCACCTAGGTTCCCTGAGTGTCGCTTCTCGTTGTTGCATCGCATCAAAGATGCATCGCGCGCAGTGTTGCGACATGCTTTCGATTAGATCGCTCGATGATTTATCTGTCAACGTTGGCATGTAGCCCCGATGGACGAATGAAATGTGGCAGGAACTGTCGTTGCAAACCCGGATCAACGTGCTGTTGGCACTGGTGCTGACGCTTGGACTTGCGATCAATATCGCGCGGCTCGCATTGGAAGCAGGCCCGCGCGTGCAGGCCGAGGACCAAAGCGTGATCCGGCTGGCGCGCGCCTTCGTCGACACCATCGTGACCGGATTGAATGAAGCGTCCGACCCGGATGCACAATTGAACCGGATCGAGGCGGATCTCAGCCGGCTGCGCCATGTCAGCGTTTTCCGACGGAGCGCAGCGCCATCGCCCGACGCTGATCGAGCGGAGGGGGAGGGCCGTGCACCGCTCTGGTTCGTATCGCTGGTGCATCCGGAGCAGATGTCGGTCCGCGTGCCGCTGACGATCGCCGGCCGACCGGATGCCCTTGTGATCACTGCGCATCCCGACGACGAGATCGAGGAGATCTGGGACGGCATCACGACCCAGCTGGTGATCGGATCGGCGATCGCGGCCCTGCTGTTCCTGTTCACGACGCGGGTCATTCGTGGCGCGCTTGCGCCATTGCAGCAGTTGTCGCAGGCGATGAGTGCGATCGAGCACGGTGCCTATGATGCACGGGTGGCGCCGGATGGTGCGCCCGAACTCGCCGCGCTGTGCCGCAAGCTCAATCATCTTGCGACCACGCTCGGCACCGCGGTCGACGACAAGCGCCGCCTCGCCGAGCGCGCGGTGTCGCTACAGGATCAGGAGCGGAAGGAGATCGCGCGCGAGCTGCATGATGAATTCGGCCCGTATCTGTTCGCGCTGCGTGCGCATGCCAGCGCCTTAATGCGGCCGCCGGAGGCCCGCGCCATCGATGTCGGCGCGATGCGCCGGCATGGCCAGGCGATCCTCGATCAGGTCAATGCCGTGCAGCAGTTCAATCGTCGAATCCTGGAACGGTTGCGTCCGGTCGGCCTTGCCGAACTCGGCCTCTGTGAGGCACTTGGCGCGCTGGTGCGGCTGTGGCGCGAATCCCATCCAGATGTTGCGATCGTGACCGACATCTCTTCGTCTCTTGGCGTCACCGGCGAGACCGCCGATCTGACGATCTACCGGATCGTGCAAGAGGCCCTCACCAATGCGTTCCGCCATGCCGATGCCAGCACCGTGAATGTGACGATCGCGCCGGCGGGCGAGCGTGGCGGCCGCGCCTACACCATGGTGCGGGTGCGTGACGATGGGCGCGGCTTTGGCGAGAATCACAAGCTCGGCTTCGGCCTGGTCGGCATGCGCGAGCGGCTGCGCGCGCTTGGCGGCACGCTTGATATCGCCTCCGCCAGCGCGGGCGTGACGGTCGAGGCCATGGTGCCCGCCGATGCACGCTGACGTGTGACAGACAGACCAAAGCGCTACACGATGTTGTGTCGCGGCGCCTGGCTGATCCGGGTGTTCTCCGCTTGGAACCATCGTCATAGCGACGCATTTGTGGACGATTGGTGCGGTGCGCGTAGCCCGTATTCCCGGGAGCGTAACCGCTCTGCGGTGATCAAATGAGCAAAAGCTTGATCGCTTTGGGATTTGCAGCCTCCCTCACAGGATTGCCGCTGCAATGGGCAATGGCGCGCGATGACGGCCGCTACGCCGGCTCTCCCCTGAAAGCCTGGTTCGATAGCTTGAGAAGCGGGCGCGGGCCGTGCTGCTCGGTTGCGGACGGCATTGCCATTGCGGACCCCGATTGGGAGCTGCAAGGCAGCCACTACCGGGTCCGGCTCGACGGTGAGTGGATTGTCGTGCCCGATGATGCCGTGATCACCGAACCCAATCGGGCCGGCCACACCATGGTGTGGCCGATCAAGGGCACGCTCGGCACGTCGATCCGCTGCTTCATGCCGGGTGATCTCAGCTGAGCTGGCACAGGCCTCGTTCCAGCGGCAGTTCTGCAGGCGGCGTATCCAGCAGCGACGTGGGTGCGGCCATCCGCAGGAACTTCGTTCGGCGTCAGAAATTGCCCGTCATCGTGCATCGAAGCTTGACCTGCAGAGGACATACGATGAGCAAAGAAACGCCAAAGGACGATCCCCGTCAGCAGACCGACTGGGGTTCGCACAAGCAGACCGACAAGCCCTGGAGCGAGAAGCCGGAAAAGGAGCAGCGGTCCGAGGCCGCCAAGGACCTGGAGAAGTGGGCAGAGACCAAGACGCATTGACGTCGTCGAAGGCGGTTCGGCATCTTGGCCGCCGATCGTCCGAGCAGGCGAAAGGCGTCCAGGAACGACCATAACTCCAGCCGATTGAAGCAACACGACCGACAGGAGATCAACGATGCCGCAGCCGTATCCTCAGCCGCCATTTCCGCCGCAACAGCAGCCCATGCCGGGAACGACGGCGCGGATGCAGCCGCGGCCGGATCACGGTGAGACCAGCTACAAGGGATCCGAACGGCTGCATGGCAAGAAAGCGGTCATCACCGGAGGCGACAGCGGCATTGGCCGCGCCGTCGCCATTGCCTATGCGCGCGAAGGCGCCGACGTTCTGATCGCCTAT
This sequence comes from Bradyrhizobium sp., assembly GCF_049798375.1. Classification (GTDB taxonomy): domain Bacteria; phylum Pseudomonadota; class Alphaproteobacteria; order Rhizobiales; family Xanthobacteraceae; genus Bradyrhizobium. The sequence continues at coordinate 32,766 of NZ_JBARGP010000089.1, forward strand.
TTGAACGAGCATGATGACGCCAAAGAGGTCAAGGAACTGATCGAGCAGGAGGGACGCAAGGCGGTGCTGGTCGCCGGCGACTTGCAGGATGCGGCCCATTGCCGTTCGGTGATCCAGCGTGCGGTCGATGAGCTTGGCGGCATTGATATCCTCGTCAACAACGCCGCCCATCAGGCGACCTTCGCCGACATCGGCGACATCTCCGACGAGGAGTGGGAGAAGACGTTTCGCACCAACATTCACGCCATGTTCTATCTGACCAAGGCAGCGGTGCCGCATATGAAGCCGGGCAGCGCGATCGTGAACACGGCTTCGGTCAATTCCGACATGCCGAATCCCAGCCTGCTCGCCTACGCGACGACCAAGGGCGCGATCCAGAATTTTACCGCCGGCCTGGCGCAATTGCTGGCCGAAAAGGGCATCCGTGCCAATGCGGTGGCGCCCGGCCCGATCTGGACGCCATTGATCCCGTCCACCATGTCCGGGGAGAGGGTCAAGTCGTTCGGCCAGCAGGTACCGATGAAGCGGGCCGGTCAACCAGCTGAGCTTGCGACCGCCTACGTGATGCTGGCCGACCCGCTGTCGAGCTACACGTCCGGAACGACGGTCGCGGTCACCGGCGGCAAGCCGTTCATCTAAGGCCGGCGGGCGTTGAGCCGCGCTTTTGTCAGCCGCGCATCTCGACGCCGGCCCATTCCTCGACCACCCGCGCGATCGAGGTGAAGTCGGAGGTGGGGCCGTACTTGGCATTGGTAATGGCCAGCATCTGCCGCACCACCGCGCCGCAGACCATCGGCACGCCCATTGCCTCGGCCTCGTCGACGCACAGCCGCACGTCCTTATAAGACAACCCGGTAGTGAAGCCGAAATCGAACGTCCCGGGCAGCACCGCGCGCGGAAACTTATCCTGCGAGGCGCTGTTGCGGCCGGTCGAGGCGTTGATGATGTCGATCAGCACCTTGGCGTTGACACCACCCTTGACGCCCATTGCGACGGCCTCCGAGGTGATCACGATCGCCGCCGCTGCCATCAGATTGTTGGCGAGCTTGGCGGTCTGCGCCACGCCGGGCGCTTCGCCGGCAAAAAACAGCCGGCCGAATGTCTTCAGGATCGGCTCGACCATCTCGTAAGTCTGCTTCGGGCACGACACCATTACTGCCAGGGTACCGTTCACGGCGCCCTTGATGCCGCCGCTCACGGGCGAATCGACCAGGGTGATATTCTTCGATCGCAGCCCTTCCGCGATCTGTCTGGCAGCGCCCGGACCTGTCGTCGAAAGGTCGACCATGACGCGCGCACGGTTGCCGGCGATAATGCCGTCCGGACCGAGCGCGACGGCCTTGGCGATGTCGGGTGTCGGCAGGCTGGTCAGCACGATACCCGCCGATGATGCGACCTCCGCCGGCGATGATGCGACAGTTGCTCCCCGTGCGGCGAGCGGTGCGGTAGCTTCGCGCTGAACGTCGTGCACCACGAGCTCATGGCCGGCGTCGAGCAGGCGGGCAGCCATGGGACTGCCCATGCGGCCGATCCCGACGAATCCGATGGTCTGCTTCGACATGGCTGCACTCCTGTTGTCCGCTGCCGCGGATCTTCACGACGTTTGCTCCGGTGCAAATTGTCCAGATTGTCGGCTAACCTGCAAGCGCGAGATTCCGCACCGGCGCCATGCAAAGGCATGCGATCGATGTGGAGCGACGATTTTCAACCGCGAGGAAACATCATGAGCAAGAGCCCGCTGTTCGAAGAAGGCCTCAAGGTCCGCAAGGACGTGCTGGGGGAAGATTACGTCAACAAGTCCATCGCCGGTGCCGACGAGTTCACGCGCACGATGGCGGAGTGGTCGACGGAATTTTGCTGGGGCGCGCTGTGGACACGGCCGGGGCTCGACCGGCGCACCCGTAGCATCATCAACCTCGCCATGCTGGGCGCCCTCGGCCGTCCGCACGAGCTCAAGCTCCACGTCAAGGGCGCGGTCAAGAATGGGCTGACTAAGGACGAGATCAAGGAGGTGCTGCTGCAGGTCGCGGTCTATTGCGGCGTGCCGGCCGGCATCGACGCCTTCCGCAACGCGCGTGAAGCCTTCAAGGAGATGGAAGAATCGTGAGGAGCGACCGCTCGCATGCGGTCGCGACCGACGCGGCGGCCCGGATCTCCGGGCCGTCTCGGCGCGCCCGAAAAAATGGACGGGTGAGTGATAACGGTGGCAACGCGGGTCGAGCTGGATGCCCTGCCGCCAGACGCTGTGCCCTATGGTGACCTGACCACCGATGCGCTCGGCATCGGCGACGTACGTCCGATCATCGCGGCCGCCGGCGGCATCAACGCTGCAAATGCGCCGGCCTATGCAGCGTCCGGTGCCGACGTGCTGGTCACCTCATCGCCCTATACGGCGCGTCCGCGCGACGTGCAGGTCGAGATCGCGCGGGCGTAGCAGGATGCAATAGACTGCGGCGTCAGCGCGATGCCGACTGTTGCAGGTGCCGGCCTGCCTCAGGTGAGCCTTGATCGGCCGCTTTCGCGTACCACGCGCGAGCCTTATCGGCATCCGGGACCACGCCGAACACATGCAGACGTGCGAGCTGCACCGGATCGAACGTTCCCGCCAGCAACAGCGAGGCATCCGCCTCGCCATTGTCGGCCAATCGGGCGAGGATCAGGCGGGCACTCGCGATATCGCCGACCGCAAGCAGATCCCTGCCGCGCTTCATCAGGGCTGCCACCTCGTCGTGCGCGAGGGAGGATGTCGCGTGCGGCGGGCTGGGCGGAGCAGGCGGCGGCGTGACTTCGGTTATCGCAAGCGGTGGCGTCACGTCCGCTGCCGCAGGCGGAGCAATGGCCGCAACTGGTGGAGGCGCGAGCGCGACCGGCGTCGCCGGTTCTGCTGCCACGGCCGGAGCCGTCGGCATGCCGGCGGTCTCGACATCGACGTGCGGCGCGTTCTCGATATTGGCTTGCGCCGCTGCCAGAATCGCAGTCGCAGGTACCGATGCGATATCGTTCTTCTGAACGCCGGCCTGGGCGGCGCTGATCTGCGTGAATTGGCTGAGCACAGCGGTCGTGTCGCGGGCCATCGTCGGGCCGCTTCCGGGCAGTTGCACCATGCTCGTCACCACATAGGCGACACCTGCGGCGAGGCCGATGGCAAAGCCCAGCTTGGTCATCGCGATCAAGCCAACCGAGTCATCATCATCGTCGGGCAGGGGCGGTATCAGTGCTGGTGGAAGCGCGAGGCTCCACAGGCCGCTCCTGGACGCTTCACTCTCGATCATGCGTCGCGTGGCCAATACAAGGTCGAATGAATCGTTGCCGACATACGGCTCGGCGTCCTGGTCGGCGGGCTTGCGAGCGTCGCCGATCAGCACCTCCGCCGCTTCAGCGACCTGGTCATGGAGGCGGCGAACCTCTTCCGATTCGTGATCGAGGAGCGGCGGTGGCGAGGCAGAGATGCTCTGGTCTGCTGCATCATCGTAGGCCGGGGAACTCATTACGCGTCTCCTGTCGGCTTGACGGATCGTTCGGATGTTTCGCAGTCCGCGCGCAAAGATGCGCACCGCTACAACCTGCGGACGTCCTTGAGGTCGATAGCTTCATGGAGGTTTTTGGCAGGACAAGTCAGCGAGCGCGGCGATTGTGTGATCATTTTCGGACGGACTCGGCACCGCGTTAGCGCACCCACGCCGAACCAGTCGTCGTTTACCAAATCCGGGTCGATCATCGTTTGCCGGCGCACCACGATATTGGTCCAGCCGAATCAGTTTCGAACAATCTAGCCATGCACGCGGAGAATGCTGCACTGCGGTAGTCGGCCATCCGGTACGGGAGGCTCGCGAGTTGACTGCTTTCGAAACCACGACGGAGCAGGGAATGCAGGCGGTATTGGAGCGGATATTCGGCTTTATGCCTGATTGGGTGGTCGGGCTCGGGCTGATTGCGCTTGCAATCGTCGGTGCGCTGCTGGTGGACAAGCTGGCGCGCATGGTGGTGTGGCGGGCGACCGGTTCGCAGAATTCGCTGGCGGTTCCGATCCTGCAACGGACGGCCGGGCCCGCGCGCTTGGCGCTCTGCCTGATCGCCGTGGCGCTGGTATTGCCGCTGGCGCCGCTCGATGACGAGTTGCGCGGAACGCTCACGCACGTCTTCGCGGTGGCAACGATTGCGTTGATTGGCTGGATCTCGATCCGCGCTGTCGATCTCGTCGCGGGCCGCTACCTGCAGCGAATTCGGGGCGATATTGCCGAAAACTTTCTGGCCCGGAAGCACGTCACCCAGATCAGCGTGTTCAAGCGCGTTGTCGATACGCTCATCATCATCGTGGCGATCTCGACAGCGCTGATGACGTTCAATTCGGTGCGGCAATACGGCGTCAGCCTGTTCGCCTCAGCCGGCGCCGCCGGCTTGATCCTCGGTCTCGCCGCGCGCCCGCTGCTGAGCAACCTGATCGCGGGCGTGCAGATCGCGGTCACCCAACCGATCCGGATTGAGGATGCCGTGATCATCGAAAACGAATGGGGCTGGGTCGAGGATATCGCCTCGACTTATGTCGTGATCCGGCTATGGGACTGGCGCAGGATGGTGGTGCCCTTGTCCTACTTTATCGAGCGTCCGTTCCAGAACTGGACACGCGATACCGCCTCGCTGATCGGCTCGGTTGTTCTGCATGTCGACTATGCCGCCGATGTTGCGCGGATTCGCAACTACCTCGGGGAAGCCGCGCGCGAGTCCAAGCTTTGGGACGGTGCGGTGGTCAATCTGCAGGTGGTCGATACCAACACCCGGACGATGGAGCTGCGCGCGCTGGTCAGCGCCCGCAATGCGCCGCAATCCTGGGATCTGCGCTGCGAGATCCGGGAGAAGCTGATCGCCTATCTGCAGCGCGAGATGCCGGAGGCATTGCCGCGCGATCGCGCCGACATCTCGCCGCCGCTGGGGGTTTTTGAAAAGGGTGGGGCGCACACGGCACAGTTCGCGCGGGCGCCGAACTAATCGGCGAGCGGCCAGGACTCCACAATGCGAAAGCGTGAACCCGCATCGTCCTGCTTGAACAGTGCGATGCGATCGATCGCGAGCTGCTGGAGATGGAGCATCGCGAACCGTTCGCGCAGCGTGGCAAGAATCGAGGCGCGTCTGACAGCGTCGAGACGGCAGGTCAGCGTCATGTGGAATCGGAATTCGTCCATGACGTAAGGGTAGCCCCAGCGGTCGAGATACTCGACCTGGCGCGGTGTCATGTGCTCCGGCTTGCGGCGAATCCGGTCCTCCGGCGTCGTCGGGGCCCGGAACGGCTCGAAAGCGCGGACGCAATCGGCTGCGAACCGTTGCAATTCGGGTGACGGATCGCCGGGAATGACGGCAATGAAGCCGCCGATCGCATCGACCACCGGCCTGATCAGCGGCAAATGTCGCGCGTTGGCCGCGAAGGCTGCGCAGGCAGTGCGCAAGCCATCCTCGCCGCTGTCGTCCGCGAGGCGAAATGGCGCCTTGAGCGTGGCGTGAAAGCCGTATTTCCGTGCATCTTCGGTCAGCTCTCGCCAATCAGGGACCGCCTCGACGATCTCGTCGAAGGCGACGTCCTGGCCGGTCCAGGCGTCGTAGCCGAGCACGCGCGCACCGAAGCGATCAAGCACGGTGCCGGCAGCGGGCGCGTAATAGATGGCGTAGCGCGGCGAACTCGTCATGAACATCCAACCAGCACGTCGATCATTCCGCCGCGGCCGCTTCGCGACGTGCGATGGGTGTGGCCGCAAGACGGCCCGGTTCGCTCAGATGGACGAGGCGGCCGGCCGCGATCACGGCGATGATGCGGGGACGCAGCGGCAGTCGATCGTCGACGAGGAGGATGTCAGCCCTGCGGCCCTGCGCGAGCATGCCGCGATCAGTGAGGCCTGCGGCCTGTGCCGGTGCAGCGGAGATCAGATCCCAGGCCCGCGGCAACTGCAATATCCCATCGGCCGCGAGCCGGAAGGCGGCGAGCAGCGGCGCCGGATAATAATAGTCGGACGCCAGCACCGTGCAGAGGCCTTTCGCGATCATGTCGCTCGCGCGGGTCCAGCCGGTATGGCTGCCACCGCGGACCACGTTCGGCGCGCCGAACACGATGGCATCGCCGCCGCTGGCGGCTTCGCGCGCGGTCTCTTCATTGACCGGAAACTCCGCGATTGCGACGCCTTGCCCGCGAAAGGCCTTGCGCATCTCGGGGGTGTCGTCGTCATGCGACAGCATGCGAACGCCGGCCTGCCGTGCCGCTGCGGCCAGCCGAGCGATGGATGCAGGAACGTCGTCGGCCTGCGAGGTCACGCGCTCGACAAGACGATCGAAAGCCTCGCCCGACAACCCCGTGCGGTCGACCATGCGCTGGCGCTTGTGCGGCTGCTCGAGGCTGGCGACGGTCGCGTCCATGTGATCGTTGAAGGCGAACAGGTCGACGCGTCGTGCCGACAGCCATTCTGCGATCTCGTCTTCGGCATCGAGATTGTAGGTTTCGTGCCGCAAATGAAAGCGGGTATCGGCTGCCAGTCGGGGCCGCAGCCCCTCGATCGCCTCAAGCAGGCCGCGAGCATTGTCGCCACTGCGCAGGCCTGGCTCCCACGACCAGGTCGTGGCATGAAACACGGTGGTGATGCCGTTGCCGATCACCTGGCGATCGGTGTCCACCAGCGCCACGTTGAGCGGGAAGTCGACGCCGGGGCGCGGCATCATCTGCCGCTCGAAGGCATCGCCATGGATGTCGACGATTCCGGGCAGCACGAGCAGGTCGCCTGCGTCGAGCGACGGGGCGCTGCTCCGATTGATGGTGCCGATCTCGACGATCTGACCGTCCGCGACCGACAGTGAGGTCTCGACGAGTTCATGGCCGAGCAATGCCCGGCCGCCTGCGACAAAAAGTCCGTTCATGACACGGTACTTTGCCGCAGCGGCTGCCCGGCGTCGAGAGCTGCCTCGTATTTGTCCAGGAAATCGCCGATCTCCAGTTGCCGGAAATCAGGCAGCGCAACCCGCAGCGCCTCGTGATCCCAGTCCCACCAGGCGAGCCGCATCAACCGCTTGGCGATCTCCTCTGGGAAGCGCCGCTTGATTGGCCGCGCCGGATTGCCGCCAACGATGGTGTAGTCCGGCACGTCCTTGGTAACAACACCGCCTGCAGCGACGACGGCGCCGGTGCCGATCGAGCGGCCTGGCAGCACGATCGCGCCATGCCCGATCCAGACGTCGTGGCCGATCGTGACGTGGTGTTGCTTCCGCCAGGCGAAGAACTCCGCGTCATCCGGCTCGCCCGGAAAATAGGCGCTGGCGCGATAGGTGAAATGCGCCTGCGTTGCGCGATGCATCGGATGATTGCCGGGATTGATCCGCGTCATCGCCGCGATCGAGCAGAATTTTCCGATCGTCGTATAGGTGATCTGGGAATCGTTGACCACGTAGGAGTAGTCGCCCATCGTGACGTCGAACAGGATCGTGCGTGCGCCCACCTCGCAATAGGCGCCGAGCTTGGCGCCGAGAACGTTGGCGCTGGGATCAATCGATGGTTCCGTCGATAGCGACTTGCCGGCCATATCGAGCTTTGTCCGTCTACTGCTGATGTCGTCATCTGCTTCCGCATCATTGATGACAGTAACATGACTTGTCTGTGACGGGTGTGGACTATTCCGTACCACGGCCGGACTGTCACACAACTGTCGAATGCCGGCGCTAGCGAGGAGGGAGGGGCTGAGGCGGTGGAGCAATGAATGCTGGTAGTTGAAGGTCTGACGTGCCGGTTCGGCGCGAAAGCCGCAATCGATAACGTATCATTCTCTGTGACGCCGGGCAGCTTCGTGGGCGTCATCGGTCGCTCCGGCGCCGGCAAGTCAACGCTGCTTCGCTCGATCAACCGCCTGTCCCCGGTTTCTGACGGCCGGATCATGTTCGGCAGTATCGACGTCACCGCGCTGCATGGCCGCGAGTTGCGCCGATGGCGCGCGCGATCGGCGATGATCTTCCAGCAGTTCAATCTGGTCGGCCGGCTCGACGTGTTGACCAACGTCTTGATGGGGCGGCTGGCCGAGATTCCGTCTTGGCGGTCGCTGGCGCAGTTCTGGCCGGCGCAGGATGTCGCGGTCGCGATGTCGGCGCTGGAGCAGTTTGACATTGCCGCCCTGGCGGCGCAGCGGGCCGATCTGCTATCGGGCGGCCAGCAGCAGCGCGTCGCGATCGCACGCGCGCTGGTGCAGGAGCCCGACATCATTCTCGCCGACGAGCCGATTGCCTCGCTCGATCCGCGCAACACCAAGATCGTGATGGATGCACTGCTGCGCATCAACAAGCATTTCGGCATCACCGTGATGTGCAATCTGCACTCGCTCGATCTGGCCCGCAGCTATTGCGACCGGTTGATCGGCATGGCGAGCGGCCGGATCGTGTTCGATGGCGCGCCGGCGGCCCTGACCGCGCAGATCGCGCGCGAGCTCTACGACCTCGAAGCCAATGACGTGATGGACGGGGCGTCGATGCCCCAGCCTGCAGTGGTCCCGGCGCTCGGCGAAGTTGCCGCCGCCTGATGTGTTTTGCGTTCAAATTGCGGCGCGTCCAACCGAGGCGCCCGCCAACATCTGTCACTACCAACCTGATACCAAGGGGTGCAATATGATTGATCGTCGTCTCGTTCTGGCCGGCATGGCCTCGCTCGCCTTCGCTGCCTCCGCATCCGCCGAGGACTGGCGCACCAAATATCCAGAGATCACCTTTGCGGCGATTCCGGCCGAGAACGGCTCCGGCGTGACCGAGCGCTATGGGCCGTTCGTCAGCTATTTGTCGAAGGAACTTGGCGTCAAGGTGACCCTGCGTGTCGCCAACGATTATGCGGCCGTCATCGAGGGCCAGCGTGCCGGCAACATCCACATCGGCTATTACGGCCCGGCCTCGTTTGCCCGCGCCCGTCTCACCGGCGTGAAGACCGACGCCTTCGTCATCGACGTCAACTCCGACGGCTCGAAAGGCTATTATTCGGTGTTCTACGTGCTCGCCAAAAGCCCGTATCAAAAGATCGAGGATCTGAAGGGCAAGAACCTCGGCCTGGTCGATCCGAATTCGACGTCCGGCAACAACATGCCGCGCTTCAAGCTGAACCACCTCGGCATCGATCCCGACGCCTATTTCTCCAAGGTGATCTTCACCGGCAGCCACGAAAACGCCGTGCTGGCGCTGGCGCAGGGCACCGTCGATGTCGCCGCCAATTGGTGGAACAGCGAGGACGACTCCAACCTGACCCGCATGCTCAACAAGGACATGGTGAAGTCATCGGACGGCAAGACGCTCACCAAGGCCGACTTCCGCATCATCGGCAAGTCCGACATGATCATCAACTCGCCTTATGCCTATCTCAGCGAGCTTCCCGACGACATGAAGGCTGCGATCAAGCAGGCGTTCCTCGACGCGGCGACGAAGGATCCGGAGGCCTTCAAGAAGCTGTCGGACGGCAAGAACCGTCCGTGGGAGCCGATCACCAACGCCGACTACGACAAGACCGTCGAGTTGATCAAATTCGTCGACAGCCTCCGCAAGAAAGGCTCGTAGGGGTACAGGGTCACCTCGTAAGGCCGGGTCTCCGTGACCCGGCCTTTCCTTTATCTGCCAACACCGGCCTTGCGATGTCATCGGCGATCTCGATTCTTCCCGGCCCGCAACTGAACGCTCTGAACGAGGTCTACCGCAAAGCGGTGATGCGCAGGCGGATGCGTGTCCTGATCGGTGCGGCGCTGTTCATGGTCGTTCTGCTGGTCGCCTGCGTCGGCGCCGAAGTGAACCTGAAGACGTTATTCGCCCATGTCGGCAATTTCGTTAGCTATTTCGATCGTGTCCTGACGCTCGATAGCGGCATGCGGGTCTGGACCGACATTCCGGAATGGTTCTGGGGCCTTCGCAAATGGCTCAGAATGTTGGGCGAGACGCTGCTGATCAGCTATGTCGGTACGCTGCTCGGGACTGTCTTCGGATTCTGTCTCAATTTCCTCGCGGCCGAGAATACCTCACCGACGCCCTGGCTCCGCTTCGCCGTGCGGCGGCTGCTCGAGTTCGCTCGGACCGTGCCTGGCATCGTGTTCGCGCTGATCTTCGTGATGGCGTTCGGGCTTGGGCCGATGGCTGGCGTGTTGGCGATCGCGCTGCATACCACCGGGGCGCTCGGCAAGCTGTTCTCCGAGGTAGTCGAGAACGCCGACATGCGCCCGGTGGAAGGCATACGGTCGACCGGCGCGAGCTGGCTCTCCAGCATGCGTTTTGCGGTGCTGCCGCAAGTGATCGCGGGCTATGCGAGCTATACGCTGCTGCGGTTCGAGATCAATGTCCGTGAAGCCTCGGTGATGGGCTTCGTCGGCGCCGGCGGCATTGGGCAGGAGCTGCTGGTCGCGATCCGCAAGTTCTATTATTCCGACGTTAGCGCCATCCTGGTAATGATCGTGGTCACGGTGTTCCTGATTGACATCGGCACCGGCTGGCTCCGTGGCCGCCTGTTCGGCGAGGAGGCGCGCACGTGAAGTCGATCGAGGTGCCAGATCCGGCGGTGTTGCGCGAGCGCCTTCCGCATGTCTTTCAGCGGCCGGCGTCAGCCAGCCTCGCGCTGCCGGCGACGCTGCTGCTGACGATCGCCATCTTCGTCTTCGGCCTGGTCGATCTGGACTTCTCGCCGACGCGGTTTATTGGCGGGCTAAGGCAGCTCGGCTGGATCACGCTGATGATGCTGCCGCCCAATCCGGGATCGTCGCTGCCAGCCTATCTCCAGGCGATGGGTGAGACGCTGTCGATCGCGGTGCTGGGTACGACGATTGCCGCGATATTGGCACTGCCGATGAGCCTGCTGGCCGCGCGCAACATCGTGCCGTCGGTGATCTTCCGCTCTCCGGTGCGCCGGTTGTTCGACACCATCCGGGGTGTCGACCAGCTGATCTGGGCGCTGGTCTGGATCAATGTCGTCGGCCTCGGGCCGTTTGCCGGCGTGCTGGCGATCGCGGTGTCGGATTTCGGCGCCCTCGGCAAGCTGTTCTCGGAGGCCATCGAAGGCGCCGATCGCAAGCAGGTCGAGGGCGTGCGTGCCTCCGGCGGCAGCGTGCTGCACGAGATCCGCTTCGGCCTGCTGCCGCAAGTGCTGCCTGTGATCGCGGGTCAGGTGCTCTACTTCATCGAATCCAATACGCGATCTGCGACCATCATCGGCATCGTCGGCGCCGGCGGCATCGGCCTGCAACTCGCGGAGCAGATCCGTGTGCTGGAATGGCAGAAGGTCTCGTTCCTGATCCTGATGATCCTGATCGCGGTGGCCGCGATCGACTGGATCTCGAGCAGGCTGCGTTTTGCGATCATCGGCCGCAGGGCCGTGGCATGAGAGCGCGCTAGCTCTCGACTTCGAAGGTGACACGTTCCGCGGCGAAGCGCGAGCGCTTGGTGATCAGCGGCGCGCCATCGGCATCGATATCGGTTGAGTCGACCACGAGCACAGGACGGCCGAGCGCGAGATCGATCCGTGCCGCATCGGTGGCGTCGACGATCGCAGCCGTGATCCGGGTTGATGCGCGGCGATAATCGCGGACGCCGTAATGCGCGAGCAGGGCGGTCATCGAGCGGACCTTCGCGAACACGCCGCCGGCGTCTGGAAAGCGATCGGCCGGTAGCCATGAGGTGCTGACGCAGATCGGTGTCCGGTCGGCAAAGCGGAGCGCCTCGATTCGCACCAGTGGCACACCGGTCTTCAGCGCGAGCAGACGAGCGAGCTCGCGTGTCGCCGGCTCCTCCGTTGCTGCGATCAGCTGGCCGCGCGGCTCGCGACCGCCGGCACCAACGATCTCGGAGAAGCGCGTCCGCGAGCTCAGCGGATAGGCCAATCGAGGTGCCTCGACATAGGTGCCGCTGCCGCGCTCGGCGCGCACCAGGCCGCGTTCGGCCAGTGCGGCAAGCGCCCGCCGCACGGTGTGGCGATTGACCCGATAGGTCTCGGCGATCTCGGTCTCGCCCGGCAACTTCTCGCCAGCCGCAAAGCGGCCGTCCGCGATGTCGCGCTCGATGCCGTCGGCCACCCGACGCCACAATGCAACGCCCGACGCAGCATCCTGCAGGCTCATGGCCGCGTTCCCCTGGGGATTGTGAAAATCATACCTGTGTCACGAAATCTTCATGGCGCGTCGCTATCGAGTTGTCTAATATCATAGACAACTTAAGTTCGGCAAGATCGAGGTGGACGTGAGCGGCGAGACGGCAAGGCAAGAGCGGCGCAAGACGGCGATGCGGGTGCTGGCGCATGCGCCGACCGCGGACATATGTGCCAAGCTCGCTGACATCGGGCCGCCGGCGCATCTGCAATTGCGCGAGCCCGAGAATGGCCTCGTGATGGTGCGTGGACGCGTCGGTGGCGACGGCGCCCCGTTCAATCTCGGCGAAGCGACCGTGTCGCGCGCGGCGATCAGGCTTGCGAGCGGCGAAGTCGGCTTCGGCTACGCGCTGGGCCGCGACCGTGAAAAGGCGCGGCTGATGGCGCTGTGCGACGCGCTGATCCAGACCGAGACCCATGCTGATGTCGTCGAAACGAAGGTGATCGCGCCGCTGCGGGAGGCGATGCTGGCGAGCCGCGCGCAAGTCGCCGCCGAGGCCGCGGCGACGCGGGTCGATTTCTACACGATGGTCAGGGGCGAGGGCTGAAGCATGTCGGTATCAGAGCTTTCCGCAGGCTTCACGGACAAGGTGCTGTCGGCGCAGTCGACCTTCCGTTCCGTGATGGAGGCAATGGCGCGTCCCGGCAGCGTGCAGCGTGTCGCTGCTGAGGTTGGCGCAGCGGCGGGCCTGATGCCTGCCGTGGCTGCCATTGCATTGACCTTGTGCGATCACGACACGCCGGTCTGGCTTGATCCGCAGCTTGAGGCCAAGGGTGTCGCCGAGTGGCTCAAGTTTCATACCGGCGCGCCGGTGACGGCAGCGAGCGCGGACGCGAGCTTCGCGCTGGTGACCGATGCTGCAGCGCTGCCCGCGCTCGATAGCTTCGCGCTGGGTAGCAGCGAATATCCGGATCGTTCGACGACCGTAATTCTGCAGGTCGAAAGCCTGAGCGGAGGACGCGCTTACGACCTGCGCGGGCCCGGCATCGATGGTGTTGCGACACTGAACGCCACGATCGCGCCGGACGATCTGCTCGAGCGGCTGGCGGTGAACGCAAGCTTGTTTCCGCGGGGCATCGATGTCGTGCTGGTGCATGGCGATGCCCTGGTTGCGATCCCGCGAACGACGCGGCTGGCGGGAGGTTAAGCGCATGTATGTTGCAGTCAAAGGCGGCGAACGTGCCATCGAGAATGCCCACCGGCTGCTGGCGCATGAGCGTCGTGGTAATCGTGCGGTGCCGGAGTTGTCGCTGGCGCAGATCTCGGAGCAGCTCGGCCTTGCGGTCGATCGCGTGATGGGTGAAGGCTCGCTCTATGATCGCGAGCTCGCGGCGCTGGCGATCAAGCAGGCGCGCGGCGATCTGATCGAAGCGATCTTTTTGGTCCGCGCGTTCCGCGCCACCCTGCCGCGGTTCGGTGCCACCGAGCCGGTCCACACCGGGGAGATGCAGGTGCAGCGGCGCATCTCGGCCGTGTTCAAGGACATTCCGGGCGGTCAGGTGCTCGGGCCCACCTTCGACTATACGCATCGTTTGCTCGACCCGCAGCTCGCGGAAGGTTTCGAGCCGGAGC
>NZ_JBARGP010000090.1:0-10105 GCF_049798375.1 Bradyrhizobium sp.
GCGGATGTCGGCGAGCTCGGCGCGGAACGCAGCGATCGACTGCTCGATCCCGTCGTCCGGTCGCTGCAGCGCCTCGATCTGGCTGGTGATCTTCAGGAGATGGCGCTCGAGCACCGAATAATCGGGACCAGAAGGCGTGGCCGGCGCCGGGGGCGTCATCACCGGCGCGCTCGCCGGCGCCATGACAGGTGCCGTCGGCGGCGCCTGATGCGCGGCGAGCTGCCGCGGCTTCGGATTGTCGAGCTCGCTCTGGCGGGCGCTGATCTCGGCCACGGCGACGTCGAGCGAGGCCGGGCTCAGCGGCGCGCGATAGAGCTGCGCCGCGGCGCGCTCGACCCCTTCGGGGCCACGATATTGTTCTTCGGTGCTGGTCCGTCGCAGCGGCGTCGAGATCTGCGACAGCCGCGCATCGAGGCGGGAGATGGCATCGTTGAGTTGGCGCGCGACGCCCTGCTCGCCCCGAACCGTCTCGCGGCGCGGACCGGGACGGGACATCTGTTCGATCTGGCTTGCGATGGAATCCAGCCGCTGATGAATGTCGGCGACCTCGCGGGTCTCGCGCGCCATTGCGACGGCACGCATCTCCTGCGGATCGCGGAAATCCGGTGCGGACGACCGACCGACGGTCGAGCTCAGCCAGTCATTGAGGGTCATGCCGGCGCGCTGCGCCGCAGCCTCGGCCCGCACGCGAACCGAGGGGTCGATGCCTTCATTACTCCACGGTACGCGCGAATTCATGCTTTCGTCCGGTTCCGGTTCGACGCCCCAACCCGGCGCCTCCAGCCCTCCCCACACGTCCCGACCCGACAGGATCGCACGTCGCGCAGGTTGTCTGCTCCAGTCCCGACTTTTGGCCGTTACGGTAAATACCGGGTTAAGGATCGCAGCACGGCCCGCCTAAAGTTTTGCGGCCGCGGCGATAAGTCAGTTCAACCAGTGCTTTCCTCAGGGATCCGAGGCGAGTGGCTGGGGCACGCCCGAGATCGCCGACAGCGCGGTGATCGCCTCCTCGCACCATTCCGCCACCATCTGCTCGTGGCGCAGCCCGATGCGCAGATTGAGCAGCTTGCCCATGTCGGCCGGCGAAGCCACCCCGTCGGGGAAGCGCTTCTTCACGATGCGGTCATAGCGCTCGTAGCGGTCGCGGTGGTGTTCCAGCCGCGCCATCAGGTCGGCGCGCAGCGGCGCGATGTCGACGGCTTCCAACGCGTAAAGACGGATCAGGAGGTCGTCCTTGATCGAGGCGGGCAGGCTCGGCCGCGCCGCCCAGTGCCGGAACGCGGCGCGCCCCTCCGGCGTCAGCGTGTAGACGAGCTTGTTCGGCTTGCCGGTCTGCACCACCTCGCGGCCCTGGATGTAGCCGCGGTCGCGCAGCCGCGACAGCTCGCGATAGATCTGCTGGTGGTCGGTCTTCCAGAAGAAGCCGATCGAGGAATCGAACGTCTTGGCGAGCTCGTAGCCCGTCATCGGATGTTCGGTCAGGCACGCGAGGATGGCGTCACCGAGGGCCATGATTCCAATCTGCTCATGATCTTGATCGCTTGACTTTATGCACACATGCGCATATGCGTCAATGTGCATATACGGCGAAGATCGAAGCGGTCGCAGCTTTGCCCGGAGGAGACGGCGGATGACAACGACCGGCCTTGCGAAATGGTACGGCTACATGACGTCGCACGACCGCGCGGCGCTGTGGGAGCTGCTGCATCCGGACGCCGTGTTCGAAAGCCCGGTCGTGCATACGCCGCAACGCGGCCGCGACATCACGTTCAAATATCTCGCCAGTGCTGAGAAAGTGTTAGGCGGCCCCGGCTTCAAATATGTCGGCGAGTGGACCAGCGCGACCGGCGCCGTGCTGGAATTCACCAACGAGGTCGACGGTATCACCATCAACGGCGTCGACATCATCACATTCGACGCCGAAGGGCGCATCGTCAATTTCAAGGTCATGGTCCGGCCGCTGAAGGCAATCAACCTGCTGCATCGCCTGATGGGCGAGCAATTGGCCATGCCGCAAGGTCCGAAGACGTGACCATCTGTACTGAACCGTACATGGATAACCACACCTGGAATCGCTAAGGTCGGCGACCATTGCTTATGATCGTCGCGTCCGAGATTCGCACCCACAGCCCGCCTGCCGGAGACTTGAGATGCCGAGCTACAAAGCCCCCGTGGAAGATGTCAGCTTCCTGCTCAACGACGTGTTCCAGATCGACCGCTACGACAATCTGCCCGGCTTCTCCGATGCGTCGGCCGACGTGCGCGAGGCGATCATCGCAGAGGCGGCGAAGCTGGCCGAGGAAGTGCTGCAGCCGCTGAACCGCAGCGGCGACCTCGAAGGCTGCAAGCGTGGGGATGACGGCAGCGTCACGACGCCGAAGGGTTTCAAGGAGGCGTTCAAGCAGGTCACCGAAGGCGGCTGGCTCGGCCTCTCGGCGCCGACGGAATATGGCGGGCAGGGCCTTCCCGTCACGCTGAGCCAGACCGTCAACGAATTCCAGTGCTCCGCCAACATGGCGTTCGCGATGTATGGCGGGCTCACCATGGGCGCGACCGCGGCGCTGCTGGTGCACGGCACCGACGAGCAGAAGAAGACCTACGTGCCGAAGATGGTGGCCGGCGAATGGACCGGCACCATGAACCTGACCGAGCCGCATTGCGGCACCGATCTCGGGCTGCTGCGCACCAAGGCGACGCCGCAAGCGGATGGCAGCTACAAGATCACGGGCACCAAGATCTTCATCTCGGCCGGCGAGCATGATCTGACCCCCAACATCATCCATCTCGTGCTCGCCCGAATCGAGGGCGCGCCCGCCGGCATCAAGGGCGTCTCGCTGTTCGTGGTGCCCAAGTTTCTGGTCAACGCGGATGGCTCAGTTGGCGCGCGCAACGGCGTCAGCTGCGGCTCGATCGAGCACAAGATGGGTATCCACGGCAATTCCACCTGCGTGATGAACTACGACAACGCCACCGGCTGGCTGATCGGCGAAGAGAACACGGGCATGCAGGGCATGTTCGTGATGATGAACGAGGCCCGGCTCGGCGTCGCCGTGCAGGGCCTCGCGCAGTCCGAGGTCGCCTATCAGAACGCGGTGACTTACGCGCGCGAGCGCCTGCAGGGTCGCTCGCTGACCGGCGTGAAGGCGGCGGACAAGCCGGCTGATCCGATCATCGTGCATCCGGACGTGCGCCGTACCTTGTTGTCGATACGCGCCTTCAACGAGGCCGCGCGCGCCATGGTGATCTGGACCTCGCTGAAGAGCGATGTCGCGCATCGCTCGCAGGATCAGAAGGACCGACAGGCGGCTGATGACCATATGGGCCTGATGACACCGGTCATGAAGGGCTACATGACCGACATGGGCTTTGCCAACGCGGTGCAGGCGCAGCAGATGTTCGGCGGCCATGGCTACATCGCCGAGCACGGCATGGAGCAGTTCGTGCGCGATGCCCGCATCGCGATGATCTATGAGGGCGCCAACGGCATCCAGGCGCTGGACCTCGTCGGCCGCAAGCTGCCGCGTGACGGCGGCCGCGCCGTGATGGCGTTCTTCGGTGAGGTCAATGGCTTCGCCAAGGAGCACGGCGCGGACGAGGCGATGAAGCCCTATGTCGCGCCGCTGTCGACCGCGCTCGGTCACCTGCAGCAGGCCACCACCTGGCTGATGCAGAACGCGATGGCCAAGCCGGACAATGCCGGCGCCGCCGCGACCGATTATCTGCACCTGTTCGCCCTCGTCACCTTTGCCTTCATGTGGGCGAAGATGGCCAAGGTCGCGCAGGACAAGATTGCGGCCTCGGGGACTACCCCCTATCTGTCGACCAAGCTCGTCACCGGCCGCTTCTTCATGGAGCGCGTGCTGCCGGAAACCGCAGCGCATCTGGCGAAGATCCAGGCCGGCTGCGCCACCATGATGGAACTGCCGGCGGACGCGTTCTGATCCGCCCCACGAGCGCCGGCCATCTCGCCGGCGCTTGCTTTGCTATAGATGACGGACATCATATCAGGAGGGCGTCATGCCTGAGGCATTTATCTACGACCACGTTCGCACCCCGCGCGGCCGTGGCAAGGCGGACGGCGCGCTGCACGAGGTCACCGCGCTGGCGCTCGCCACTGTGCCCTTGAAGGCGCTGAAGGATCGCAACAACATCCCCGAGGACGTGGTCGATGACGTCGTGCTCGGCGTGGTGGATCCTGTCGGCGAGGCCGGCTCGGACATTGCGCGCTTCGCAGCGATGAATGCCGGGCTCGGCGAAGCGGTGCCGGGCATTCAGATCAGCCGCTTCTGTGCTTCGGGCCTCGATGCCGTGAACTTCGCCGCGGCGCAGGTGATGAGCGGCCAGCACGAGCTCGTGATCGGCGGCGGCGCCGAATCGATGAGCCGGGTCGGCATCGGCGCTTCCGGCGGCGCTTGGCCGATGGACCCGTCCATGGCGGTGCCGTCCTACTTCATGCCGCAGGGCGTCTCGGCCGATCTGATCGCGACCAAATACGGTTTCTCCCGCGACGATGTCGACGCTTACGCGGTGCAGAGCCAGCAGCGCGCTGCCAAGGCCTGGGACGAGGGGCGGTTCAAGAATTCGGTGGTGCCGGTGAAGGATATCAACGGCCTCACCATCCTGGCCAAGGACGAGCATATGCGGCCCTCGACGACGATGCAGACGCTGGCGCAGCTGCAGCCGTCGTTCGTGCAGATGGCGCAGATGGGCGGCTTCGATGCGGTCGCGGTGCAGTCGCATCCCGAGATCGAGCGCGTCAACTACGTGCATCACGCCGGCAACTCCTCCGGAATCGTCGACGGCGCCGGCGCGGTGCTGCTCGGCAGCAAGGAGGCCGGTGCCAAGTATGGCATGAAGGCACGCGCGAAAATCCGCGCCTTCGCCAATATCGGCTCGGAGCCGGCGATGATGCTGACCGGCCCGGTCGACGTCACCGAAAAGCTGTTCGAGCGTTCCGGCATGAAGAAGTCGGACATCGACCTGTTCGAGCTCAACGAGGCCTTTGCCTCCGTGGTGCTGCGCTACATCCAGGCCTTCGAGATCGACAACAGCAAGATCAACGTCAATGGCGGCGCCATCGCGCTCGGCCATCCGCTCGGAGCCACCGGCGCGATGATCTTGGGCACCGTGCTCGACGAGCTGGAGCGGGCCAACAAGTCGACCGCTTTGGTAACGCTCTGCATCGGCGGCGGCATGGGCACCGCGACCATCATTGAGCGGGTGTAGCTGCAAAGACGTCATTCCGGGGCGCGCGAAGCGCGAACCCGGAATCTCGAGGTGAGGGGTACTGAGCAAACCAATCTCGAGATTCCGGGCTCAAGGCCTTCGGCCTTGCCTCGGAATGACGGTGTAAATGGCAGGATGGGCACGCTTCGCTAACCCACCCTACGATCGCAATTTTCGCCGCGCCGGTCGGCTGCAGGCATCGAGGGAGCAACCACATGGTCTTCAAGAACTTCAAAGTCGAAACCGATTCCGACGGCATCGCGCTCGTCACCTGGGATATTCCCGGGCGCTCGATGAACGTGCTCGACGAAACTTCGGCGGTCGAGCTCGAGACGATCGTCAAGCAGACCGCGGCGGATGCCGCCGTGAAGGGCGTCGTCATCACCTCGGCGAAGGATGCGTTCTGCGCCGGCGCTGATCTGTCGATGCTGGAGGGCATGAACCACGCCTTTGCCGAGGTGCTGAAGAGCAAGGGCGAAGAGGCTGCCAACCAGATGCTGTTCGAGCAGAGCCGCCGCTTCTCGCAAATCTATCGCGCGATGGAAACGTCCGGCAAGCCGTGGGTCGCCGCGGTCAACGGCCTCGCGCTCGGCGGTGGCTTCGAGCTGACGCTGGCCTGTCACTACCGCGTCGCGGCCGAGAATCCGAAGACGCGACTCGGCCTGCCCGAAATCAAGGTTGGCCTGTTCCCCGGCGCCGGCGGCACCCAGCGCGTGCCGCGCATCGTGCAGCCGCAGGACGCGATGAATCTGCTGTTGAAGGGCGAGGCGCTGCCGCTCGAGAAGGCCAAGGCGTTGAAGCTGATCGACGCCATCGTCCCATCAGCCGATCTGATCAAGGCTGCCAAGGGCTGGATCAAGGGTGGCGGCAAGGCTGTCCAGCCCTGGGACGAGAAGGGCTTCAAGCTGCCCGGCGGCCCGGTGTTCTCGAAGAACGGCATGATGATGTTCCCGGCTGGCAACGCCATCTATCGCCGCGAGACCTACGACAATTATCCGGCCGCGCGCGCCATCATGAGCTGCGTCTATGAGGGCCTGCAGTTGCCGATCGACGCCGCGCTGCGCGTCGAGTCGCGCTACTTCGCGCATATCCTGCGCTCGAAGGAAGCGGCAGCCATGATCCGCAGCCTGTTCCTGTCGATGCAGGAATTGAACAAGGGCGCGCGGCGCCCGGCCAACGTGCCGCCGACCAAGGTCAAGAAGCTCGCCGTGATCGGCGCCGGCTTCATGGGCGCCAGCGTCGGCTACGTCTCGGCGCGCGCCGGCATCGACGTCGTGCTGATCGACCGCGACCAGGAGAGCGCCGACAAGGGCAAGGCGCATGCGAAAGACGTCATCGACGGCCTGATCAAGAAGGGCCGCGCCAAGCCGGCCGACGCCGAAGCGATTCTCGGCCGCATCACTGCGACTGCGGACTACAACGTCTTGAAGGAATGCGATCTCGTCATTGAGGCCGTGTTCGAGGACCGCAAGGTCAAGGCCGAGACCTACGCCAAGGCGCAGCCGCTGTTGAAGGACGGCGCGATCTTCGCCTCCAACACCTCGACCCTGCCGATCAATTCGCTGGCCGAGGAGTTCAAGGACCAGGGCAAATTCATCGGCATCCACTTCTTCTCGCCGGTCGAGAAGATGATGCTGGTCGAGATCATTGTCGGCAAGAACACCGGCGACGTCGCGTTGGCCACCGCGCTCGATTACGTCCGCACCATTGGCAAGACGCCGATCGTGGTCAATGATTCGCGCGGCTTCTTCGCCAACCGTTGCGTGATGCGCTACATCGCCGAAGGCAGCGAGATGCTGCTGGAGGGCGTGCCGCCGGCGATGATCGAGAACACAGCCCGGATGGCTGGCATGCCGGTCGGGCCGCTGTCGCTGTCGGACGAGGTCGCGCTCGATTTGGGCCTGAAGATCATGAAGGCGACGGAGGCCGATCTCGGCGCCAACGCGATCAATCAGGACCAGAAGAAGCTGATGGTCGAGATGGTCGAGAAACAAGGCCGCTACGGCCGCAAGAACGCCAAGGGCTTCTACGATTATCCGGAGAAGGGCAAGGGTCAGAAGAGCCTGTGGCCGGGTCTTGCCGAGCTGCAGCCCAAGCATCTCGATCCGGACAAATTGAGCATCGAGGAGCTGAAGCAGCGCTTCCTGGTGGTGCAGGCGGTGGAAGCCGCGCGCACCGTCGAGGATCACGTCATCACCGACGTACGCGAGGCGGATGTCGGCTCGATCCTCGGCTTCGGCTTCGCGCCGTTCACCGGCGGCGCGCTGTCCTATATCGACTTCATGGGCACCAAGACCTTCGTCGAGCTGTGCCACAAGTTCGAGAAGAAATACGGCTCGCGGTTCACTCCGCCGAAGCTCTTGGAGGAGATGGCAGCCAAGGGCGAGACCTTCTACGGCCGCTTCCCGCCGAAGAAGGCGAAGGAGGCGGCATAGTTATGCAGAGAGCTGCCAGTGCTGCATAGGCTTGCTCGGTGCACCCTCTCCCCTTGTAGGAGAGGGTGGCGCGCGAAGCGCGCCGGGTGAGGGGTTTCTCTCCTCATCGAAGGTCTGCGTTCGCGGCACCAACCCCTCACCCAAGCGAGGTTTATGGTTCGCAGTGGTGTAGCCCTCTCGCGCAAGGGGAGAGGGCGCATTCAGGCGCATCGGGGATGTGCAATCAATACCCTTTCTAACGAAGGGAGAGGGCAAGATCCCGACCGTGCTCACGCCGCCTTCAGCAACCCTTCCTTGGTCAGCGCGTCCTTCACCTTCGGCCTCGCCGCGACCCGGGCCTTGTAGGCGGTCAGGTTCGGGAGCCCTGCGAGATCGAAATTCATCCGGTCCGCCCAGCACAGCATCGTGAACAGGTAGCCGTCGGCGACGGAAAATTCCTTGCCGAGCAGGTAATCGTGGCCCGCAAGCTGGCTATCGACATATTGGAATTTGCCCATCAGCCGGTCCTTGAAGAAGCCCTTGACCTCGTCATTGAAGGCCGGCTGGAACAGGGGGCTGAAATTCTTGTGCAGCTCTGATGTGATGAAGTTCAGCCACTCCAGCAGTTTGTAGCGCTCGGCGCTGTCGCGCTTGGGCGCCAGGCCCTGTGTTGCGGCCTGATCGGCGATCATCTGCACGATCACCGGCCCCTCGGTGACCATCTCGCCGCTGTCGAGCGCCAGCGCCGGGACCTGGCCCTTCGGATTGACCTTCAAATAATCGTCGCCATTTTCGAGCTTCTTGGCGCGAAGGTCGACCTTGACGAGCTCATAGGGAAGGCCGGCTTCGAGCAGGGCGATGTGAGGCGAGAGCGAGCAGGCGCCCGGAGAATAATACAGCTTCATCGGGAGTTTCCTTCCTTGCGAACCGTTGTTTAAGAGAGATTGAGTTAGGGACGCATGGGGATTAAATGCAAATGCATGGAATAGTCAAGATTGATGCAGATGCATCGAGTAGGCTAGACTAGCCGCAGCAAGGATACGAGCCGGACCATGAAACGCAAACCATCGACCGAGGCGACCGCCGCCTGGATCCGCCTGATGCGGGTCCAGAGCCGGGTGCTGGACGCGGTCGAGCAGGAGCTGAAGAAGGCCGGTTTTCCGCCGCTCGCCTGGTATGATGCGCTGCTGGAGCTGTCGCGCGCGCCGAGCGGCGAACTGCGGCCGGTGGAACTGGAACGGCAGATGCTGCTACCGCAATATTCGACCTCGCGCCTGATCGACCGGCTGGTCGACGAGGGGCTGGCGGTGCGCCGCGAATGCAAGATCGACAAGCGCGGCCAGTTCGTGGAGATCACCGAGGCCGGGCGCGATCTGCAGAAGCGGATGTGGGCGGCCTATTCGGCCGCGATCGAGAAGCATGTCGGGTCGAAACTGTCGGATTTGGATGCCGCAAAGCTCTGCGCACTGCTCGACCGTCTCGGCTGCTCCTGCAGCGAAGCCTTGCCGTCGCCCGCTGCGGAAGGCACACCGCTGCGATGAATTTTGTTGTCGTTTTCAACGTTCGCGGCGCAGAGCGCTCGCGGGCATTCCTGTCACCGCGCGCGATATCAGTTGCGCTCTTGAACCGGGACTCGCATGGCGCGTGACCAGATTGATATGACTCCGCTGCAGTCGCGCGACGAACTCGTCGCATGGCTCGAAGCCGGCGTGAAACCGCCGTCCGCCTTCCGTATCGGCACCGAGCACGAGAAGACGCCGTTCACATTGGAAGGCCTGCGGCCGGTGCCATACGAGGGCGCGCGCGGCATCCAGGCGCTGCTCGAAGGCATGAAGCTCCTGCTCGGCTGGGAGCCGATCATGGAGCGCGGCAACATCATCGGGCTCCATGACGTCACCGGAGGCGGCGCGATCTCGCTGGAGCCCGGCGGCCAGTTCGAATTGTCAGGCGCGCCGGTCGAGACCGTGCACCAGACGCAGGCCGAACTGATGGCGCATCTGGCGCAGGTGCGCGAGGTGGCGACCCCGCTCGGCATCGGCTTCCTCGGTCTCGGCATGACGCCGTCCTGGTCGCGCGCGGACATTCCGGTGATGCCGAAGGGCCGCTACAAGATCATGACCAACTACATGCCGAAGGTCGGCCGCTACGGCCTCGACATGATGTACCGCACCTGCACGGTGCAGACCAATCTCGACTTCTCCTCCGAAGCCGACATGGTCAAGAAGCTGCGGGTGTCGGTGGCGTTGCAGCCGATCGCGACCGCTTTGTTCGCCAACTCGCCCTTCACGGAGGGCAAGCCGAATGGTTTTCTGTCATTCCGCTCCGAGATCTGGCGCGATACCGACAACAACCGCTCCGGCATGATCCCCTGGGCGTTCGAGGACGGCATGGGTTTCGAACGCTGGGTCGATTATGCGCTCGATGTTCCCATGTATTTCGTCAAGCGCGAGGAGACCTATATCGAC
>NZ_JBARGP010000091.1:0-17315 GCF_049798375.1 Bradyrhizobium sp.
GCATGATCCGGACGGAGAACGTGTTTCGACGCTGCCGCTGCTGAGCCGCAGAACATTGCTGCGCGGCGCGCAAGCCGGCGCCGCTTCGCTTCTGGCGCTCAGGGCCATGCCGCCCGCTCATGCACAAAATGCAGCAGACGACGCGGCTGATCACAAAATCAGGATCGCCCCGACTGCAATCGAGATCGCGCCGGGGAAGATCATCAGGACCACGGCCTATAATGGAACCGTTCCCGGCCCCGCGCTGCGCCTGAAGGAAGGCAAGCCGGTCCGGATCCAAGTCACCAATGATTCGGGCTACCCCAACCTGATCCACTCGCACGGGCTGATGATCCCCTCCGATCAGGATGGAGCGACGGAAGAAGGCTCGCCCATCATCGCGCCGGGGGAGTCGCTGACCTATTCCTACGTGCCCAAGCCCGTCGGCACGCGCTGGTATCACAGCCACGCGATGGCGATGACCGATCTCAACAAGAGCACCTATTCGGGCGAGTTCGGTTTTCTCATCGTCACGCCCGCAGCTGGAGACCCCGGCAGCTATGATCGCGAGGTACTGCTCGCCGCGCACCATTGGGACGGGCACTGGGTCAGCCTGCAGGACTTCAAGAAAGGACCGCCGCCGGATAATGGCCTCGAGGTCATGTATCACGCGGCAACCCTTGGCGACCGCATGCTCGGTCACGGCGAGCCGATCCGGGTGCGCGAAGGCGAGCGCGTGCTGTTCCGCGTACTCAATGCGAGCGCCAATATGGGCATCTCGCTCGCGCTTTCGGGGCATCGATTCAAGGTGCTGGCGCTGGACGGCAACCCGGTCCCCAACACGGCGACCGTCGACGTGCTGAAACTTGATGTGGCCGAGCGGGCCGACGTGATCGTGGAGATGAACAATCCCGGAGTCTGGGTGTTCGGCTCGACGCAGGACGATGACCGCAACATGGGCATGGGCGTGGTCGTCGAATATGCCGATCGAGGCGGTGCCCCGACATGGTCTGCGCCCGCGAAAGCGCCATGGGACTACACCCTGTTCGGCCGTCCTGGCGCCGCCTCGGCCAAGCCCGACGAGACGATCGGCCTCAAATTCGAGAAGATTCCCGGCGGCCGCGGCGGCTACAATCGCTGGACCATCAATGGCAAGTCCTGGCCGGATACCAACCCTCTGTTCACCGTCACCGAAGGCCGACGTTACCGGCTGCTCCTGAACAACAACAGCGGCGATGAACACCCGGTGCATCTGCACCGTCACTCCTTCGAGATCATGAAAGTCGGCGACAAGCCAACCTCCGGCGTCATCAAGGACACGATCAGCATGCCGCGCTACTCGACGGCGGAGATCGATTTCATCGCCGACGATCCCGGGCCGACCTTCTTCCATTGTCATCACCAGGACCACATGGACGAAGGCTTTGCCGGGCTGATCACCTATCGGTAGTCCTGTCATCAGGCTCGCCGAATGCAAGACGGGCATGACTCCGAAGCGGCAGCCCCAGCGCCGCGAAGCGATCGACTGCATATTACAATTTCGCGGATGACATCTCGCCCGTGAACCGCTAAGCGAGCCGGCTCGAATGGACTTGAGAGACGAGCATGGCGGCGGCCTTCTGCGGAATCGATTTCGGAACCTCGAACACCACCGTCGGCCTCAGCGACCATGCGACAGCTCACCTGCTGTCGCTCGAGCAGGATCACCTGACCTTGCCGAGCGCGATGTTCTTCGATTTCGAAGACCATGGCGTGCACTTTGGCCGCAGCGCGATCGACCTCTACCTCAGAGGTCATGACGGCCGCTTCATGCGCGCGCTCAAGAGCATTCTCGGCACCGCGCTGATCCACGAGAAGACCTATATCCGCCAGAAGGCGGTGCCGTTCTCGACCATTCTCGGCTTCTATTTTGCCAATCTGAAGCGCCGAATCGAGACCCATCTCGGCCGCGATATCTCGCAGGTCGTGCTCGGCCGGCCCGTCCGCTTCGTCGACAAGGACGATGCCGCCGACGCCGAGGCTCAAGCGTCATTGGAAGCCATCGCGCGCGAGCAGGGCTTTAAGCAGATCGCCTTCCAGTACGAGCCGATCGCCGCCGCGCTCGATTACGAGCAGCAGGTCAACCGCGAGGAGCTGGTGCTGATCGTCGATATCGGCGGCGGCACCTCGGACTTTTCGATCGTCCGCGTCTCGCCGGAGCGGCGCGGCAAGGCCCAGCGCGGCGACGACATCCTGGCCAATGGCGGCATCCATATCGGCGGCACCGATTTCGACCGGCTGCTGAGCCTCAAATGCGTGATGCCGCATCTCGGCTTCGGCAGTTTTACTGCGGACCGCAAGCGCTATCTGCCGACGCTGTATTATCATGAGCTCGCCACCTGGCACCGCATCAACCAGCTCTACAAGAAGAACGTGCTGGGCGAGCTGCGCCAGATCCGCTACGAGGCCGAGCAGCGCGAGCTGGTCGACCGCTTCATTAAGATCGTCGAGGACCGGCAGGGCCACACGATCGCGATTGGCGTCGAGCAGGCCAAGATCGCGCTCACCACCGCGTCGAAGACCACGTCCGCGCTCGCCAATCAGGGCGACTGGGCCAAGTTCCGCTTCACGCGCAAGCAATTCGACGCAGCGATCGGCGACTCCGTCGAGCGCGTCGTCGCGACCGTGCGCCGCCTGCTCGACGATGCGCGCATTCAAGCTTCCGACATCAACACGATCTTCCTGACCGGCGGCTCCAGCATGGTGCCGGCACTGCGGAGTGGAATTCTGTCGCTATTCCCGGACGCAACGATTGCGGAATCCGACCTGCTCGGCAGCGTCGGTATCGGCCTCGCACTCGATGCGCGACGGAAGTTCGCGTGAGGAGAGATCGGGGCTGACGGACGGCGCTGCCTCAGCCCGCCTTGCGCCTTATCGCGCCGGTGATCAGGCCCAGGCCACACCGCAAATATCAGGACATCCGTCATCGTCCGTCTCGCGGCCTCTGACCTGACGCGTCCCGCGGCGCGCGCGCCGATGCCGGATGTTAAGCCAGCGCAGACCGCCGCTAACAACGATCGTCAGCCGCACGACTCCAGCTATCGCCTGCTTCACCACGAACAGGATCGTGGAGACGCGGCTCAGAATGCCGACCAGCAGCAGGATGGAGACGATGTCAAGATAGGCCAGCACATCACCGACCAGCATGAATTCCGGTGGAATCGGAATGCCGTGGCCGTAGGCCAGGAGGATGATGACGACCCGGATCAACGCGATCACCTTCCGCACCGTGAGCCGGTCGAGCCAGGCGGCGAACTGCACGACGAGGACATCCCACAGCCAATCGCCAAGCTCGGCGGGCCGGTCGACGGTCCAGATCTGCCAAAGCATCTTCAACCGCTGCCACATGGAAGCCATCCTCGTTGCCCGTCACCGCAAGCATAACGTCGATCTTGCCGAAGATGTCACTTGAAATGAACGGCTTGATTGACAAGATTCCGGCAAAGGCCATGCGCGACCGACGCGCCTGCTGCATCTGCATCCTCTCGCTTTGACGGACGAGCGCCCGACCGATGACGGCAATGCCGACCCTCTTCACTGAACGGCTGATGCTCCGGCCGCTGGCGCTGTCTGACGCGCCGGCGATCCAGCGCCATTTCGACAACTGGAACATCGTCAAGTACCTGGCGGTCGTCGTCCCCTGGCCCTACCCCGCCGATGGCGCGGAAAGTTTCGTCAGGCTGCAGCTCGACCAGATCGCTGCCGGCGCGGAGATCTATCAATGGGTGCTGGTGCTGCGCTACGGTGATGGCGAGGCGATCGGCAACATTCATTTCCGCCCCCACCTCAGCAGCGCAAAGGGCAACCGCGGCTTCTGGCTCGCCGAGCCCTACTGGAATCGCGGCTTGATGAGCGAAGCCATCGACGCGGTAAACACATTCGCGTTCGTCACGCTCGGCGTCGATAGTTTCTACGTCTGCAACGTGGCGTCGAACGTCGCCTCACGGCGGGTCAAGCAGAAGACGGCCGCTGAATTCATCGGTTTCATCGAGCTCGCACATCACAATGGCGAATCGCGGTCCGAGCAATGGATCGTGACGCGCGCGAATTGGCTACGCAATCGATCAGCGAGGACACGATGAACCGAAGACACATCCTGGCAGGCCTGTTCGGCGCCGTTGCCATGGCTCCGCTGGCAGCCAAGGCCGACGCAAAAACGCCGCGACAGCTCGCCGAGGCGTTTGCCGCGACCTTGTCGGAGCATGACATCGACGGCTTCGCGGCGCTGTTCGCGGATGATTATGTCAATCACCAGCGCAGCGCCGCCGCGCCGCCACCGACAGCGGGCGTCTCGGCCAAGCAGGCCACCATCGGGTTCTTCGCCGCGCGCCTCAAGGGACTTCCCGACCTGAAGGTGACGATCGAGACGATCGTATCCGGCGACGACAAGGTCGCCGCCAGCTTCGTCTATGAGGGCACGCAACAGGGTATGCTGCTCGGCGTGGCCCCGACCGGAAAACACATGCGCTTCACCTCCTGCGACATCTTCCGCATTGCCAACGGCAAGATCGCCGAGCACTGGGGCATGGGCGACATCGCCGGCCAGCTCGCCCAGATCAAGGGCTGAGACGGCGCGAAGACCTTGACCGTGGTCGGGTATGCCGCATTCGCCGTCATTGCGAGCGAAGCGAAGCAATCCAGGACCGCATGCGCGACTCCGGATGCTTCGTCGCGTTGCTCCTCGCAATGAGGTGGTGAGAGACGAGAGCAAGATCGCCGTTAGCCGGCCGAGACGTCGATCACGGCCTGGGTGAAGGCTTGGGGCGCTTCCTGCGGCAGGTTGTGACCGATGCCGCCGGTGATGGTGCGGTGCTCGTATTTGCCGGAGAACTTCCTGGCGTAGGCTGAAGGCTCCGGATGCGGCGCGCCGTTGGCGTCGCCTTCCATGGTGATGGTCGGCACAGTGATCACGGGGAAGGTCGCGAGCTTCTGCTCGAAGGCGTCGTATTTCGCCTCGCCTTTCGCGAGATCCATACGCCAGCGATAGTTATGGATGACGATATCGACGTGGTCGGGATTGTCGAAAGCCTGCGCGCTGCGGTCGAAGGTGGCATCGTCGAACGCCCATTTCGGCGAGGCGATCTGCCAGATCAGCTTCGCGAAATCGTGGCGATATTTCGCATAGCCCTCCCGGCCGCGCTCGGTGGCGAAATAGAACTGATACCACCATTGCAGCTCGGCCTTGGGCGGCAGCGGCATCTTGCCCGCTTCCTGGCTGCCGATCAGGTAGCCCGAGACCGACACCATCGCCTTGCAGCGTTCCGGCCAAAGTGCGGCGATGATGTTGGCGGTGCGCGCACCCCAATCATAGCCGGCGAGCGTCGCCTTCTCGATCTTGAGCGCGTCCATCAGCGCGATGATGTCGGCCGAGACCGCCACCGGCTGGCCGCTGCGCACCGTGTCCTTCGACAGGAAGCGCGTGGTGCCATAGCCGCGCAGATACGGAATGATGACGCGATAGCCGGCCTGTGCCAGCGCCGGCGCCACATCGGCATAGCTGTAGATGTCATAGGGCCAGCCGTGCAGCAGGATCACGACAGGGCCATCGGCCGGGCCGGTTTCGGCATACCCGACATTGAGCAGTCCGGCGTCGATCTGCTTGAGCGGGCCGAACGAGGTATGCTCACCTGCTTTGAGCGCGGCCACGGTCGCCTTCCCCCTGAAGCTATCTGCCTGCGCTGGACCCGCGAGGCCCAATTGCGCCAAAGCGATGCCGCCGGCGGCAGCGCCAATGAAGCGGCGGCGATCGGGGTTGATGATGTCGGACATGTCAGTCGGTCTCCATAACGATTGATGGCCAGCTTTTGCCTCATCTCCGGTGGGTCCGCTTGGAGATGGCCTTGAGGTTTGCTTCAGATGGTTCTGATTTTGGCTTATCCCAAGCCATGATACAGTTGCGCTTGGCTTCCGAAGACCAGCCGACAGAACAGGCTTTTGCTCTATCTTTTCAATGACATTATCCTCGATCCGGACCGCCGCGAGCTGCGCCGCGACGGCGACGCCGTTGCGGTGGAGCCGCAGGTGTTCGATCTGCTGGAATTCCTGATCCGCAACCGCGACCATGTGGTCAGCCGCGACGACGTGCTGGAGGCGGTCTGGCACGGCCGCATCGTCTCGGACGCGACGCTGTCGAGCCGGATCAGCGCGGCGCGAGCTGCGATCGGCGACACCGGCGAGGAGCAGCGGCTGATCCGGACCATCGCCCGCAAAGGCCTGCGATTCGTTGGTGAGGTGCGCGAGGACAGCGGCACGACCGGGAACGCGGCGACGCGTCCCCTCGTCCCGCCCGCATCTGGACCTGCAATCGCGGTGCTGCCCTTCACCAATATGAGCGGCGATCCCGAGCAGGACTATTTTGCCGACGGCATGGTCGAGGACATCATCACCGCGTTATCCCGCTGCAGCGGCATCATCGTGATCGCTCGCAACTCCTCCTTCACCTACAAGGGCCGCCCGGTCGATGTCCGCGAGGTCGGGCGCGAGCTCGGCGTCGCCTATGTGCTGGAAGGCAGCGTGCGCCGCGCCGGCTCGCGGCTGCGCATCACCGGCCAGTTGATCGATGCCGCCACCGGCGGACATCTGTGGGCCGACCGGTTCGACGGCGAAGCCAGCGAAGTGTTCGCCTTGCAGGACGACATCACCGAGCGCGTGGTGGCGGCGATCGAGCCGACATTGGAGCTCGCCGAGTCCGAGCGGCGGCGCGCGATGCCGCCGAATGCGCTCGATGCCTATGAGTTGCTGCTGCGCGCCTCCAGCCTGCGCGACAGCTTCACCGCCGAAAGTCTGAAAGCGGCGGTCGGCTGCCTCGAACAGGCGCTCGCGATCGACCCGATCTATGCGCCGGCGATGGCGGCGGCGGCCTATTGCCATGCGCTCCGGCATTTCCAGGGCTGGCTGGCGCCTGACGACGATTATCGCACCAGGGCCGTGACGCTTGCCTGGCGTGCCACCGAGCTTGCGCCTGTTGATGCGCAGGTGCTGTGGATGGCTGCGTTTGCGATCTGGAACATGGCCGACGAGATCGCGCCGGCGCGCGAGCTGTTCCGGCGTTCGCTCGCGATCAACCCGAATTCGGCGATGGCGCTCGTGCTCGCCGGCTGGATCGAGGCGATGAGCGGCAACCAGGCCCATGGTCGCGAGCTGATCACGCGGGCGCAGCGCTTGAACCCGCGCGATCCCCGCGGCTGGTTCGCCGCCGGCGCGATGGCGATCTGCGCTGTCGCCGATGCGAATTTCGAGGATGCGATGCTCTGGGCCGACAAAGCACTGGCGCAGAACCGCCGCTTCGCGGTGGCGCTGCGTGTCCTGATCGTGGCGCTGGTCCAGACCGGCGCATTGTCCCGTGCCGCACAGGTTGGGCAGGAGCTGTTGGCGATCGAACCCGAATTGACGGTGTCGAGCTTCCGGTCGCGGATTCCATTTCCGATGGCATCGATGGCCGCGACGTATGTCGAGTCCTTACGCACCGCGGGTGTGCCGGAATGAGTCACACGATTGCGCAAATGTGTGCAGTCGGGTTTATACTACCTTAGGTTTTTCTCCATAGCTTCCCGGACTGTAAATAAGGGGAGCGCCTGCGGTCCAGGACCGCAGCGGAAATGTCATGAAGTCATTGCTCGTCAGGTTCCTGAAGGACGAAAGCGGCGCCACGGCGATCGAATACGGCCTGATCGCGGCCGGCATTGCGCTCGCGTTGATCGCAATTCTGAACAAGCTCGGCCTAACGCTGGCCGGCATCTTCACGACATTGACAAGCGAGCTCGGCCCCGGCTGACCGTCAGCACCGCCGCGTGACTTCTCTTCACCCCGCGCGCCGCGCGACGGGTGCGGCAAAGCTCGGTGCGAGCGGCACATCTGCGGTGATGACGGCGCCATCGACCCGGCGCGCGATCGTCACCTTGCGGTCGTGAAACGACTCGAGCTCCGGCCGGTGCCCGACCAATGGCCGTCGCGTGCTCGGGACCAGTGAGTTGGTCGAACACGCTCTTCAGGATCAGCGGCTCGAACGCATTCAGGGCGGCCACGGCCAGCACCAGCGCGACGATCAGCAGAATCGCGTCTCGTTGCGGCAGCGCGAATCGCACCGCAGCATGGAGCCGCTGCAGCCGGGCGATTGTTCCGGAAGTGGACGCCACGTTGGGATTGGAGGTTTCCACAGTCGCCATTGTCGCCACCTGTTCGGCACGGGATGAAGCCTGAAGGGAACTCCGGCCACAGATCACATGCCCGGTGCGAAGATGCGCGACACACGAGAGCCGTTCCTATGGTTCTCGGTCGTTCTGCCGTTCGTGGCGGGCTGCCGCTCCGGCACCGCATATGGACGGGTCGGCGAAGATACGGCACAACGTTTCCCGAATGCGGGCGACTTATCCGCGCGGCGCGCCAAGACGCCTGATGATGTGGAGGAGATGGAATGCTGATTCCGATGGCGGACGTGCCGCGCTGGTATGCGGAGCGCAAGCCGAAAGACACGGTCGCAGTCCGGCACGGCGCTGATGCGCTGAGCTGGGAGCAGCTCGAACGCAGCGCCAATGCACGCGCGCGTGCCTTCGCCGCCAAAGGCGTCAAGCCCGGTGACTTCGTCGCCATCGGCCTGCCCAACGGCAATGCCTTCTTCGAGACCAGTTTCGCGGTGTGGAAATGCGGCGCGACGCCGACCTCGCTGTCATGGCGGCTGCCGCGCGGCGAGGCGTCCGCGGTGCTCGACATCCTCAAGCCATCGCTCGTCGTCGGCGGCGAGGCCGATTGGAATGCGCCGAACGCGCTGCCGGCCAACTTCGTACCCGACGGCTTTTCGGATGCGCCACTCGACGCCCCCGTCGCGCGCTACTGGAAGGCGATGACATCAGGCGGCTCGACCGGCCGGCCCAAGGTGATCCTCGATCATCAGCCGGCGGTGACCGACACCACCGCCGCGCCGCCGCTTAACATGCCGATCGGGGCATCGCTGCTCAATCCCGGGCCGCTCTATCACAACGCGCCGTTCATCGTGTCGCATTTCGCGCTGTTCGCCGGGGGCCGCGTCACGGGGCTGGTGAAATTCGACGCGCAGGAAACGTTGCGGCTGATCGAAGCCGAGCGCGTGCAATGGGTCAATTTCGTGCCGACCATGATGCACCGGATCTGGTCGCTGCCCGTCGAGGTGCGAAACAGCTACGATCTCTCCAGCCTCGAGACCGTCTTCCATATGGCGGCGCCAATGCCACCGTGGCTCAAGGAAAAATGGATCGCGTGGCTCGGACCGGAACGCATCTACGAACTCTATGGCGGCACCGAGCGTCAGGGCCGGACGGTGATCTCCGGCACCGAATGGCTCGCGCACAAGGGATCGGTCGGCAAGATCGACGAATCCTGCAAACTCCGCATTCTCAGTGCCGACGGCAAGGACGTTGCGCCCGGCGAAAGCGGCGAGATCTACTTCCTGCCGAATGACGGCGCCGGCTGCACCTACCATTACCTCGGCGCCGAACCGAAGCGACGCACCGACGGCTGGGAATCGCTTGGCGATATCGGCCGGCTCGATTCCGACGGCTATCTTTATCTCGGCGACCGTCTCGCCGACATGGTGCTGCGCGGCGGCGCCAACATCTATCCTGCCGAGGTCGAGGCCGCGCTGATGGCTCATCCGGACGTGCGCTCCTGCGTCGTGGTCGGCCTGCCCGATCCGGAATTGGGCCAGCGTGTGCATGCAATTCTCGAGATCGATGCTGCGAAGGATGCGCAAGCCGTCGTCGACGGCATGGCCGGCTTCCTCGGCGATCGCCTCAGCCGCTACAAGCACCCGGAAAGCTATGAAGCGCTCGACATGATGCTGCGGGACGATTCCGGCAAGGTCCGCCGCACGCTGCTGCGCGACGAGCGCGCCGGCTGGCTGAAGGAGGGGCGCGACTTCCGCATCATGCCGGCGCGCGCCAAGGCCACCGCGGAATGAAACCTCGAAAGCCCTGCTGATCTCGGCACATCATGAGAGCGGCTCACCTCGTCATGGGACAATCTCCACAGCATGCCCTACCGGCACGCTGCGGAGAAAGAATGCGGCTCTCGCATGACGGCCTCTGAGAGCACGGCCGGCACGCCGGTCTGCTGTCGCGCGAAATCGCCGGCGTCGACCGCATTCCAGTTCCGACCGACCATGCGAATCTGGCAGCCCGCGATCGGCTCCCTATATTCAGGCTGCGGGTCCTCCCCGGCGCGCGCCGCGTCAGCGTCGACACTCTGTGCTGGCGCTGGTCGCGATCCCCTTCGTTTCCTGACCATCGGACATGCGGTCGAACATGCTGGCGACGACTGAGCGACATGCACCTCGGCGAACACACCCGGTGACTACGTTGGCTGTGGGTCAGCATGCGTTTCGTGTCGCTGCCATGGTTGATGCCGGAGAAAATTCGCGCGAGGGGCGGAACTGGTGTGGCGGCGCACGATAGTGTTAATCTGGCCTGGATTGGTCGCCTCACGAGGCGGCCAGGGTTTCGAGACACCGGCGGCCGCCGCTGAATGGAATAGCAAAGAGGCGCACGAGCTGCGCCGAGTAGAGAGCGGAGAGCTACGATGCCCTCTTTGACCGAATGGAAAGTGCCATCCGCATTCCAGCCGCGTCCCAATGACTACAGTTTCGATCTCGATCGCGCGCTGTCGGCCGTCGTCGGCTTGCACGCCATCATCCCGCCCGATGCGTTCAGTGCCGAAACCTTGGGCACCGAGCGCGCCGGCAATGGCGTCGTGATCGATGATGGGCTGGTTTTGACCATCGGCTACCTGATTACAGAGGCCGAGAGCGTGTGGCTGCATCTCAATGATGGCCGCGTCGTCGAAGGCCATGTGCTCGGCTTCGACTTCGCTTCCGGCCTGGGGCTCGTGCAGGTGCTCGGCTCGCTCGATATCGAACCGCTGCCGCTCGGTTCCTCGTCGACGACCGAGCTCGGTGATCAGGTCGTGGTCGGCGGCGCCGGCGGACGCTCCCGCTCCGTGGCCAGCGAGATCATCGCCAAGCAGGAGTTCGCCGGCTACTGGGAATATCTGCTGGACGAGGCCATCTTCACCCATCCGGCCCATCCGAACTGGGGCGGCACCGCCATGATCTCGGCGAAGGGCGAGCTGATCGGCATCGGATCGCTGCAGCTCGAACGCGAGCGCGACGACAAGAGCGAGCACGTCAACATGATCGTGCCGATCGATCTCTTGAAGCCCGTGATCGACGATCTGCGCAAGTTCGGCCGCGTCAACAAGCCCGCGCGGCCCTGGCTCGGCATGTATTCGACCGAGATCGACGACCGCGTCGTCGTCATCGGCGTCTCCAACAACGGCCCTGCCGCGCGCGCCGAGCTGAAGGCTGGTGACGTGATCCTCGGCGTCAACGGCGACAAGGTGACCGGACAGACTGATTTTTACCGCAAGCTCTGGGCGCTGGGCCCGGCGGGAGTCGATGTGCCGCTGACGGTGCATCATGAAGGTGTCACATTCGACGTGACGTTGGCCTCGACCGATCGCACCAAGCTGTTGAAGGGTCCAAGGCTCCATTAGCAGGACTTCGTTAGCAAGGCTCCATTGGCAAGGCTGCATGAGTTCAGGGGTCCGGCAATGAGCGAGGCTGTGGTGGACGACATCGTGGCCGTGCTGCCGCCGCTGCTGCAGACGCTGCATGCGCTGTCCTTCATCGTCCGTCATCTGGATCCTCCGGAGTTTGCGGATGTGGTGGATGCGGCCGGCGCACCGGACGAGATGCTGCAGGCGGCGCGCGCGCGCCTGACCGCATGGCCCGAAGGCTTCGGCGAGGTTCGCACTGCGCTGGATACAGCCAGCGAAGCAGCGCTCGCCGCCTGCGCGGGCTTGCGCGCCGTTCGCAATGGCGAAGGCGATCTCATGGCGGCGTTCCGTGCGTTGCGCTATTTGCCGCGCGCCATGGAGGCGCTCTATCCGCTCGCCGCGACGCTGCCTCCGGTGAGCGACTATTTTCTCGATGCATCGCTGCAGGATGATGCCGCGTTCAAGGCGCGGCTCGCAGCTTCTGCCGGCGGCCATACCGGCGTCTTCCACGACAAAAACGAGCTCGGTAACCGCGGCGGCTTCTCGCTCTACGTGCCCGAATACTACGCGCCCGATCTCGCCTGGCCGCTGGTGGTCGCCTTGCACGGCGGCAGCGGTAACGGCCGCAGCTTCCTGTGGAGCTGGCTGCGCGACGCCAGGAGCTTTGGCGCGATCCTGGTGACACCAACCGCGATCGGACCGACCTGGGCATTGATGGGCGAGGATGCTGATACCCCGAACCTGGTGCGCATTCTCGATCTTGTCCGCGCGCGCTACAACATCGATCCGACACGCATGCTGCTGACCGGGCTCAGCGACGGCGGCACCTTCTGCTATGTCAGCGGGCTGGAGCACAACTCGCCCTTCACGCATCTGGCGCCGATCGCCGCCACCTTCCATCCGCTGATGGCGGAGGTTGCTGACGCCGAACGGCTGCGCGGCCTGCCGATCCACATCGTCCATGGCGCCCGCGACTGGATGTTTCCAATCGAAGTCGCACGGCACGCGCGCGCGCTGCTGACCAAGGCCGGCGCCAACGTCGCCTATGGCGAGATCGATGATCTCAGCCACACCTATCCGCGCGAGATCAATCCGGAGCTGCTGCGTTGGCTGAACGGCGCGTAGCCGCGCAGGCTGCAAAGCGTTGAGGCTTGGCGAGGTGTGAACCTTGTGCGGTCGTCCGTCGCGATCCGCCGAGCGCGATTTGAATGCGGCAGAAACAGGCAGCAATGCGGCCGGACATAATCTCGTCGGATTTTTTCCGCATTGCTCGACAGTAGACCACAGCGGGGGCGCTGCTCGAGGCGGTGATGCACCGCCAAAGGATCGTTCATGTCCGCGTCCTCCGCGCCCGTCTCCCAGCTCTCGCTGGCCCGCTCTCCGACATCAGTCCTGCTCGCCAACGGCGTCCAACGGCTCGAGGTCACGCTCAAGCTCACCACCGCGATCCTCGCACTCGCAGCCGGCGTCTATACCTATCTCGGCGTTCGCGAACTGCTGAACGGCAGCCCCACCACCGTGCTGTTCGCCGCCGTGATCTACTCGGTTGCGGTCTCGGTCGGCATCTACTCGTTCTGGGTGTTCATGATGCAGTTCATGCCCCACGTCACGCATGCGACCGGCCGCAGCCTGATGGCAGGCTGCATGCTGCTGGGCTCGCTGATGATCGTGGCCATGTCGTCCTGGCTCAATGCGTCGGCGCTGGCTGGCGCGGCAGCGATTCAGCAGCATCTGGCGATCACCGTGCAGAACTACACGCACGATCTCGATGCCGCCAACACCAATGCTATCGCAGCGCAGGGTCTGCTGCCCGACATTCAACTCGCATCCTCACGCTTCGCGAAGCTGGCGGAAGCGGAGCGCGCCGGCTCGCTGACCGGCACCTCCGGCTCCGGCACGGTGGTGCAACTCCTGACCCAGATGTCCAGCCAGCTCGACGGTCTCGGCCAGCAGGTGCAGGATTCGGCCAAGCGCGTCTCCGGCCTCTACGACCAGGGCACCAGGAGCCTCGCACGGATGCGCGAGCTGATCTCCGATCGTGGCCCTATCGCCAGTCGCAGCGATGCGTTCGCGACGGAATCGCTGACCTTGATGGGCGTGATCGCTAATCTGCAGCAGACCTCGGTCGCGCCCGCCGTCAAGCGTGCCGCCAACTCGCTGGCCTCGGGCTTCATCGCGCCCGCCGCCGGCGGCCGCACCGGCGATCTTGCCGACCGGCAGACCGCCGTGGTCGGCAAGGTCGAGAACTCGATCGCGACGCAGGCCGCTTCGCTCGCCGACGCGGCCGACAAGATCCTGGCCATGCCGCGGGTCGAGCCGGCGCGCTACCAGACGCTGTCGCCGGCCGAGGCGGTGTTGCGCTATGCGGGCGATTTCATCCCGAGTTGGGCCGGCGCCATTTCGATCGACCTGATGCCGGCGGTGCTGGTGCTGATCCTCTGCGTCGTGCATGCCGCGATCCGCCGCGAAGGACTACCGGCGGTGAGCGCATCCAACCTCACCGCGGGCGACCTCGTCACGGCGATGCAGGTCGCCCGCGAAGTCGAGGAGGCCCGGCGCGCTGCGGACGCAGCTTCGGTTCCGGTCTACGCGCAGGGCGCGCCTGCGCGAGCCCCTGTCGCCGAGGAGCCGCTTCCGCCTCCTGCCGTAGCCGAGGAGAACGTCAAGTCGCTGTCTTCCGCGCGGCTGGGCAAGTAGCGCTCATCATGTCCACCGCTGACCAACTCCATGCCTGGCTTGCCGATCGTGCCGATGAAGTCGTGCTGCGCTGGACGTTCCGCGGCATCCTCGCGGCTGCCGTCATCGTCCTCGCCCTCGACGTGACACGGATCAACGGTTGGCACGATATGACCGGCGTATCCCCGCTGGCGCCGGAATCCAGGCAGAACACGCCTGCGTCGGAGATTCCCGCGGTCCCCGAACGCTTGGTGACATTGCCGCAGCCCGATCATGTGCAGGCCGAGCCGATCAGCTTCGAACTGCGCGGCGGCGGACTCCTGATGGCGACCGGCACCATCACGGCGGGCAGCGCCCAGGCCTTCGCGGCCGAGGTTGAAAAGCATGGCGAGTATATCAAGACGGTGGTGCTCAATTCGCCGGGCGGCTCCGTCAACGACGCGCTCGCGATGGGCCGGCTGATCCGCGCGCGAAAATTCGCCACCGAAATCGGACCGGGGACATATTGCGCGTCGTCCTGTCCGCTGGTGTTTGCCGGCGGTGTCGAGCGGCGCGTGGGGGCGCGCGCCGTCATCGGCGTGCATCAGGTTGCGGCACTGAAGTCGGCAGCCGCTGAGCCGTCACGGGACGAGATGAGCCTGGCGCAGAACGTCTCGGCGCGATGCCAGCGCTATCTCCTCGAAATGGGCGTGAACCTGCAGGTCTGGCTGCGCGCAATGGAAACGCCACATAACCGGCTGTTCATCTTCAAGCCGGATGAGCTGAAAGCTCTCAATCTTGTCACGGCACCGCCGGAATCGCCTCCCGAAAAACCGCGCACTTAGTTGATGACCTCGCAGGCTCGGCCCGGGCTGACCCGGAACCATCGTTCCGCGCTGGCGTTGTCGGCCGTCACTGGAGGGATTTCGTCATGCAGACATTCGTCGGGATGATCCTGGGCGCGCTGCTGTTGGGCTTTGGCGTCTACATCTATGATTCCATGCAGACGTCCGAGGTCGCCAATGGCCAGACGGCGGCGAGCCATCGCACGATCGTGAACTGGGACGTTGCGGACACGAAATGGCAGTTGCTGAAGGAACGCGCCCATGACGACTGGGTGCGGATCTCGGCGAGGTAATTGCGCAGGCATTCAGCGCAAGACGATCAGGTCAGGCGCCGTCGCGGAGTGCGATGGCGCCTTTTTCTTTGCTGCTACCTATTTTGTAGGGCCGTGCCGAACTCACTGCGCCGCTTTCACCTTGCGCGCGTCCGAGATCACCTGCTCGAACTGCGCCATGGTCAGCACGCCCGGCACCCTGAACTTGCCGACGATGAATGACGGTGTGCCGTTGAAATTCAAGCCGCGGGCCTGCGCGTCGTTGCGCGACAGCAGGCCGTCGATCGCCGCCGCATTGGCGTCGCGGTCCCGTCGCGCGCGATCGACGTCGATTCCCCCAGCGGCTAGCAGTTCGTCGATGCGCGGCTCGGTCAGCTTCGAATTGGTGCCGATCAGCGCATCATGCGCCTGGACGTATTTGTCCTGATATTTGCAGGCGATCGCCATCCGCGACGCGACCACGGAAACCGGCCCGAGGATCGGCCACTCCTTCAAGATCCAGCGCACCTTGCCATCGTCATACACGACCTGGGACAGCTCCGGCTGCAGGCGGCGGCAATACGGGCAATTGTAGTCGAACCACTCGACGATCGTGATGTCGCCTTGCGGGTTACCGACGACGCCGCTGTCTGGATCGCGCAGCACCGAGGCTGCATCGGGCTCGCCGGACGGTGTCTCTTCCGCCCGCGCGCCGCGCGGCAGCATCAGGCTGACACCTGCCGCAGCCACGCCGAGCCCGGCCAGCAGCTCGCGGCGGCTTGGCGATGAAAAGATCCGATCGGTGAGATTCCGCATGTGCTCCGTCCCGGCCCCGCAGGCCGCTCATGTCCAGATGTGCAGCAGGCTGCGCGTCAGCATATAGAGCGCGACCACGACAATGACACTGGCGAAAACCACATTGAGCGCGCCGCGCCGTACCGCCAGGTGCCGCGCCAGGCTGGTGCCGACAAGCCCGCCGGCGATACCGCCGGCAATGAACAGGCCGGCGAGATCCCAGGCGATGAGCCCCGACCAGGCGTAGCTCGCCGCCGTGGTCAAGCCGAATGCGGTCACCGCCACCAGCGACGAGCTCACCGCATTCATGATCGGCATGCCCGTCGCCAGCATCAGTGCGGGCACGATCAGGAAGCCGCCGCCGATGCCGAAAAAGCCGGACAAGGTCCCGGCGGCCAGCCCGAGGCCGACGATGGCCGGCAAATTGTCCCGACTCATCTTGACGTCGGGGACGCCGACCCGCGCCCGCGTCTTCAGCATCAGCATCGCGATCATCAGCATCACCAGCGCGAACAGCGCCAGCAGCTTCTGGCCGTCCAGCATCTTGCCGAGCAGCGAGCCGCAGAAGGCGCCGATGATTCCTGCGGCGGCGAACGCCACTGCGACAGGCCAGATCACGGTGCGGCCGCGGGCGTGGTTGAACAGATTGACCGCGGCATTGGTCGCCACCGCGATCGCGCTCGAGCCGATCGCGATATGCGGCTCCGGCACGCCGACCACATAGACCATCAGCGGGACCGCCAGCACCGAGCCGCCGCCGCCGACCAGGCCGAGCGAGAAGCCGACGCTGGCGCCCGATATCAGACCCAACACGCCCTGAACCGCGGAAATCATCAGTTGCCGTCATCCTGAAGGTCGAATCCGATCAGCCTGAACTGGCTTCGGACGGCCTCCTTGTCAATCGGCGACAGCGCGGGATGGCAACGCGCAGGCGACGTTCCACATCTTGAGGCCGGATCGCGCACGATCCGGCCCTCAGGTCGAAGATCTGCCTCAGGCGGCGCCCTTCAGCTTCTTGGTGCATTCGCTGTAGTAGCCGCCGCCCTTCTGGATCCACTTCAGGCCGCCATTGCCGTTGCTCGCCTTGTTGGCGTTGTACTGGTCGACGCAGGTGTGCATGCGCGCCTTGCCGGCGGTCTCCTTGGCGTATTTCGGATCGACCGCGTTCGGGAAGATGGCCGGTCCTGACGGAGCGGCGGGCATAGCAGCCGGCGCAGCTTCCTTGGCC
>NZ_JBARGP010000092.1:0-5670 GCF_049798375.1 Bradyrhizobium sp.
AGCTGGATGTCGCGCGCGGCCGCCACGCGCGCGGCGACCTCCTTGGAGCCTTCCGCCGGCGGCGGCAGGATCAGATCGGCGGCGGTCACCGCCGGCACCTCGATGCGCAGATCGATGCGATCCATCAGCGGGCCGGAAATGCGCATTTGATAATCCGCCGTGCAGCGATCGATCCGGTTGCGCCCGCAGGAATAGCCAGGTTCGAATGCACTGCCGCAGCGGCACGGGTTCATCGCCGCAATCAGCATGAAGCGCGCTGGATAGGTGACGCGATGATTGGCCCGTGAGATCGAGACCTCGCCGTTCTCCAGCGGCTGCCGCAACGAATCCAGCACGCGTGGATCGAACTCCGGCAACTCGTCGAGAAACAGCACGCCCTGATGCGCGAGCGAGATCTCACCGGGCTTGGCACGCAAGCCACCGCCCGTCAGCGCCGCCATGCTGGCGGAGTGATGCGGGCTGCGGAACGGCCGCCGCGACGTCAGCGCGCCGCCCTGGATCTCGCCGGCGACCGAGGCGATCATCGAGACTTCCAGAAGCTCGGACGGCGACAGCGGCGGCAGGATCGACGGCAATCGTGCGGCCAACATCGACTTGCCTGCGCCGGGTGCGCCGATCATCAAAAGATGATGTCCGCCGGCCGCGGCGATCTCGAGCGCGCGCTTGGCGCTCTCCTGGCCCTTGATGTCGCGCAAATCGAGCAGGCTCGCCTCGGCCTCGTGCACCCGGGGCTGCGGCCGCGACAGCACCTGCGTGCCCTTGAAGTGATTGGCAATCTGGATCAGCGACTTCGCCGCGATGATCTGGATATCGGGGCTCGCCCAGGCCGCTTCGGCGCCGCAGGCCGCGGGGCAGATCAATCCCTCGTCACGTCCGTTGGCGCCGATTGCCGCCGGCAGCACGCCGGCCACCGGCGCGAGCGAACCATCAAGGCCGAGTTCGCCGAGCACGGTGTAACCACTCAACGCATCCGGCGGGATCGCGCCGATCGCGGCCATCAGGCCGAGCGCGATCGGCAGATCATAGTGGCTGCCTTCCTTGGGCAGGTCGGCCGGCGCGAGATTGACGATGATGCGACGGGCCGGCAGCGCCAGACCGGACGCGATCAAAGCCGCGCGGACCCGTTCACGCGCTTCGGACACGGCCTTGTCGGGCAGGCCGACGATCAAAAAGTTCGGCAGGCCGGGTACGACCTGCACCTGCACATCGACAGCGCGGGCTTCGATGCCCTCGAACGCCACGGTGGAAACGCGTTGGACCATTCCTGCCCCCTAAACCGAAGGTAGCGGAAGGTCGCATGTTCTGCAAGAACAAGACAAGAACAATTGCCGGTCCATGAGGCAAGGCCGGCCTTCTGTCCTCGAGCGAAACCGGGCATTAACTCCCGCACCAAGCAAATCCGGCGTCTCCCGCACTGGTTGCTGGAATCAGATCCAGTTGCCGGAAATGCTCGACGCGGCCAAGGCGATCTTCATGCGACGTGAAGATCATGACTAGGCACCAACATTCGCCGTCGAGGTCATCAGCGTGAACAAGATCGTCAATCCCCGCCGCTTCGCACGCGTGAAGCCGGGCGGACGCGTGTCGAACGCCGCCAAGATCGTAGTGAGCCCGAAGGACCC
Organism: Bradyrhizobium sp.; assembly: GCF_049798375.1. GTDB lineage: Bacteria > Pseudomonadota > Alphaproteobacteria > Rhizobiales > Xanthobacteraceae > Bradyrhizobium. Next base: position 1,623 of record NZ_JBARGP010000092.1, read on the forward strand.
CATGATCGACTGCGCGCTGGTCGATTTCTCTCCCGGCGGTGCCTGCCTGGATATCGGGTCCCAAGTTTCGCTGCCCCTGCGCTTCGAACTGATCCATGGCAACACGCGCAAGCGCTGTCGGATGGTGTGGAAGGCGGGCCGTCGGATCGGCGTGACGTTCTAGCGCTGTCGGGCAGGCGGGCCGCAGGAGCAGGTCGATGTCATCGTTTTCGTAACCTTGTAGGCAAGCGGGCGCAGGGTTTTTAACCGTGCTTTAGGCGGACGACCGCATGCTCGGGTTACATCAAGAACGAGCGCTGCCGAACGTCAAACGACGCGTCGCCGCGGTTGCTCAGATCAGGGTAAGAGGAAAAATGGCTGCGAATGCTCCGGCTGCACGGGCCGCAAAGCCGGCCGGACAAGATGTCACCGATGCCTCCGAGCTGGCGTCGGATATCCTGCGCAAGACCACGAGCCTGCTGATATCAGGACCGCGGCCGCACGCTGCGGAGCAGCTCGACCTCTATGACGGCATCTTCGCACGGTTGATGCCGCAGGTCGCGGCCGAACGACTGGCCGAGTTCAGCACAGCACTCGCCGGCCTGGAGCGTGCGCCCTATGCAACGGCGCGGCAGCTTGCGGCGCATGGCGACATCCGGGTCGCAGCCCCGATGCTGGCGAAAGCTGCGGTGCTGACCGAGCGCGACCTCACCGACATCATCAAGACTGCGGGCCAGTCCCATCTCATCGCGATCGCTATCCGCAAGCAGCTGGCCGAGCCGTTATCCGATCTCCTGATCGGGCGCAGCGTTCCGGCCGTGCGCATGGCACTTGTCAAGAACCTCACTGCACGGTTTTCCGAAGACACCTATCGCAGCCTGTTCAAGAGCGCCGAGCGCGACGACGAACTCGCCGAAAAACTTGGATCGAGGACCGATCTTCCGGCCAAGCTGTCGCGGGCCTTTGTCGCCGTCGCCTCCGAGACTGCGCGCGCCAGGTTCATCAAGGCCGCGCCGCTCGCAGCCCAGGCCACCTTGCAGGCCACACCGACCCGATCGGCTAGCGCCGGGATGCGCGCAAGCTGGGATTATTCGCACATCAAGGCCGAGGTCGCGGCGCTCAACCGCAGCGGCAAGCTGAGGGATGCCGCGGTCAATCGGTTCGTCCATTCCGGCGACTTCCCTGCCGCCATCTTCTCCCTGGCCGTGCTGTCGGATGTCGCCGTCGAGGTCATCGAAGCCTTAATGGATGACGACCGGCGCGCCGAGTTGCTCGTCGCCTGCAAGGCATCACGGCTGAGCTGGGCAACCGCCTCGATGATCCTGCGCGGCAGGCCCGGCTGTGCGCCGGTGCCGCCCGACGAGCTCGACGAGGAGCGCATTCGCTTCGAGAAGCTCGTTCTCTCCGAGGCGCAGTGGAAGATCCGGTTCGGCATCAAGGCGAACTGAGAACATCCGGCGGCTTGAACGTCAGCGCCGGGCTCGCTTGGCCTCGATCACGTCCCAGATGCGGGCCGCGATGTCGGAGCCGCCGAGCCGCGAAATGGCGCGGATGCCGGTCGGCGAGGTCACGTTGATCTCGGTCAGGTTGCCGTCGATCACGTCGATGCCGACGAACAACAGCCCGCGCTCGCGCAATGCCGGTCCAAGCGTGTCGCAGATTTCGCGCTCGCGCGCCGTGAGCTCGGTTTCCTTCGCTGCCCCGCCCCGCACCATGTTGGAGCGCAGATCGTCTGCGGCCGGCACGCGGTTGACGGCGCCGGCGAACTCGCCATCGACCAGGATGATGCGCTTGTCGCCGTGCTTGACCTCGGGCAGGAAGCGCTGGATCACCCAGGGCTCCTTGAAGGTCACCGAGAACATGTCGTAGAGCGAGCCGAAATTCATGTCCTGCGGCATCACGCGGAACACCGCCGCGCCGCCATGACCATGCAGCGGCTTCATCACGACCGCACCATGCTGGTCACGGAAGGCATTGATCTCGTCCATGTCGCGCGAAATCAAGGTCGGCGGCATCAGCTGCGGGAAGTTCATCACGAACAGCTTTTCCGGCGCGTTGCGCACGCTGGCCGGATCGTTCACCACTAACGTCTTCGGGTGGATGCGCTCGAGCAGATGCGTCGAGGTGATGTAGGCGAGGTCGAACGGCGGATCCTGCCGCAGCAGCACGACATCGAAGGATTCGAGCGGCGTCGGCCGCGGCTCGCCGAGCGTGAAATGGTCGCCGGCTTCGTCGCGCACCGTCAACGACTGCACGGGCGCGACCACCTCCGCGCTGCGCAGCGAGAGCTTGTCCGGCGTGTAATAGGACAGGCTGTGGCCGCGCTTTTGCGCTTCCAGCAGCAGCGCAAACGTGGAATCGCCGCGAATGTTGATGCGCGCGATGGGATCCATCTGGACGGCGACGTTCAATGTCATCGGTCTGTTTCCGGCTTTATGACGTGAGGCATTTCAAGTGCTGGCGTCGAATGCCGCCTTCAGATGGCGCGGCAGGCGCTTCGGCGCAACGAGAATGACGTCGAAACGCAGCTCGAATTCCGCATGCTCGGGATGCGCCATCAGCCAGCCCTGCGCCGCGTCGATGATACGTTGCTGCTGCCGCGGCGTCACCGCATAGGCCGCATCGTCCAGCGAGGCACGCGCCTTCACCTCGACAAAGGCGAGCAGGTCGCCTCGGCGAGCGACAACGTCGATCTCGCCATGCGGGGTGCGGTAGCGGCGGGCCAGGATCCAATAGCCCTTGGCCATCAACATCGCAGCCGCCTTGGCTTCGGCCGAGACACCGGTGCGGAAGGCTGCGACCCGCTCCGGGGCCGGCGTCTTCACCTGCTTGGCCGGCGGCGCCAGCTCCGGCTCAGCCTCAATCTTGGCCATCGGCCTCGCCCGCCTTGGTGAGCGCGAGTGCCCGCGCATAGACCTCGCGGCGCGGCCGTCCCGACAACTCGACCGCGTACGCCACCGCGTCCTTGACGCTCTCGGTCCGCAATTGCTCCTTGAGCAGCGCGTCCAAATCATCCGACGTCATGATATCGGCATCGCGCGGCGGGCCGATCACCAGCACGAACTCGCCGCGGGTTTCCAGCGTAGCGGCGCCGGCCGCAAGCTCGGCGAGGGGCGCGCGGCTGATCTCTTCATGCAGCTTGGTGAGTTCACGGCAGATTGCGGCCTCGCGGCGGCCCATGATCGCTGCGAGGTCGGCCAGCGTGTCCTGCACGCGGCTGCCGGAATCGAACAGCACCAGCGTCGCGTCGATGCGGGCGAGCTCGTTGAGCCGGTTCCGGCGCGCCTGCTGCTTGGCCGGCAGGAAGCCCTCGAAAAAGAAGCGGTCCGTCGGCAATGCCGCAACCGAAAGCGCCGCCAGGACTGAGGACGGGCCGGGCAGCGCGGTCACGGCGTGGCCGGCCGCACAAGCCTCGCGCACCAGCTTATAGCCGGGATCGGAGATCAGCGGCGTGCCAGCGTCGGAGACCAGCGCGATTGCCGCGCCCTCCGCCAGCCGCTGCAGGATCTTCGGCCGCGCGGCTTCCGCATTGTGCTCATGATAGGGAATGAGATCGGCCGTGATTGCGTAGCGCTCGGTCAGCCGCCGTGTGATCCTGGTATCCTCGCAGGCGATGACATCAGCGCCGGCGAGCGTCTCCAAGGCTCTCAAGGTGATGTCGCCGAGGTTCCCGATCGGGGTTGCCACGAGATAGAGCCCTGGACGCGCCTTCGGGGCTGCGACGAATTGCCCCGCCACCGTGTAACCGGGGCTGGCCGTGTCTTTGCTGTTGATGGCCGGCGTGGTCGGGATTGCCTTTGCGCACATGGGACCAATCTAAAAGGTAGATTGGCCGAGCGCCATAAGCCCTTCGCGGGCTCATTCGAATGACGGTGCGGTCGGATGCAATGAATCGCCCCCGGCGAACTTGACAGCTTTCGGGTTCCTTAGCCTTTTGTTTTGGTTAACTATTCGTCGACAATATGCGTGAATCGGCCGTCCCTTCGGTTCCCTCGGAGGGAGTTCCGGCTCGGCATGATCCGGCCAAGCAAAGAGATATCATGGTGGGCCCGCGTCATCCCAAGTCCGA
>NZ_JBARGP010000093.1:0-2722 GCF_049798375.1 Bradyrhizobium sp.
GAAGTGGTGCCTGGCGCATCACAAGGAGAGCTTCCTCTATACGCACTTCGACGAGATCTGTGACCTCATGCGCAAGTACGACGTCTCGTTCTCGCTCGGTGACGGCCTGCGTCCGGGCTCGATCGCCGATGCCAACGACCGCGCGCAGTTCGCCGAGCTGGAGACCTTGGGCGAGCTCACCAAGATCGCATGGGACAAGGGTTGCCAGGTCATGATCGAGGGCCCCGGCCACGTGCCGATGCACAAGATCAAGATCAACATGGACAAGCAGCTCAAGGAGTGCGGCGAGGCGCCATTCTACACGCTCGGACCGCTGACGACCGACATCGCGCCGGGCTATGACCACATCACCTCCGGCATCGGTGCCGCGATGATCGGCTGGTTCGGCTGCGCCATGCTTTGCTACGTCACGCCGAAGGAGCATCTCGGCCTGCCCGACCGCAACGACGTCAAGGTCGGCGTCATCACCTATAAGATCGCGGCCCACGCCTCCGATCTCGCCAAGGGTCATCCGGCAGCCCAGCTCCGCGACGACGCGCTGTCCCGCGCGCGTTTCGACTTCCGCTGGACCGACCAGTTCAACCTCGGCCTCGATCCGGACACCGCGAAGAACTTCCACGACGAGACCTTGCCGAAGGAAGCCCACAAGGTCGCCCATTTCTGCTCGATGTGCGGTCCGAAATTCTGCTCGATGAAGATCACGCAGGACGTGCGGGACTATGCGGCGACTTTGAACGACCCGGCGAGCGTCGGGATGACGATCTCTGGCGTGGCGGAAGACGGCATGGCGCAGATGAGCGCCAAGTTCAAGGAGATGGGCGGACAGGTCTATCTCGACGCGGAGAAGGTCAAGGAGAGCAATAAGGTGTTGTGAGGCCTGCGCTCACCACCGTCATGGCCGGGCTCGTCCCGGCCATCCACGAAGCCGGGCGAAAGCCCGGTTTTTTTTGGTATATCCTCTCCGCAGCCTGCCGGCAGCGAGGCGACCGCTGCACTCGGAATAGATTCTCTTAGAGATAGTTCATGCGGTTCGAAATCTTGCCCGGCTTGCCACCCTATGGTCCGATGGCCTTGTCTTTCACAAAGAAGGGCGCGAGCGAACATCGCGAGGGGCTAGTTGTTCGGTTTCATCCGAAAGAGTCTGCGTCTTGGGTCGGCAACTTCATTGGAGCACCGACCGGGTTCACGACCGTGCTCGACCATCCCAATGAGCGTGACGTCATCGTCGTAGCGCAAGGTGATGCTTGCATTATAGATCCGGGGCATTGCGCTGTACGAGACCGGATCGCCGCTGACGTTCAAAGCACGTATTCGCTTCCGTCCCTTGGAATGGTCGTGTTGCAGAGATCTACCGATTTCACGTCGATCAGAGCATATGGTACCGGGTGGCAGAGTCCCCGAATTTCATGGGACGGCTTTCGTAACATTAGCGTAAGCGACACTCGTCTATCAGGCGAGGCATACACGCCGGTGGGCGACGAGTGGGAGCCGTTCACACTTGATCTTCTGACGGGATCTTGTGCCGACGGAATCTACGAGAAGGAAATGGCTACGGCCGTGCTCGTCTCGCCGGGCGAAAGCCTTCATCAGCGACTACAAAACCGACTGCGTTGTTTATCGATGAACTGGCGGTTTACGCTCGTACCGTGGCTTCGCACAATGCTCGCCAAACTTGCCCTACGCAGATCACGAAAGAGAAATTAGATGCCCATCCACCACATCCCCGCCCCACCCCACGTCAAAGCCCCGCCGCTGTCGTTCGGCACCCGGGTCGGCGATCTCGTCGTTGTCTCCGGCATTCCCGGCTTCGACGCGCAGGGTGCGCTGCCGGATGGCTTCGAGGCGCAGTTCGCCAACGTCGTGACCAACTTCACGCGCGTGCTGAGCGAGGCCGGCGCAACGATGCGCGATCTCCTCAAAGTCAACGTGCTGCTGACGCGCGCGGCCGATGTCGCCACCATGAACCGGCTATATGCCGAAGCGTTCGGCCCGGCGCCCTACCCGGCCCGCACCACCTGCGTCGTGGTCGCGCTGCCGGGTCTAAAAATGCTGATCGAGATCGAGGGCGTCGCCTCGCTGGTCAAGTGAGGAGAGCATGCTTCCTCCTCCGCCATTCCGGGACGCGTGAAGCGCGGGGCCGGAATCCATAACCTGAGCGGAAGTTTGTGGCACGCGCGTCCGATAACTAGCTCTCAACATTCACCTGTGAGTATGGATTCCGGCCTCGCCCTGCGGGCGCCCCGGAATAACGATCTCGGAGAGACCGGCTTCCGCACTCGACAGCCCGACCGGGGGCGCCTATCTTTCCTTCATGAACCTCATTCGCCGCACAATCGACATCGACGAAACGACCGACTCCCGGCTCTCTGAAATTGCGGCTGAGCGGGGACAGGACGTTGCAGCGGTGTTGGCGGAGGCCGTTGCGCTGTTGGACTCGGTGGTCGACATCGCGGGCCCGGATGTCGCCGAAGATCGCAGGCGTCTCGATGACTTCAACAAGACGGGCCTTGCCGTCCCCCTTGATGAGGTCAAGGCATGGGTGGCAAGTTGGGGCTCTGCGAACGAGCTGCCACGACCGACGTCCCGCAAGCTGCGATGATCCTTCTTTCGCCCGATGCCGTCATGGACATCGAGCGTCTCCAGACATTTCTCGACGAGCGCAATCCCGATGCTGCGCAACGCGCTCTCGCAGCAATTTGGAATGCGATTGGACGCCTTCAGG
>NZ_JBARGP010000094.1:0-9735 GCF_049798375.1 Bradyrhizobium sp.
TCCGATGGAGGTCGTAGGGTGGGCAAAGCGAAGCGTGCCCACCATAATCATTTCTGCCAGATGGCGAGACGGTGGGCACGGCGCTTCGCGCCTTTGCCCACCTTACTTCATTTCCCAACTACTCCGCGGCCATCTGCCGTGGGGCCGGCGGCGGGTTGGCGAGGTCGGCCACGAGTTGCGCGTGGCGCGCCTCCGCCTCCTTGACCGACTTCTCCTTCACCGGGCCGTAGCCGCGGATGCGGTCGGGCAAGGACAACAGCTCGACGGCGATCTCGGCATTGGCAGGCAACAGCTGCGCGAGCACGCTGGCGACATCCTTCTCATAGGCCGGGATAAGGGCGCGCTCCATCTTGCGGTCGGCCGTATAGCCGAAAATGTCGAGCGGCGTGCCGCGCAGACCCTTGAGCTTCGCCAATAGGCGGAAGTTCTTCATCATGCCCGGCCCGAACTCGCGCTTCTTCGGACGTCCTTGCGGATCGAGGCCGCTGTTCATGATCGGCGGCGCCAGATTGAACTTGATGGTGTAGTCGCCATCGAACGCATCGTGGAGCTGCTTCTCGAAGCTGCCGTCGGCGAACAGCCGCGCCACCTCGTACTCGTCCTTGTAGGCGAGGAGCTTGGCATAGTTGATCGCGACCGCGCGCGGCAGCGCCTCGCCGTAGCCACCCTTGTCCGCGGCGTCGCGCGCCTGGTCGACCAGCTTGCGGTAGCGCTTGGCGAGCCGACCGTTCTGATACTTGGTCAGGAACTCGGTGCGGTGGGCGATGACCTCGTCGAGCGACATCGCATCGAGCGATTTCGGCGCCTCGGTCTCGTCGTGGCCCTTCATCATGTCGGTGAGACGCGCGGGATCGACCACCGCAAGGCGGCCGAGCCGGAAGGCTTCCGTGTTCATCTTGACCGCAACGCCGTTGATGCCGATCGCCTTTTCGATGGCCTCGGCCGACAAGGGCAACAGCCCCCTCTGATAGGCGTAGCCCATCATCATCATGTTGGTGGCGATGGAATCGCCGAGCAGCGCTTCGGCCGGCTTGGTGAAATCCAGGAAGTCGGAATCCTTGCGCAGCGCCGTCTCGAGCACGTTCGCGACCTTGCGGTTCTGGAAGTTGAAGTCGCGGTTGAGGATGAAGTCCGCGGTCGGGATCAGATGGCTGTTGATGACGCCATGGGTGCGCGCGCTGTCGCACAGCATGATGGTCTCTTTGGAGCCGGCGACGACTTCGTCGGCCGCGATCACCAGATCGGCGGTGCCGGTAACGATGCGCGAGCAGGTCACATCGGCCGTGTGCTCCGAGAGACGGACATGGCTCAGCACCGCGCCGCCCTTCTGCGCCAGGCCCGACATGTCGAGGATCATCGAGGCCTTGCCCTCGATATGCGCGGCCATGCCGAGCAGCGCGCCGATGGTCAGCACGCCGGTGCCGCCGACGCCGCCGACCGCGATGTTGTAGGGCTTCTCGACCGTCGGCTTCGACGCCGGCTCCGGCAGCGCACCGATTTCGCCGAGTTCGGCCGGCGCGCGCGAACGCGGTTTGCCGCCGTCGATGGTGACGAAGGACGGACAGAAGCCCTTCACGCAGGAATAGTCTTTGTTGCAGGAAGACTGGTTGATGACGCGCTTCCTGCCCAGCTCGGTCTCCAGCGGCTCGACCGAGATGCAGTTCGACTGCACCGAACAATCGCCACAGCCTTCGCAGACCGCGGGGTTGATGAAGACGCGGCGCTGCGGATCCTCCATGGTGCCGCGCTTGCGGCGTCGGCGCTTCTCGGCCGCGCAGGTCTGCACGAACACGATGGCCGAGGCGCCCTTGGTCTCGCGCAAGGTCTTCATGACGTTGTCGAGCTCGTCGCGATGCGCCGTCTTGACGCCGGGCGCGACGGTGTCGGCCGGATAGGCGTCGGGATTTTCCGAGACCAAATAGATTGCGCGGATGCCCTCGGCATGGAGCTGATAGGTGATCTGCTGCGGTGACAGATCGCCGTCATGACGCTGGCCGCCCGTCATCGCGACAGCGTCGTTGTAGAGGATCTTGTAGGTGATGTTGGCCTTGGAGGCGATCGCCTGGCGGATCGCAAGACTGCCGGAGTGGAAATAGGTACCGTCGCCGAGATTGGCGAAGATGTGCTTCTCGTCGGTAAACGGCGCGATGCCGACCCACGGCACGCCCTCGCCGCCCATATGGGTGAAGGTCTCGGTCGAGCGGTTCATCCACAGCGCCATGAAGTGGCAACCGATACCGGCCATGGCGCGGCTGCCTTCGGGCACCTTGGTCGAGGTGTTGTGCGGACAGCCGGAACAGAAATACGGCGTGCGCGCCACCGGCGAGACCAGTTGCATCTGCGAGGCCTCGCGGCCGTTGAACCAGTCGGCTTTCGCGCGCAACATCTGCGCGATTTCGGGATTGAGATCGAGCCGCAGCAGCCGCTCGGTCAGCGAGCTCGCCAGCGAGGAGACGGACAACTCGGTGGCGAACGGCAGGAAGCGCTTGTCGTGGTCGTCCATCTTGCCGACGATGCGCGGACGGACGTCGTCGCGCCAGTTGAACAACTCCTGCTTGACCTGGTTCTCGACGATCTCGCGCCGTTCCTCGATGATGAATATCTCCTCGAGGCCGACCGCGAACTGCCGCACGCCTTCCGGCTCCAGCGGCCAGGGCATGCCGATCTTGTAGAGCCTCAGCCCGATCTTGGCCGCGACCTCCTCGGTGATCCCGAGCTCGCGCAGCGCCTGGCGGATGTCCTCGTAGCTCTTGCCTGACGCCATGATGCCGTAGCGGGCATTCGGGCTATCCATCGTGATGCGGTTGACCTTGTTGGCGCGGGCAAAGGCGATCGCGGCAAAGCCCTTATAGTCCTGCAGCCGGCGGTCCTGCTCGAAGCGGTCATCCGGCCAGCGCAGATTGAGTCCGCCCGGCGGCATCTCGAAATCGGTGGGAATGACGAATGGGGTCATCTCGTCATTGAGGTTGATCTCGGCCGTGGTCTCCACGGTCTCCGTGATCACCTTCATGCCGACCCAGCAACCGCTGTAGCGCGACATCGCAATGCCGAGCAGGCCCATCTCGATCATCTCGTGGATCGATGAGGGATAGAGATAGGGCATCAGCGCCGAGATGAAGGCGTGGTCGGATTGATGCGGCACGGTGGAGGATTTGGCGCCGTGGTCGTCGCCGGCGAGGCAGAGCACGCCGCCGTTCTTCGCCGAGCCCGCCGCATTGCCATGGCGGAACACGTCGCCAGAGCGGTCGACGCCGGGACCCTTGCCGTACCAGATGCCGACCACACCGTCATACTTGCCGCCGGGCGATAGTGCGAGCTGCTGCGAGCCCCAGACCGCGGTCGCAGCCAAGTCCTCGTTCACACCAGGCTGGAATTTGATGTTGTATTGCTCGAGGTGCTTGCGGGCGGCGAACAGCTGCTGGTCGTAGCCCCCGAGCGGCGAGCCGCGATAGCCGGAGATGAAGCCCGCGGTGTTCAGCCCGGCGGCGCGGTCGCGCCGGATCTGCGCCATCGGCAGCCGCACCAGCGCCTGGATGCCGGTCAGGAAGATGTGGCCGGAATCGGCGGTGTATTTCTGCTCGAGATTGATCGCGCCTTGGTTGATGCCCATTCCGCCCTCTTCCCTAAATTCGTCGCGCCTGCGCGTCCGGTGGTATCAACGCCTCAGACATCCACCGCTTTAGATGTAATCTATGTCGGTCGATGTCACGCATGCATCACAAATTTCGATGCATTTATAACGGCTTCGCTCCTTCGCAATTTCATGGCTGGGAATTCGCGTTGATTTTGCGATTGTGTCGTCGCAAGGGCATGCAGCGAAACGGCGTGCTAACCACTGATCTTCTTTTTTGCCGCCTTGACGGCGCGAGCCAAGTTCTTTTTGCTTGATGAGGTCTTGCCGTGATCCGAACGATTCTGGCCGGCCTATTATTGTGCAGTGCGATCACTCGTGTCGGCGCGGCGGAGCCGACCGAAGCCGCACGCGGCGAGATGCTCGCTGTAATCGGCGATTGCGGCGGCTGCCATACCGCCGATCCGGCCAGGCCGTTCGCCGGCGGCAAGCGAATCGAGACGCCGTTCGGCGCGATCTTCGCGCCCAACCTCACGCCCGAGCGCGACACCGGCATCGGCGGCTGGAGCGACGAGGATTTCCGCCGCGCCCTGCGCGACGGCATCGCACCCAACGGATCGCGTTACTATCCCGCCTTCCCCTACCCGCATTTCACCAAACTCACGCGCGATGACATCCTGGCGATCCGCGCTTATCTCGCCACCTTGCCTGCGGTGGCGAACAAGGTGCCGGCACCCGAACTGCGCTTTCCCGCCAGCTACCGGCCATTGATGCGGCTGTGGGATGCCTTGTTCTTCACGCCGGGCGTTCTGATCCCCGACCAAGCCAACAGCGCGGAATGGAATCGCGGCCGCTATTTGGTCGAGGGGCTGGGTCATTGCGGCAGCTGCCATACGCCGAAAAATCTGCTCGGCGCCGAGAAGCGCGGCGCAGCGCTTGCCGGCAGCGAGGTCGGGGGCTGGTTCGCCCCACGGCTCGACGGCGCCGATCGCAGCGGCTTGAGGGGCTGGAGCGCTGATGACATCGTCGAATATCTGTCGAGCGGCCGCAATGCCAAGAGCCATGCCGACGGCCCGATGGCCGAGGTGGTCGTCAGTTCGACCTCGAAGATGAATGACGCGGACATCCGCGCCATCGCGGTTTATCTCAAATCGCTGCCGGCAGGCGCTCCGGAGCCGACCGTCACGCCGCCCTCCGATGCCAGCCTGATTTCGGGCCAGACCATCTATGCCCATGCCTGCATCGCCTGCCATGAGGCCGACGGCTCGGGCTCGCCGCGGGTCTATCCGCCACTGCCGGGCAATGCACTGCTGCAGGCGCAGGATCCGTCGAGCACCTTGCGGGTGATCCTCGACGGCGCGGAGACCGTAACCACGGCCCGCGCGCCGAACACCGGCTCGATGCCGGCGTATGCACGTCAGCTCAATGACCAGCAGATCGCCGATGTCGCCAACTACATCCGCAACGCCTGGGGCAACTCCGCGCCATCGGTCACTGCCGATCAGGTCAACGCCGCGCGGCGCCACCCATGACAGCAGGGTGCAGCACGGTATCGCCCGGTGACCAATTCCACATTTCGTTCGCCCAGGGACTCACACTACCGAGAGGCTAGAGCGCGGCAGCATCCCTGACCGGATCGGCGTTGCCGCTGATGGAACTATAGAGTTCCACCGGAACAGATCGTGGGCGGCGTGGGTTGTCTGGCACAGTGACCCCAGGAGACGGAAGACCGGAGAAGAGGAGAAGGACATGGTCAACCCACGCATTCCGGACGATCGCTTTCCCAACGATCCCTACATGGCGGACATCAGCGGCATGCCGCCACGCACCCCGCAGCAGCTCGACGCGGATTTGCAGCCCGACCCCGAAATGATGGAAGGGCGAAGTTCAACCGGCAGGGTCGCGGCGTTCGCGGTCGGCATTGCCATCCTGCTCGCCGCGGTGTTCTACGGCCTGAACAATTCGTCGACCGGCAACAACCAGGCCAGCAACCCTCCGCCGACCCAGGCGGCGCAGACCCAGCCCGCCAACCCAGGCAACAAGTCGCCCGGTGTGACCACGGGTGCTGCGACCAACCGCCCGACGCCGCCGGCCAACAACGCGACCGGCACCGAGGTCGATCACTCGGCACCGCCGCCGAGCGGACAGAACAACAACACACACTAACGATAGCGTGAATCAGACTGACGATGCGGCAGGCACTCACCGTGCCCGCCGCATTTTTTTCAGCTGATACTCAGTCGAAGGCGGACGGAAGCTGGCCCTTGCGGAAGAACACCGTCGGTTCATCATCATAGTCGCCCATTTCAGGATCTCCGGTGGACGAGAATGCGACGACGCCGAGCTTGTTCAGCGCCAGTCTTTCCGCCGTTCGGAGCGCGCCCTCCGCCGATTTGCAGGCGATAGGCGCGTCAGACTTCAGATGTCCGCCCTTGCCGGCGTTGAATGCCTGCACGAAGTAGATTGTTTCGCGGGCCATGACGGCTCCTTCTGCGTGTCGGCCAGCGCGGCGGTCCCAAACGGTCGCCGGACATCGAAGTTGGAACGCGCGTGTTTGGTGGCGGGCTCAACAACCGCGGCAGATGTTCTTGTTTCTTCGCCGCGGTCCTGGCTCCTGCGGCGAGGAGATGGATCGTTGGACGCCCCGCGCGCGGCACCGTTCTCAACTGGCGCGGTTTTTTGCCAGAGTGGCAACGCAGCGCCGCAACACGCGCTTGCCGATGCTTTCGACCGCGCGGCAGTCCGGCTTTCGCCGAACACTCTCTCACTTCTTCTTGTCTGCAACCGGTGATGGTTGCCATCCGCCCGGCTTCTGGCTTGGCGCGGCGGCAATCTCCTTCTTTTTCTTTGGCTTCTTGGTTTCCCGATTACTTTTGCGCTCACCTCTGGCCATTTCGATCTCCCTTGGACTGCAGGTTATGAATGGGTAGCGGTTCTCTCCGGAATCGAGCTGGCCGAATTCATCTGACCGCAGGACCACCTCGCGGCGTGCAAATTCGCACGTCCATGTCGCCTTCCTGCAAGAACTCGTTGGTCGCCCTCAACGCTGCCGGCGCCGTCGCACGCCCGAATTGACGTGCCCGAACCGATGGTTTCCGCTGACGAGATATCGCAACTGCGCCCTATCCAGACAGGAAGCGCGGTGACGTGCCAGCCTAGGCCGACGTCTTGCGAATAGCGAGGATTAAATCTCCGGCGAGAACAGAGAACTAACCGTTGCGATGCGAACGTCGGAAACGCGAGCATGAGCTCGCCCGCCGCTGTTATGTCCAGCGGATATTGCAACGACGGGCCGCGCTATCCGAACATCTTGTTGAGCTCGCCGCCGGGATAACCGTTTGCAAGTTCGGTGAAGGTGCCTTGCTCGGCCATCTCCTTAGCCGCGCGCATGACACCGGCCCAGGCCATCCGCGCCAGCGAGCCGCCGACGCTGATACGCCGCACGCCAAGCTCCTCGGCCTGCTTCACTGACAGGCCGGAAGCGCCGATCAACAGGTTGACCGGCTTCGGCGCCACCGCCTTGACCACCGCTGATATCTCATCGCGGGTCTTGATCCCCGGCGCGTAGAGACAGTCGGCACCGGCCTCGGCGTAGGCGGTCAGCCGGTCGATGACGAGCGCAAGATCCGGCTGGCCCCACAGAAACGCCTCGCAGCGGCCGGTGAGCAGCACGTCGCCGCCGGCGGCATCGATCGCCTGCCGCGCCGCCTTGATGCGCGCGATTGCGACGCTCCGCTCATAGAGCGGCTTTGCCCTGTCGCCGGTGGAATCCTCGATCGATAGCCCGGCAAGGCCGGTCGCCACCGCACGGGTGACGTTGGCGGCAACGCCGTCGGGCGCATGCGCGAAGCCGCCCTCGAAATCTGCGTTGACGGGAATGTCGACGGCGGCGCTGATTGCCGCGAGATGCTCCAGCACCTCGTCCACCGTCACCTTGTTATCGGCTTTGCCGATGGTCCAGGCAAAGCCGGCGCTGGTCGAGGCGATCGCCTTGAAGCCGAGATGAGCCAGCGCCCTGGCGCTGCCGACGTCGAAAGGGTTCGGCAGCGCAAAGCAGCCGCTCTGATGCAAATTGCGGAAGGCTGCGCGCTTGTCCTTGGTCGAGACGGTCATGGGTTCTTCCCTTATCATTGAACGGTGATGATCCGATGGCGCATGCCAAACATAGCGACGTGCTTACGCCGGCGCCACCATTTGGCGCAGGAACGTGCGCTCCTCGGCCAGGATGAATTTGTGCTCCTCGGCAAAGGCGAAGTTCGACCTTGACTCGGCATCGGAGCGCAGGGACGCGCGATAGCGCTCGTAAGACGCGAGACTGTCGAACGACACCAGGCCGAAGGCGATGTTGTTGGTGCCTTCATGCGGCATGAAATAGCCGATGAGATCGCCGCCGCAGCGCGGAATGATGCTGAGCCATCTTGTGGCATATTGCTCAAACTGCTCGCGTTGATGCGGATCGATCTGATAGCGGATGAAAACGGTGACGGCCATGACAACCTCCGATATTGATGACATCCTCCAATAGCTGCTTGCGTGAACAGAATGCTTCGGCTAGCATCGAAGCATGAAATCAGGTCCCGACATCGCCATGGTTGCCGCATTGGTCGGCGACCCCGCCCGCGCCAACATCCTGACCGCACTTCTGTCCGGCAAGGCGCTCACCGCGAGCGAGCTTGCGCAGGAGGCCGGCGTCACGCCGCAGACTGCGAGCTCGCATCTGTCGAAGCTCGAGGCCGGCGGGCTGATCGAGCCGGAAAAGCAGGGCCGCCACCGTTACTACCGCCTCGCCGACCCCGATATCGCCGACGTGCTCGAGGGCCTGGCGGGACTGGCCGCGCGCACCGGCCACATGCGGGTGCGAACGGGGCCGAAGGAGCCGGCGCTGCGCCGCGCGCGGGTCTGCTACGATCATCTCGCCGGCGATCTCGGCGTGCAGATGCTCGACAGCATGACCAAGCAGAAGCTGTTGCGTCACCGCAAGCTGGAGATCACGCTGACCACGGAAGGCGAACGCTTTCTGAACAAGCAGTTGCAGATCTCGCCGGAGATGCTGGCGCATCCGCGCCGCCCGATCTGCAAAGCCTGCCTGGACTGGAGCGAGCGGCGGCATCATCTCGCCGGCACGCTGGGCGCGGCCTTGATGCAGCGTTTTACTGAATTGAAATGGGCGGCGCGCGACGCCGCGCCGGGCAGCCGGGTCGTGAACTTCACGCGCAACGGCGAGAAACATTTCACCAGGCTGTTCGGCAGCGCCGAACGCTAGGCCCACTTCGGAACCACGATCCGCACGAGGCGTCATCACGCGCTATTGTTCGCGCCCTCGCGCCGCCGCACGAACGCGGCAGGCCGCCATGCGTTGCAACGGCGGCGATGCGGTCATACCGGCATCATCATCGTCACCGCCTGGACCCGCCCAATGATCCGTCTTGTCCTCGGTGCGCTCTGCGCCGCCCTGCTCGCCACGTCAGCAATACCATCGCGTGCGACTGATGCGCCACCGCGCGAGCCCTATGGCGAAAACCTCGAAGGCTTCGCCTATCCATATCCGGTGCATCTGTTGCCCGTCACCAACGACGGCGAGCAGCTGCAGATGGCCTATATGGACGTCGCGCCTGACAAGCCGAACGGCCGCACCGCACTGTTGCTGCACGGGCGCAATTTTCCATCGAGCTATTGGGCGCCCGTCATCAAGACCCTGAGCGATGCTGGCTTCCGGGTCGTGGTGCCGGACCAGATCGGTTTCGGCAAATCCTCCAAACCCAACGGCGAGCTGCATTTCGACAATCTCGCCCGCAACACCATCGGGCTGCTCGATCATCTCGGCATCGCCAAAGCCGATGTGGTCGCGCATTCGCTCGGCGGCATGGTCGCGGTCCGGATCGCGCGCGCCTATCCCGACCGCGTCGTCCATCTGGTGCTGACCGCACCGATCGGCCTCGAGGATTACCGACTCTATGTTCCGCCGATCACGACCGAACAGATCCTCGAGCACGAGGACAAGCTGACGGCGGAGGGCTACCGCAAGCAGCTCGTGACAAATTACGCGCTGAAGCTGCCGCCGGACCAGGTTACGCCATTCATCGAGGCGCGCTTCAACATCAAGGGCAGCGCCGACTACGCGCATTGGCTGCGCGCCTACGTCGCGTCCTACCAGATGCTTTATC
>NZ_JBARGP010000095.1:0-4004 GCF_049798375.1 Bradyrhizobium sp.
CCTTGCGGCCCCGGCTTGCCATCTGCCCCCGGTCTGCCCTGAGCGCCGGGCTTGCCGTCCGGCCCCGCTTTGCCGCGAAGCCCGTCCGGTCCGCGTCGTCCTGGTTGTCCCTGTAGGCCTCGCGGCCCCGCGCGTCCCTGCCGACCGGCCGGATTCTTCGCCACCACCGCAACTCCACCAACGCTGATTCTCGCGGGGAAGCGTAGCAGACGCGCGACGGTGGCAGCAATTCTGTGACGCGCGAGGATGGCGATCGATCAACATCAATCGCCATCCGCGTTGTCGTCGTGGCGTCATCGTCTGCGGATGACGGCTCACGCCCCGTAGGCGGGTACCTCGATGCCATCGGCCACGTAGAGCCTGATGCGGTTGCGCAGCGTGCGGACGGGCATGCCGAGCAGCTTCGCTGCATGAGTACGGTTGCCGTGGCAGCGGCCGAGCGTCTGCACGATCAGCTCGCGCTCGATTTCCGAGAGTGGCGTTCCGATCAATAGCGGAACAACCTCGTTCGCAGGCCGCCCCGGTGAGGGCGGCGGCAGCGTCGAAATGCTGGATAGGTTTTCGGCGTAATGTGACAGATCGTGTGACATGGAACTCCTCCCGATCAACGCCCCGCGCCGGCACAAAGCGCGGAAAACATCGAGACCAACAAATACCCACCCCGTAAAACAACGTGGTCCGATAAGGTTAACGACCGCTTAACGCGCACCGCCGCCAGGTTGAATGTCAAGGAAATGCCTCGATTTCGCGCGCCCGGCGACGCATTCCGCCCTGGGGGCGGCCGGGTCGCTGGTGGATTAAGCGCGCGGAAACGATGGGCGCGCATAACGGCGCTGTTTCCTCGTCCTGGACAACACACGGCAAACAGCTTGGCCGAACCATCCTCCGCTGCCTGGAAATCCGCGATCGAGCGGTTGCTGCAGGCCAACCCGACCGACTGGCGTGACGCTGCCGCGCTTGTCGATGATATCGCGCGCCTGAGCGCGGAGCCGACATTGCGTCAAGCGGCTACGCAGGCGCTGCCGATCCTGCGCAGTGCCGCCGGCTTCGGTGCTGACGCCATCACGCATGATGCGGCGCGGCGTCGCCTGATCGTCGTGCTCGACGTGCTGATCGAGCTCACCATGCCGCGCTTCGGCCGGCGCGGCGCCAGGCCGAAACCGCTGACGGCGGATCAGCACGCGCGCCAACTGCTCGGCCTGCCGATCGATGGCGCGCTATCGGCGCCCGAGATCCGCAGCGCCTTCCGTCGCGCCGCCAAAATCATGCATCCGGATGCAGGCGGCAGCGAACAGGCGTTTCGCGAGCTCGTGGCCGCGCAGGACGAGCTGACGAAGCGGCCGGCGTGACCGACGGCCGGGCAGTGCAAGTGCCGCGGCGACATTGAGCGACGTGCCGATTGCGATCTCGCACGCGCCTGCCGCGCCTATGGCTTTTCGCGCACAGTCGCCGCCGCACATGCGTCCCGCCGTGCAAAAGGCTAAATTCAGCCAAACCGATTCGTTTGGTCTTATCACGCATGTCTCTTAGTCCTGCTCACACCTTGAGGAGTTTTCCGCACATGAAGTTTGCATCCTTGCTCCGCAGCGCGCTGGTTGCTCTCACAGCGCTGACCGCCAGCCTGCTGCCGGGCGCGGCGTTCGCCGACGGCGGCACCATCACGCTGACGATCTACAAGGCGGGCTGGATCATCGGTGGCTCGGGCGGCTCCGGCGTAATGTACTTCCGCGGGCGGGCTTATCCGCTGTCGACCGGCGGCCTCGACTACGGCTTGGTGTTCGGCGGTTCGCGCACCGTGCTGCATGGCCGCGTCAGCAACATCTTCCGGCCCTCCGACGTCGCAGGCGTCTATGGCGCGGCCGGCGCCGGGCTCGCGGTCGGCCGCGGCGTGCGCGGCATCGTGCTGACCAACCAGAAGGGCGCGGTGCTCGAGCTCGCCGGCGAGCAAATCGGGCTTTTGGCCAATGTCGACCTCTCAGGCCTTGCGATCGGGCTGCGGTAGTATTGCTCTGCGGTCGAGGTGTCGCTGTTAGTAAAGCTGTCATCACCCGCGCAGGCGGGTGATGAAGTACGCTGTGGCCGCTCGGTCCATCGCTGACGTCTCTGGAATACTGGGTCACCCGCCTGCGCGGGTGACGACCAGGGAAGCGCGATGCGTGAGAAGCTACGCATTCACACGCGCCGCCAGCTCCAGCCAAGGCCGCAACGTCCATGTGCCCGATGCGGCACCTGAAGGCGAGGCCAGCACGAAGACATCGGGGAAATCGTCACGCTCCGGCTGCCGGCCGAATGTGATGCGCGATGTCGGCCGGCCATAGAACAGGCTTGCCGCCTTCTTGCTGGTGAAGGCGATCGTGCGCGGGCGATAGCGCCGCATCTTTGCGGAAAAACCATCGACATCGACGCCTTGCTTGAGCGCGATGTGGTCCATGCCGGCGCCGTGCTTGCAGAGGTCGGTGAAGCCGATGCCGAGATCGAGCAGCGCGGCAAACTCATGCGGCTGATAAAGCCGCGGCGTCAGCCCGATCGCATGCAGCGTGGGCCAGAAGCGGTTGCCGGGATGGGCGTAGTAATGACCGGTCGCGGCCGAACGTTCACTGGCCGCGGTGCCGACGAAGACCAGGCGCAGGTTCGGCGCGAGTTGGTCGGGCAGGCGATCGCGCCGCTCCGCGGCGTCGGTCATCTGTCGCACATTATTTTTCGCCGAAGCGGATGACCTCGCCGGACCGAGGATTGACGCCGATCCGCGGTCCATCCGTTTCGTCCTCATCGGGGGCAGGATACTGCTCCGGCGCTTGGCCCTTGGCCGCGACCACGCGCGGATAGCGCGCTTTCGGCTGCTTGACGCCAATGGACTTCAAGGTGATGCGGAACAGCCAGTCGTCGCCATAGTCGAACAGGAACAGCAGCGTATGGCCGGGCTGCGGGAAGGCCTGCGCGATCCTGGTCTTCTCGACCCCGAGCACGCCGGGGCCGGCCTCGCCGATGTCGGCAAACAACTCGTATTGCGGATGGACGATCTTGATCTTCGACAGGGTCAGGCCGGTGTAGAAGCCGAACGCGTGGTCGAAATCGAAACCGAACGCCTGCACGATGGTTCCGGCGAGCCTGGTGAGCGATTTCGCCGGATCGATCTCGATGTCACGATAGATCGCGCGCCGGCCGTCGAGCGCCGCGTGCAGGATGAAGGTCTCGTTCTGAGCCATGCCGATCTCCGCAAGGCGTGCATGACGCCCAGGGGAGACTACACGGGCGGGATGACAGGGGCGAGAGCGGCTTGCGCAACTCAGCGCAGTTGTCCCGCCCCATCCACATGTTCCCCCGCGAGACGGGCAGCCGCGGCTCGCCGCACCCAAGGTCCGCATAAGCAAGGGCGACCGCCGGTGACGGCGATCGCCCGATGTCCTGTCGCCGGAGCCTGGCTGGCCGTTACAGCGTGCAGCTGCGCTCGCCGCGCAGCTTCATCTGAATGGCGCTGGCTTCGTTGAACGTCGGCACCGGCCTGCTGACCACCTTGTAGGTGGACGGCCACTGGGTCGGCTTGGCGGTAAGCTGCTCGTTCCAGATCTGGCAGATGCCGGTGTTGTCCCAGCGGATCACATAGTAGCCGGGCTGGGCGGCGCCGACCTGCGGCTCGGCCGGAGCAGCATGATGCCGATGGGCCGCAATGGCGGGCGCGACAGACGCCGCGGCCACAGCGGCGGCGGCAGCGAAAGTGACGAAGCGACGCATGAGAAATCTCCCGTAACAAACAAATACCCCAGCCGCCCCGGGCCGACGCTCCGCCCGGTGGCGGTCCCCGTCCGCGACGGGCCCATGTTCCTGCGACAAAAGCGCGCGCGTTGCAAGCGCGCCCGTGGGGGGCTCACGGCGATGTCAGGGGGGGAGCGCGGCAAGGCTGCACCTGTTTACGGACGCGCTTCTCGTCCATGCCAGATACGGGTGATCAGGATGTCTCCGGCGTCCATTAAAACGGTATAGCGCACGATATAGACGGAGCTACC
>NZ_JBARGP010000096.1:0-15062 GCF_049798375.1 Bradyrhizobium sp.
GGTCCTGCCAGCGCGGCATGCCGGAATGCGCGGCTGGCTTCAGCGCACGGCGCGACAGGAAGAACGAGGTAGACATGATGTCGAACTGCCAGCCAAGCTTGCGCGCGATCGCCAGCGCCCGCGGCACGTTCGGTGATTCCATGAAGCCGAACTTCAGCGCCACCTTGGTGAAGGTCGCGCTGACCTGCTCCAGGCGCACGCGCTCGGTGGGATCGATGCGCGGAGTCGGTGCGGTCTCGATGGTCAGGATGACGTTCTTCTCATGCAGCACCTTGTAGTGCTTGAGGCTGTGCATCAGCGCGGTCGGCGCGCTCAGGGGATCGCTGGTCAGGAACACGGCCGTGCCCGGCACCCGCTGCGGCGGCCGCTTCTCCAGCATCGCCACGAGATCCGCGAGCGGAAATTCCAGCTTGCGCGACTTCTCGAACAACAGCCGGCTGCCGCGCCGCCACGTGTACATCAGGATCATCACGAAACCGCCAAGCGCCAGCGGCACCCAGCCGCCTTCGAACACCTTGAGCAGGTTCGCGGTGAGAAAGGTCAGGTCGAGGCACAGGAACGGCGCGATCAGCGCCGCAGCCGCGAACGGCGACCACCTCCAGACCTTCCAGATCACGACGAAGCCCATCATCGCCGTGACCACCATCGTTCCGGTGACGGAGATGCCATAGGCCGAGGCCAGCGCGCTCGACGACTTGAACATCAAGACCAGCAGGATCACGGCGATCAGCAGCAGCCTGGTGATGCGCGGGATATAGATCTGGCCGGAATGGGCTTCCGAGGTGTGGCGGATCTCGAAGCGCGGCAGCAGGCCGAGCTGAATGGCCTGGCGGGTCAGGGAATAGGCGCCGGTAATGACGGCCTGGCTCGCGATCACGGTGGCGACGGTGGCGAGGGCGACCATCGCGATCAGGAGCCAGTCCGGGAACATCAGGAAGAACGGGTTTTCGATTGCCTTGGGATCGGCGATCACGATTGCCCCCTGCCCCAGATAGTTCAGCGCCAGCGACGGCAGTACGATAAACAGCCAGGCGGTCTGGATCGGCCTTTTGCCGAAATGGCCGAGATCCGCATAGAGCGCTTCGGCGCCCGTCACCGCCAGGAACACGGCGCCCAGCGTGATGAAACCGATGATGCCGTGATTGAGCATGAACCACGCCGCGTGGAGCGGATTGAAAGCCCACAGCACCTCGGGGTGGCGGATGATCGGCGGGAACGCCGCGATCCCGATCACCAGGAACCAGATCAGCATCACCGGGCCGAAGAAGGCCGCGACCTTGGCCGTACCGCGCGACTGCACCGCGAACAGCAAAACCAGGATGATGACGGTGACCGGTACGACATAAGGGTCCAGCGACGAGGTAACCAGCTTGATGCCTTCCACGGCCGACAGCACCGAAAGCGCCGGCGTGATGACGGCGTCGCCATAGAACAAGGCGCCGCTGATGATGCCGAGCAGGACGATCGTGCCGGCGGCCTTGGTGACAGCGCGCTGGGCCAACGCCATCAGCGCCAGTGTACCACCCTCGCCATTGTGGTCGGCGCGAAGCAGGATCACGACGTATTTGAGCGTCACCACGATGATGAGCGCCCACAGGATCAGGGAGATCACGCCAAGCACCGCCTGCGGCGCCACCTGCCCGCCGGCGCTCGCCGCGTTGACGGCTTCGCGCAATGCGTAGAGCGGGCTGGTGCCAATATCGCCATAGACCACGCCGATGCTGCCGAGCGTGAGCGCTGCGAAACTGGCAGTGGAATGGGCTTCGGCATGCCCGGTGGCCGCCGGCGGCGCATCCGCCGCGGGAGCTGCGACATTACTCGTCATTGAAAGCGGGGCCTCGAAATGCTTGTCAGGCACTGTGTGCAATGCGACGCGGCTTATAGCCCTGCGCTCGTTGCATAGCATAGCCTTATTTTGAGCCATCACCCTGCATTAACGCATATCTCAGACGCTTCCCGGCGTCCTGAGCGTCATATCGTTACTTGAGTACCGACCTCCACCACCCGGCCCGTCGGAATTTGAAAATAATCCGTGGCGTCGTTGGCCGACCGGCTGAGCGCAATGAACAGATGGTTCTGCCAAGCCGGCATTCCAGACTGAGGCGATGGCTTTAGCGAGCGGCGCGAGACGAAGAACGACGTCGACATAATGTCGAACTGCCAACCGAGTTTGCGCGCGACCGCGAGCGCCCTGGGGACGTTCGGCGACTCCATGAAGCCGAATCGCAACCGCACCTTGGAAAACCTCTCGCTGATCTTCTCCATCCGCACGCGCTCCGCCACATCGACCCGCGGCGTCTGCGCGGTCTCGATGGTCAGGATCACATTGTGCTCGTGCAGCACCTTGTTGTGCTTGAGATTGTGCAGCAAGGCGGTCGGCACCGAAACCGGATCGCTGGTGAGAAACACCGCAGTCCCCTTCACGATGTGTGGTGGGCGCTTCTCCAGGCTCGCGATCAGCTCGTCGAGCGGGACTTCGATCTTGCGCGTCTTGAGCATCAGCATCACCGTGCCGCGCCGCCACGACCAGATCGTCACGATCATCGCGGCGCCGAACAGCAGCGGCACCCAGGCTCCTTCGAGAAGCTTGAGCAGGTTGGCGCTGAAGAAGGTCATGTCAACGATGACCAAGGGTGCGATCGCCGCCGCAGCCACAGCGGCACGCAGGTTCCAGAGCTTCCAGATCACCACGAAGCCCATGATGCCATCGGCGACCATGGTGGTGGACACCGCGATACCATAGGCAGAAGCGAGATTGCTGGAGGTCCGGAACAGCAGCACCAGCAGCATCACGCCGATCAAAAGCAGCCGGTTCACGCGCGGCAGATAGATCTGCCCGGCATGGGTCTCCGACGTATACCGCACCTCGAAACGCGGCAGCAGGCTCAGTTGCACCGCCTGGCTGACCAGCGAATAGGCGCCGGTGATCACGGCTTGGCTCGCAATCACGGTCGCGGCCGTCGCGAGGCCCACCAGGGGCAGCAGCAGCAAGTCGGGCACCATCCGGTAGAACGAGTTCTCGATGGCGCTGGGATCGGACAGCACCAGGGCGCCCTGCCCGAAATAGTTGATCAGCAGCGATGGTAGCACGAAGAACAGCCAGGCCGATTGGATCGGCTTACGGCCGAAATGGCCTAGATCCGCATAAAGCGCTTCGCCGCCGGTCACCGCGAGAAACACCGCCCCGAGCGTGACCAGACCGATCGCCCCATGCGAGAGCAGAAATTTCACCCCATAATATGGATTGATCGCCGCGAGCACGGAAGGGTCGTCACTGATGTGGACGATCCCCATCGCAGCCAGAGTCGTGAACCAGACCACCATCACAGGGCCGAAGGCGGACGCCACCAGCGCCGTTCCCTTGCTCTGAACCGCAAACAGCGAGACGAGGATGAAAACCGTCAGCGGTACGACGTAATGCTCGAGCGCGGGCGCCGCGAGCTTGAGGCCTTCGACCGCCGAGAGCACCGAAATCGCGGGCGTTATCATGGAATCGCCGATGAACATCGAGGCTCCGACGACCCCCAAACACAACAGGAACAGGCTCCGCCGGCCCAACGCGCGCTGGCCGAGCGCCATCAAAGACAGCGTTCCGCCCTCGCCATTGTTGTCGGCCCGCAACAGCAGCAGCACGTATTTGGCGGTGACCACAATGAACAGCGACCACAGGATCAGGGAAAGCACGCCGAGCACGATGATCCGCGAGACCGGCTGGCCCTGGGCCGCGCCGGTGGCGGCCTCGCGAAAGGCGTAGAGCGGCGAGGTACCGATGTCGCCGAACACGACGCCGATGCTGCCAAGCGTCAGAGCCCAGAAGCCCGAGGTGCTCGTGGCTTCCTGTCCCTCGGTCGGTGTGGCACTGGCCGTCATGTCGCTTGAGATCGCATCTTCCCTGCTTGACCCGGCGCGTTTGGACGCATCGCAGCCCCAGGTCAAGTATCCGCCATAGTAGACCTTGGTTCCTCGGGCTTAATGCAGGAAGCACCTGCCCCATCGTGTCCGGTCCGGGCTTCGAACAGCCGCAGACATCCTGAAGCGAATGTCAGCCGGACGCGCGTCATCGCGCCTCAAAACTAAAGCCGCATTGGAATCAAAGGCTTGCTTGCGATTTTCGCTCCGAATTCGCAAACGGGCGCGCGGCAAAATGCTTCGGATGCTGGAGATGCAGCGCTACGGCTTCAGATTGGGCGGCAGCGGCGGATCCTCGCGCATCAAGGTGATGGTGACGCGACGATTGGCCGACAGCGAGGGATCGTCCGGGAACAGCGGCTGGGTATCGGCCTTGCCGGAAACGGCAAAGATGTGGTTCGGCGGCAGCCCTTCACGTTCGAGGATCTGGCGCACGGCGTTGGCCCGATCCGCGGACAAGTCGAACGCACCATAGTCGTTCTTGTTGGGGACGAAGCCGGCGGCGGTGTGGCCGGTGATCTGGACACGCAGCGGGGTCGCCTTGAGCGGCGCGGCAAGTTTCTCGATCAGCCGCCTGGTGCGATCATAGGGCACCTTGGAACCGTCGGCGAACATCGAGCGGCCGTCCTGGTCGACGATCTCGAGATTGAGCCCCTCCTTGGTCTCCTCGAACATGATGTGTTTGGAGATCTCCGTCATCTCTGGCATGTCCTGCAGCGCCTGGCGCAGCGACGCCGAAGCCAACGCGAATTGGCGATCGGTCTTGAGCTTCGCGCCGTTGGTGTATTGTTTCTCTTCCTGCTCGGGGCTCGGCGTGTTCGAGGTCTCGTCAGGCGACACATGCGCGGCGTTCTTCAACCGTGGCCGGGTCGGCAGGCCGTCGGATTCGACGATGCCGGAATACCGCGACTCGGTCTGCACGCCGAAGGCGTCGCGCATCGAGCCGGCGACGACCTTCAGCTTGGCGTTGTCCATGGTCGAGAACGCGACCAGCATGACGAAAAAGCTGACGAGCAGGCCCATCAGGTCGGCGAAGGTCACGAACCAGCCGTGACCGCCGCCATGCCCATCGCCGCGTTTCTTCTTGGCCATCGCTTAAGTTCTCCGAACGCCGCGTCCGACCGATCAGGCCGGGACCGGCTCGCCTTCGGCGTGGCGATGCTTCTCGGGCAGGTAAGCCAGCAGCATTTCGCGCACCAGAGCCGGGCTTTTGGAGTCGCGGATCATCAGGATGCCGTCGATGATCAGCGTGCGGTTGGTTTCCTCGTCGAGCAGCTTGCCGTGCAGCTTGTCGGCGATCGGCAGACAGATCAGGTTCGACACCAGCGCGCCGTACAGCGTCGCCAGCAGCGCGGTCGCCATGAACGGGCCGAGCTTGGACGGGTCGGTCATGTTGGCGAACATCTGCACCATGCCGATCAAGGTGCCGACCATGCCGAAGGCTGGAGCGCAGTCACCGACCGCGCGATAGATCTTGCTGCCCTCGTCGAGGTGCATCAGGAAGTTGTCGCGGTCGCGTTCGAGATTGTCGCGGATGAATTCGAGGTCGTAACCGTCGGCGACATAGCGGATGCCCTTGGCCAGGAACGGCTCATCGGTCTCGACCTTTTCCAGGCCGACCGGGCCCTGCTTGCGAGCGATTTCGGCGATGCGGGCGAGTTCGTCGACCAGCTCACGGGCCGACAGACTGCTCATCGTGAAGACAAATTTCATGCCGAGCGGCAAGCCGTGGAGAATCGCGTTCAACGGGAAGCGGATCATGGTGGCCGAGATCGATCCGCCGAAGATGATGATCGCGGCGTGCTCGGAGACGAACATCTCAAGATTGCCGCCGAGAAGCATCATCGTAGCGATGACGATCACGCCCGCCACGAGCCCCGCGCCCGTCATAATATCCATGACTCTACTCCACTCGCGTACGCGACCCCCGTCCACGCCGGACGGGACGCGGTCGTGCTGGAACCGCGTAGGCTGACCCTAGATGGCTGCCATTAAAGACGGGTTACCGGTAGGCATAATGATCCGTAAACAGGGTCGCCAAACCGCTGCATGCAAGGCGTGCGGCTGCACCGACGTCGATCAGCCGGCCATGTGGCCCGCAACATCCTTCACGCCGTCATAATCCCGTAAGTTTTCGGCTGAGCGCGCGCAGCTGGTCGCGTGCCGCCTGATCATAGGCCTGCGGATTGGCGCGGGCTTCCTGCAATCCGTTGAAGAACAGTCCGCTGCGGCGGCGACGTCGTCGCCTTCGACCAGATGCAGGATGGCCTCGCCGCCCTGCTCCACCGTCGACATCGGAGTGACGCCGCCCTCGCGCACCATCGTGGTGTTCATGTATGTTGCCGGATGCAAAGCGTTGACGGTGACGCCTGCCTGCTTCAGCTCCGCGGCCAGATCGATCGTGAACATGATCTGCGCAAGCTTGCTCTGCGCGTAAGCGCGACTGCCGCTGTAGTTCTTGGTGATCATGACATCGTCGAAATCGATCGGCTGCTGCCCAAGCGAGGCGACGTTGACGATCCGCGACGGCGCCGCGGCCGTCACGAGCGGCAGCAGGAGATGAGCGAGCAGGAAGCCTGAGAGATAGTTGACCGCAAAACGCAGCTCGAAACCATCGGCGCTCTCGCGCCGCTCGCCGCTGCCCCTGCTGCGCGAGCCGATGCCGGCATTACTGACAAGGACGTCCAACCTGTCGTGATCGGCTCGGACCGCATCGGCCAGCTGCCGCGCGCCGGCCAGCGAGGACAGATCGGCCTGATAGAACACCGGCGCGGCGTGGCCGCCACGCACGACCTCCTCGATCAGGCTGTGCGCCCGCGCCGCATCGCGGCCATGGATCAGGACGTGGGCGCCTTTGGCCGCAAGCTGCGCCGCGACATAACGCCCGACGCCATCTGTCGAGCCGGTGATCAAAACCGTCTTGCGGTGCATATCCATCGCCAGAACTCCTCGGCGGAGGGTCGCCCAACCCGCCATCGGAGATGGTGATCGGCAGGTTCAGCGGCCGTCCGGCGCGTGCGCCGCCGGACTCCGCTTATCAGCGCGTCAGTGAATTTCCGCCGAGCGCCTGAGCGCTTCCTTCAGCTTCTCGAGCGAGAAATCCTTGGAACGCGCTATCTCCAGGATCGGCGCCTCGCGGCGGCCGCACAGCTCTGCTGCCTCCGGCACCTTCTCCGCGAGCTCATGCGGGATCACGATCGCGCCATGGCTGTCGGCGTGGATCAGGTCGTCGGAGCGCACGGTCATGCCGGCGACACGGACCTCGCCGCCGAAGCTTTCCGCATGCACCCACGCATGCGATGGCCCGATCGAGCCGGCCAGCGCCTGGAAGCCCGGCGCCCATTGCGGGACGTCGCGGACCGAGCCGTCGGTGACGACGCCGAGGCAGCCGAGCGCCTTGTGGACGTTGCTCTGCACCTCGCCCCAGAACGCGCCATAGCCGACATCGGGGCCATCGATGTCCTGGATCACGCTGATGCGCGGGCCATAGCCGGTGCCGACATATTCGTAATAGTCGATGCGGCGCTTCGCCTGCTCTTCCGCCGGCAGGCTCGACTTCAGCACCGAGCGGATCGTCACCGTGCGCGCGTAGCCTACCATCGGCGGCAGCTCGGGAAACGGGCAGACCAGCGGTTTGGTGGTGAAGCCGATCAGCCGCCGCTCCGGCGCCACGATCTCCATCGCGTTGCAGATCGTCGGCGTGTCGTAGCGCGCCAGCGCTTCGAGAATGGACGAATCAAGCGGGGCAGCAAAACTGGTCACAGGCGTCTCTCCGGATGGGGCGAACGGCGTTCATGGCCGCTCTTGCCTGCCCGGTATAGCCGACGCGATCGCCCCCGGCAAAACGCGGACGAGCGCTGCTGCAATGCGCTTATCTCAGTGCAGCCGCTCCGGCGGTCTGTCTTCGTCGGGGTGCTTGGCGGCCGGCGAAGGCGCCGACGCGTCTGCCGGCTGCGTGACACCAGCGGCGGGCGCGACCGTCGTGCCGGACGTACGTGCATAGCGCGCGGCCTGGTCGCGATACGACTTGAAGCCCAATGGCAGGCTGAGGATGTAGAGGATCGAGCCCGCGGACAGGATTTGCCAGGGATAAACCACCAGCAGCGCAACGAAAAACACCACGGCCACGAACACCGGCAGCAACAGTTCGGGCGGCACCCGCATGCGTATCTGCTTGCCCGAGAACACCGGCAGCCGCGACACCATCAGGAAGGCGATCAGGAGCGTGTAAAACGCGGTCAGCAGCGCCGGCGGCTTCGGCACCCCGAGGAAGCCGAGATAGATCGGCAGCAGTACCGTGATGGCGCCGGCTGGCGCCGGCACGCCGGTGAAGAAATTCGAGGCAAAAGGCGGCTTGTTCGGATCGTCCATGGTGGCGTTGAAGCGCGCCAGCCGCAGGCCGCCGCTGATCGCGTACATCATCGCCGCGATCCAGCCGCCGTCATGCAGCTCGTTGAGTTGCCAGAAATACAGAATCAGACCAGGAGCGACACCGAAATTGACGAAGTCGGCAAGGCTGTCGAGCTCGGCGCCGAACTTCGACTGTCCCTTGATCAGGCGCGCGACACGGCCGTCGATGCCATCCAGAATTGCCGCGAACACGATGGCGCCAACCGCGAGCTGCATCCGTCCCTCGGTGGAGAGCCGGATCGCGGTCAGGCCGGCGCAGATTGCCAGCAAGGTGATGACATTAGGCACCAGCATCCGCACCGGAATCGGACGAAACCGGCGCTGACGCTGTTCGGGAGAGGTCGGATCGAAAGCCATCATGACACCGCTTTAGCTTTTCCAGGCGCCGATTGCACCATGACGGGCAACGGCGTCCTCTCGATGGGTCATGCCGGCGCGGCCGGCGGTTCAGATACTCCGGAAGGTCAGGCCGGGGTCGGTGACCCGGAAATCGGCCAAAATGGTTTCGCCGGCGAGCGAGGTCTGTCCTTCCGCGA
The DNA here is from genome assembly GCF_049798375.1 of Bradyrhizobium sp. Lineage (GTDB taxonomy): Bacteria > Pseudomonadota > Alphaproteobacteria > Rhizobiales > Xanthobacteraceae > Bradyrhizobium. Next base: position 8,856 of record NZ_JBARGP010000096.1, read on the forward strand.
CCAGGGCCACGCTGCCGTCGGGCAGATAGACGTCGACGCGGGAGCCGAAGCGGATCAGGCCGAACCGCTCGCCGGTGCCGACAGACTGCCCCTCGCGGACAAAAGAGACGATACGCCGGGCGACGAGGCCGGCGATCTGGACCACACCGATCCGACCGTGCGGGGTCGAGATCGCCAATGAGTTGCGCTCGTTATCGTCGCTCGCCTTGTCGAGTTCGGCATTGATGAAGGCGCCCGGCCGATAGGCGATCCGCTCGATCCGCCCGGCCACGGGGCTGCGGTTCACATGGACGTTGAACACGCTCATGAAGATCGAGATGCGCAGCAGCGGCCGGTCGCCGAGCCCGAGTTCGGCCGGCGGCAACGCCCGCGCAATCATCGATATCCGGCCGTCGGCCGGCGCGACCACCAGCCCGTCACGCTGCGGCGTGACTCGGATCGGATCGCGGAAGAACAACGCGCACCAGACGGTGAGCAAGGTCCCGATCCAGCCGAGCGGCGTCCAGATCCAGAACAGGATCAGGCTGACAAGCGCAAAGCCGCCGATGAACGGATAGCCTTCGGGATGGATCGGAGGAATCTGGGCACGAATGGAATTGCTGATCGACATGGCCTGTTTCGTTGGGCTGGTGTTTGACCGGCCTTTTGGCCGCGAATTGTGCAGTGAGTTAGGTGGACGCTGCCAAAAGGTCAAAATGAATCATTTGGAAGGTGCAACACCCTCTCATTCCGCGGCCTCCTCGGCGGGCCGACGGGCGACGGCCTCGCCATCATCTCCCATCTGGGCCAACCGCTCGCGCGCCGCCTCCGCCTCGCGCTGCCGGTTCCACATGCCGGCATAAAGGCCGCCCCGCGCCAGAAGCTCGGCATGGGTGCCACGCTCGGAAATCCGCCCCTGATCGAGCACGATGATCTCGTCGGCCCCAACGATGGTCGAGAGCCGATGTGCGATCACCAGCGAGGTACGATTGCGCGAGACCCCCTCCAGCGCTCCCTGGATCTCGTGCTCGGTGTGGCTGTCGAGCGCCGAGGTGGCCTCGTCGAGCACCAGGATCGGCGGCGCCTTCAACACCGTGCGGGCGATCGCCACCCGCTGCTTCTCGCCGCCGGACAGCTTCAGGCCGCGCTCGCCCACTTGCGTCTCGTAGCCCTCCGGCGCGACACGGATCAGGCCATCGATCTGCGCCAATCTGGCCGCCTCCTCGACCTCCGCGTCGGAGGCGCCCCAGCGGCCATAGCGGATGTTGTAGCGGATGGTATCATTGAACAGCACGGTGTCCTGCGGGACCATGCCGATCTGCGACCGCAGCGAAGCCTGCGTCACGGAGCGGATGTCCTGGCCATCGATCAGGATGCGTCCCGCAGAGACGTCGTAGAGGCGGAACAACAGCCGCGAGATCGTCGACTTGCCAGCGCCGGACGGACCGACAATGGCGACTGTCTTGCCGGCGGGCACGTCGAAGCTCAGCCCCTTGAGAATCGGACGCTCTGGATCATAGGCAAAGCGCACGTCATCGAAGCGGATGTGGCCGGTTGAGACCACCAGCGCGCTTGCATCCGGCGCATCCTTGACCTCGGCAGGCCGCGACAGCACGCCGAACATCATCTCGATGTCGATGATCGCCTGCTTGATCTCGCGGTAGACCATGCCCATGAAGTTCAGCGGCTGGTAAAGCTGGATCATCATGCTGTTGATCATGACGAAGTCGCCGACCGTATTGTGCCCGCGGCGCACGCCGTAGGCACACATCATCATGGCGGCGGCCAGACCGACAGTGAAGATGATCGCCTGCCCTGCATTCAGCACCGCAAGCGAGGTGTAGGTCTTCACGCTGGCGTGCTCGTAGCGCTCCATCGAGCGGTCGTAGCGCTCGGCCTCGCGTGCCTCGGCGCCGAAATATTTGACGGTCTCGTAGTTCAGCAGCGAATCGATCGCCTTGGTATTCGCCTCGCTGTCGGAATCGTTCATGCGGCGGCGGATCTCGATGCGCCACTCCGTCGCGTAATAGGTATAGAGCAGATAGGCCGCGACCATCGCGAGCGTGACCAGCACGTAGCGCCAGTCGAACTGCCATAACAGCACGGCTGATATCAGCGAGACCTCGACGATGGTCGGGATCAGCTGCAGGATCAACATCCGCACAATGGTCTCGATGGCGTTGCGGCCGCGTTCGAGCACCCGCGTCAGGCCGCCGGTCTTGCGCTCCAGATGAAACCGCAGCGACAATTCGTGCATGTGGACGAAGGTGATGGTGGCAAGCTTGCGCACCGCATGCATGGCGACGCGCGCGAAAATACCGTCGCGCCATTGCGTCAGCACCGCCATCACGATGCGCACGGCACCATAGCTCGCGGTCATGATCACCGGCGAAGCGATCAGCCACACCATCCAGCTCGAGGACGCCACCGGCGCCGTATTCGCGCCGGTCAGCGCATCGGTCGCCCACTTGAAGGTGAAGGGCACCGCCAGGGTCGCGACCTTGGCCACGAGCAGCAACACCACCGACCAGACAACGCGCATCTTCAGATCGGCGCGGTCGCCCGGCCAGATGTAGGGCCACAAATGCGTCAGGGTCCCCGCCAGGGTGCCCCGTTCCAATGACGTGCGCGCCGGCTTTCGCGTGTTGCCCGGGAGCGAAGGCAGTTCGGATTGAGTCATCAAGAGACCTTCACGCGGCATGGACCTCACGTCATTGCCGGGCAACGCATTGTTGCCGTGAAACCGTGATATAGGGCGTTTAATGGTCGCATGCACGCTTGGGGGGAGACGAATCTTTCGCCGCGGCGCGATATTGGCAAAGCATTCTCCGCCCGATTCGCACGAAGCGAATCAAATCACCCGCCATCTCCCCACCGGCTTGACGCCTTTCCACTGCGATGCGACACCCGCCAAATGACTGAAATCCGCACCGTCTGTGTCTATTGCGGCTCCGGCCCGGGCACCAACCCCAGCTTCATCGAATCGGCAACGGCGCTCGGCAAGAGCTTCGCCGAAAACGGCATCCGGCTCGTCTATGGCGGCGGTTCGGTCGGCATGATGGGCGCGGTCGCGCGCGCCGTGCTCGAGCATGGCGGCAACGTCACCGGCATCATCCCAGACTTCCTGGTCAAGAAGGAGGTCATGATGCCGCTGAAGGATCTCATCGTCACGCCCGACATGCACGAGCGCAAGCGGTTGATGTTCGAGCATTCCGATGCCTTCGTCGCCCTGCCCGGGGGCGTCGGCACCTTGGAGGAACTGGTCGAGCAGCTGACCTGGAAGCAGCTTGGCCGGCACGCCAAGCCGGTGCTGCTTGCGGACATCGACGGCTTCTGGGAACCGCTGTTCGCGCTGCTCAAGCACATGCAGGAAACCCAATTCATCCGTCCGGGCTTCGCGATCGACGTTCTCAAGGCCGAGCGCGTCGAAGACATCTTGCCACGCCTGCGCAAGGCAGCCGCCGGTATCGCCAAGGAAGCTACCGAGATCGCGCCCGAGATCGCCAAGCGGCTCTGAGATCAGGACTGCTCGGTCGGAAACGTGACCGCTTCGATGCGGTTGCCATCGGGATCAATGATGAACGCCGCGTAGTAGCTGATGCGATCATGCGGCCGCAGCCCCGGCGCGCCGTCGGATGTGCCGCCCGCTTCGAGCGCGGCGGCATGAAAGCCATCCACCTCGACCGTAGTCTTCGCGCGCAGGCAGATGTGGATGCCGCTTTCCGCCGCGACGCGCGCCATGCCCGCGCGCCAATTGACCCAGAATTCCGGATAGGCCTTGCCGAAGCCGACGGTTGCGGGACGCGTCACCAGCCGCGTCAGGCCAAGCGGCGCCAGCACGGCTTCATAGAACCGCGCCGCGCGATCGAGGTCGCTGACGCCGACCGAGACGTGATCGATCATGTGTTCCTCTCTCCGTCATTGCGAGCGAAGCGGCGAAGCGAAGCAATCCAGAGTCAGGAAGGAAGTCTGGATTGCTTCGTCGCCTGCGGCTCCTCGCAATGACGGCTTCTGCCTCACCCCGGTGCGCCCGACTTTACCAGCTTGTAGAACACCGAATCCATCAGCGCCTGGAACGAGGCGTCGATGATGTTCGGCGACACGCCGACCGTGGTCCAGCGCTCGCCATTTTCATCCTCGCTCTCGATCAGAACCCGCGTCACGGCCTCGGTGCCGCCATTGAGGATACGAACGCGGTAGTCGATCAGCTTCAGCCCGTCGATATAGCCCTGATACTTGCCGAGGTCCTTGCGCAGCGCGACGTCGAGTGCGTTGACCGGACCGTTGCCTTCGGCGGCCGAGATCAGGCGCGCGCCATCGACTTCGACCTTGACCACCGCCAGCGCCACAGTGACGCGCTCGCCATGCGCGTTTTGGCGCCGCTCGACATTGACGTCGAACTGCTCGACCCGGAAATAGTCCGGCACGGTGCCGAGCGTACGCCGCGCCAACAGCTCGAACGAGGCGTTCGCCGACTCATAGGCAAAGCCCGCGGCCTCACGCTCCTTCAATTCTTCGACCAGCCGCGTCAGCTTGGGGTCGCTCTTCTCGAACGGGATGCCGCCACGTTCCAGCGTCGCGATCACGTTGGAGCGGCCGGCCTGGTCGGACACCAGCACCTTGCGATGATTGCCGACGGCTTCCGGCGCGACATGCTCGTAGGTCTGCGGGTCCTTCAGCACGGCGGAGGCATGAATGCCGGTCTTGGTGACGAAGGCGCTCTCGCCGACGTAAGGCGCATGCCGGTTCGGCGCGCGGTTGAGCATGTCGTCTAAGGTCCGCGACACCTTCATCAGACTCGCGAGTTGCCGGTCCGAGACGGCGATCTCGAAGCGATCCGCGAATTCGCCCTTCAGCTTCAGGGTCGGGATCAGCGAGCAGAGATTGGCGTTGCCGCAGCGCTCGCCCAGGCCGTTCAAGGTGCCCTGGATCTGCCGCGCGCCGGCGCGTACCGCCGCCAGCGAATTGGCCACCGCCTGCTCGGTGTCGTTATGGGCGTGGATGCCGACGTGGTCGCCCGGGATGCGCTTCACGACCTCGCCGACGATGGCCTCGATCTCGTGCGGCATGGTGCCGCCATTGGTGTCGCACAGCACAACCCAACGCGCGCCGGACTCATAGGCGGCCTCGGCGCAGGCCAGCGCGAATTCCGCATTCTCCTTGTAGCCGTCGAAGAAATGCTCGCAATCAAGCATCACCTCGCGCCCCACGGCCTTTGCGGCCGTGATGCTGTCGCAGATCGAAGCGAGGTTCTCCTCGTTCGTGGTCTCGAGCGCGACCCGCACCTGATACGCGGAGGATTTCGCCACGAAACAGATCGCATCCGCCTTGGCTTCCAGCAGCGCAGCCACACCCGGATCGTTCGAGACCGAACGCCCGGGCCGCCGGGTCATGCCGAAGGCAGTGAAGCGGGCGTGATTGAACGTCGGTTTCTCGGCGAAGAAATTGGTGTCGAGCGGATTGGCGCCGGGATAGCCGCCTTCGACATAGTCGATGCCGAGGTCGTCGAGCAGGCGCGCGATCACCTGCTTGTCGGCCAAGGTGAAGTCGACGCCATTGGTCTGCGCGCCGTCGCGCAAGGTGGTGTCGAACAGATAGAGGCGCTGCTTGCTCATGCCTGAGCTCCACCATCGAAGGCTTTTTTCATCGTGGTGTTGGCGAGCCATTCGCCGTTGAGGCTGACGCTGTTGCGCTGCTGGGCGGCGTAGCCGCGCTTGCGGAAGAACTCGACCGCGGTGTCGCTGGCATCCACCACAAGGTTCTTGGCGCCACGGGCGCCCGCCAGCTTCTCCAGCGCATCACACAGCAGCGTGCCGACGCCCTGCCCGGCGGCGCTCGGATGCACGTACAGCATGTCGATCTCGGCATTGTCCTTCAGCGATGCAAAGCCGACCGGCGAGCCCTCCAGGGTCGCGATCAGGGTCAGCTGGGAGGCGAGCCTTTTGGCAAAACCTTCCTCGTCATCGACGACCGCGACCCAGGCTTCCTGCTGCGCCTCGCCGTAATCGTCGCCAGTCAACTCCTGCACGCTGGCCACAAAGATCGCCGCCAGCATCGGCGTGTCGGCAGGCAGGAACGGCCGCAGCGCGAAAATGTTGGGTCTCGTCATCGCGCGACCTCCCAAGTCGTCACCGGCTTGCCGTCGGCGCCCTTGCCGTCCTTGATGACGACGCCTAGTGCCACGAGCTCGTCGCGGATGCGGTCGGACTCCTTGAAGTCCTTGCGGGC
>NZ_JBARGP010000097.1:0-3611 GCF_049798375.1 Bradyrhizobium sp.
CGACAAGGGCGAATGCACCAAGGACTCGCTGAAGACGGTGCTGGAGGCATATCTCACGGCCTTCGCCGCCTTCATCGAGAAGCAGAATCGGTAACTCGTGCCAAGGCGCCTGCCGCCGAAGACGCCAGCGGCAGGCGCGCTGATTCAGGGTCCCTTAACCAAGCCGGGGCATGGTCGCTCCATGGTCTCCCGCGCCCGTCTCAAATCCTTCCTGACCGGTGTTGCCCTCTACATGATGGCGGCAGCGATCGTCGGCTATTTCGGCGTCAACGCCTATACCGGCAAATACGGCCTCAACGCCCGTCAGGAGCTGGACCAGGAGATCATTGCGCTGACCTCGGAATTGGTGCGGCTGAAGCAGGAGCGCGCCGAAGGCGAGAAGCGCGTGTCGCTGCTGCGGTCCGACCGAGTCGATCCCGACATGCTCGATGAGCGGGCGCGCTTCGAGCTCGACTACGCCAATCCCCATGATCTGATCCGGATCGTCAGGCCGCAGTAAACTCTGCTTTGGACCCATGGCCGCTGGCTTGTAGCGACCAATCCGCCATCAGGCAGGCCGATGCACCGAGGAATTCAGCGCCCGAAGCGGCGCTCGTTCATGCAGCGCGTACCGTGTCCAGGAATTTGCCGACCTCGGTCTTGAGACGGTTGCTGTCCTGGGAAAGCGACTGCACTGCGTTGAGCACCTGCGATGATGCCGTCCCGGTTTCGCTTGCCTCGCGCTGGACGTCAGCAATATTGGCTGAAACCTGCCGCGTGCCCTGCGCCGCCTGCTGAATGTTGCGGGAGATTTCCTGCGTTGCCGCATCCTGTTCTTCGACCGCTGCGGCGATGGTGGAGGCGATCTCGGACATGCGGCCGATGGTGTCGCCGATCTCCTTGATGGCGGCCACCGAATGTTGCGTGGCGGTCTGGATCGATCCGATCTGCTGGCTGATCTCGTCGGTTGCCTTGGCGGTCTGTTCGGCCAAGGCCTTGACCTCCGTCGCCACCACGGCGAAGCCCCGTCCGGCTTCGCCCGCCCGCGCTGCCTCGATGGTCGCGTTCAGCGCCAGCAGGTTGGTCTGGCCGGCGATGGTGTTGATAAGCTCGACCACATCGCCGATCCGCGCCGCCGCCTGCGACAATTCGCCGACCCGTTCATTGGTCTTGCGGGCCTGGTCCACGGCTTCGTTGGCGATCGCGGCGGACTGCTGCACCTGCCGGCTGATCTCGTTGACCGAAGACGACATCTCCTCGGTCGCGGCGGCCACGGACTGAACGTTGTTGGACGCGTCGCCCGAGGCTCCGGCCACCACGGTCGCGAGGGCCTTGGAGCGCTCGGCAGTGGCGGTCAGCGAACTCGCTGAGGACTCCAGATTGTTCGCCGCCGACGACACGGTCTCGATGATCTGACCGACCGCGCTTTCGAAATCATTCGCGAGCCGGGTCGTGTCCGACTTGCGCTGCGCGGCCGCCCGAGTCTCTTGCTCCTTCTGCTCGGATTCCAGTCGCTGGCGCGTGACCGCATTGACCTTGAACACCTCGACGGCGCGGGCCATTTCGCCGACCTCGTCACGACGCATCGCATTGGGAATCTGGACAGTGAGATTGCCGGTCGCGAGCTCCGTCATCGTGGTGGTTATCGCCTTCAGCGGCCGGACAAGGCCGCGCGCGATCCACAGGGTGGCAACGCACAGCACGGCGATCAGGCCGGCGGCCCACACCAACGCGACTTTCACCCAGCTAAAGAAGGCCTCATCGAGATCGTCGACATAGACGCCGGTGCCGATCACCCAATTCCATGGCTCGGCCCGCAGCGCGTAGCCCAATTTGGCGGAGGGGACGTCGCTTCCCGGCCGGGGAAACATGTAGGAGATGAAGCCGCCGCGGCCCATCGCAGCCGCGATCAGGTCGCGGACGTAAAAGACGCCGTTGACGTCCTTCTGATCGATGAGGGGCTTGCCTTCCAGTTCGGGCTTCGGACCGAGCACTATGTTTTCCCCGTCGGTCTTGTAGACGAACATGTAATCGTTCTTGCCGTAGCGAATGCTCCGCAGCGCGGTCTTGGCGCGGCTCTGGGCTTCCGCCTCGGTCAGCGTGCCGTTTTTCACCGCGCTGACCATTCCCGCGACGATGGTCGCGGCGGATTGGACCTGGCCCACGATGGCGGTCTTCCGCTCTTCGACGAGGGCTGAGCGCGCGGCGATCAATTGGCTCGCCACGGCGGCGACGCAGACGCCGATCGACAGCACAACCAGGATGCCGAAACGTCGGGGAATCGTGAGGATCATTTCCGAATTTCCTGTACGGGACCCAGCCGGGAAGCCGCGGCGAAACTTGCGCGAGCTTTGCGTGAGGGCTTACTCCCCACAACATCACAGCCTTATTTGTGCAGCGCCGAAGCTTTCAGGGAACTAAATTCCCCGGTCCGTAGAAATACGAGAGGAGGCACCGTGGCGGCGGGCCCTTGCTCGAGTGGGTCACCGGTGCCTAGGATCCAATAGCGAGAGGCGACCCCGGCGCATTGCCGAGCCGGCATTCGGTGGAGATTGATCGGATAGCCCCGAAGCGCGTTCTCGTTTCAAAAATGGCTGATTTTAGTTGCTAAAGTTTCACGCCTCTGTTGCGTTGCGGCATACCAAAACGTGCGGCCCGTCACGCGGTGCTTTTACGGAGATTTGAGTTGGGCTAGGAAGGGCTACTTTTTCTCTCATCCGGAATTGCCATGGCCGCACCCAAGAAGAGCGTCGCGAAAGAACAAGGGCAGGACAGGGACGAGGCTCCGCCGCCGGAGTTCAGCAGGGAGCAGGAACTGGCTGCGCTGCGTGACATGCTCTTGATCCGCCGCTTCGAGGAGAAGGCCGGACAGCTTTACGGAATGGGTGCGATCGGCGGTTTCTGCCACCTCTATATCGGTCAGGAAGCCGTCGTCGTCGGCATGCAGATGGCGCTGAAGCCGGGTGACCAGGTCATCACAGGCTATCGCGACCACGGCCACATGCTGGCGACCGGCATGGACGCCAGGGGTGTGATGGCCGAGCTCACCGGACGCCGCGGCGGCTACTCCAAGGGCAAGGGCGGCTCCATGCACATGTTCAGCGTGGAGAAGCACTTTTATGGCGGACACGGCATCGTCGGCGCGCAGGTGTCGCTCGGCACCGGCTTGGCGCTCGCCAACCGTTACCGCGGTAACGACTCGGTCAGCATCGCCTATTTCGGCGACGGCGCCGCCAACCAGGGCCAGGTCTATGAGAGCTTCAACATGGCGGAGCTCTGGAAGCTGCCTGTGGTCTACGTGATCGAGAACAACCGCTATGCGATGGGCACCGCGGTGACGCGTGCGTCCGCGCAGACCAATTTCTCCAAGCGCGGCGTCTCTTTCAACATTCCGGGCGAGCAGGTCGACGGCATGGACGTGCGCGCCGTGAAGGCGGCGGGCGAAATGGCAGTCGCCTGGTGCCGCGAGGGCAAGGGCCCGTTCATCCTGGAAATGCAGACCTACCGCTATCGCGGCCATTCGATGTCGGATCCGGCGAAGTACCGCACCCGCGAGGAGGTCGAGAAGGTCCGGCACGATCAGGACCCGATCGAGCAGGTGCGCAATCGCCTGTTGGCCGCCAAGGTCAGCG
>NZ_JBARGP010000098.1:0-2111 GCF_049798375.1 Bradyrhizobium sp.
CCGTGATCCTGCTCGGCGACGCGCCCTACTACGCCCGCTATGGCTTCACGGCCGAGACGACCGCCGGCCTGCAGCTGCCGGGGCCGTTCGAGCGCGAGCGCCTGCTCGGCCGCGAACTCACTGCCGGCGCCCTCGACGGCGCATGGGGCATGATCGTGGCCACCGGTGCGATTGAGCGGAAACCGCGCCGCGGGCGCAAAGCGACGCCGGTATCATGCGCGGCCTGACGGCCCGCACAGTACGGGATGGGATCGTCGTCCAGCGTCACCGGACCCTGGTGCCGACGCTGGTCCTGATCGTGCTCGCGATCATGATTGTCCGCGATATCGTCATCAGGCGCTGGAGCGGCCCATCGAGGCCGTCGGACGTCACCTCGCGGTCCTGCTGACCGCGGCTTGGTCCTGGTTCTCGTTACTCTCTGTTGCGCACCTGCAGCAAAAGCCCTTAAACCCCCGGCAAATCCTTCATGAGGTGTCCCATGGCCCGTCGCCTGATTTCCACCGGTTCGCCGTTCGAGAAGACCGCCGGCTACAGCCGCGCTGTTGTCGATGGCGACTTCGCCTTCGTCGCCGGAACCACCGGCTACGATTACACCACCATGACGATGCCGCCGGATGTCACGAGCCAGTCACGCAACTGTTTCAAGACCATCGCAGTTGCCCTGAAGGAGGCCGGGTTCGAGATGGCCGATATCGTCCGCGCGACCTATTACCTCACCGACATCGGTGACGCCGATGCGCATTTCACCGTCTGCGGCGAGGTGCTCGGCGGCATCAGGCCGGCGGCAACGCTGGTGGCCGTCTCCGCGCTGTACAAGCCGGAAATGAAGGTCGAGATCGAAGTCACCGCCAAGCGCCGCGGCTCCTAAAGCGCGCCGCGGCGCCTGATCCATCCATCCGCTTCCGTCAGCACGTTCCGGAGAAACCATCCCATGAGCCCTCCCTCGCAGATCTACGCGAAGATCACCGGTCCCATCGTCATGGTCGGCTTCGGCTCCATCGGCAAAGGCACGTTGCCGATGATCGAGCGGCATCTCGATTACGACAAGTCGCGCGTCACCGTGATCGATCCCAAGGACGAGGGCCGCAAGGCGCATTGCGAGAAGCAGAATGTCCGCTTCATCCAGAAGGCCGTGACAAAGGACAACTATCGCGAATTGCTGACCCCGCTTCTCACCGAAGGCGGCGGACAGGGCTTTTGCGTCAACCTCTCCGTCGACACCGGCTCGACCGACATCATGGAACTCTGCAACGAGCTCGGCGCGCTCTATATCGACACCGTCAACGAGCCCTGGCTCGGCTTCTATTTCGATTCCTCGAAGGGTCCGGAAGCGCGCTCCAATTACGCGCTGCGTGAAGCGACGCTGGCCGCCAAGCGGGCGCGTCCGGCGGGTTCGACCACGGCCGTCTCCTGCTGCGGCGCCAATCCCGGCATGGTCTCCTTCTTCGTCAAGCAGGCGCTGCTTAACGTCGCCGCCGATCTGAAGCTCAATGCTCCCCGGCCGAAGACCAGGGCCGAGTGGGCGGACCTGATGCGCCAGGCCGGCATCAAGGGCATCCACATCGCCGAACGCGATACCCAGCGCTCCAAGAAGCCGAAAGAGCCGGATGTCTTCGTCAACACCTGGTCGGTGGAAGGTTTCCTGTCGGAAGGCGTGCAGCCGTCCGAGCTCGGCTGGGGCACCCATGAGAAATGGATGCCGGAGAATGCGCGCACCCACGAAGCCGGCTGCGGTGCTGCCATCTATCTGATGCAGCCCGGCGCCAACACGCGCGTGCGCACCTGGTGCCCGACCCGCGGCGCGCAGTACGGCTTCCTGGTCACCCACAACGAGTCGATCTCGATTGCCGATTACTTCACGGTGCGTGACGCATCGGGCAAGGCGGTCTACCGGCCGACCTGCCACTATGCCTATCATCCGGCCGACGATGCCGTGCTGTCGCTGCACGAAATGTTCGGCCGCGCCGCGAAGATGCAGGAGAAACATCACATCCTCGACGAGAACGAGATCGTCGACGGCATCGACGAGCTCGGCGTGCTGTTGTTCGGCCACGACAACAATGCCTACTGGTACGGCTCGCAGCTCTCCATCGAAGAGACCCGCAAGCTCG